>NZ_CP117025.1:1877500-2177500 GCF_028551275.1 Sphingomonas hankookensis
CGCTGGTGACCGCCGTCGTGTCGCTATGGGGCGCGCTCTATCTGGTCGCGTTCTCGGCGCAGCCCAACGGACAGGAACAGCATCGCGTCGCGCTGTCGCTGGCCCGCACGCGCTTCCTGCCGATGATCGGGGTCAGCATCGTGCTGATGGCGATCCTGGCGGTGCTGGCGATCCCCGGAGTCGTCCTGGCCGTTGCGAGCGGATTCGACTTCACATCGGTGATGAACGGCGTGCCGCCCCAGCCCTCGGAAATCGGCAAGCTCGGCTTCGCGCTGCTGTATTTCTTTGTGCTCGCGTTGTTCCTGCTGTGGGTGTCGGCCCGGTTGCTGCCGATCAACGCCGTGGTCGCGCATGAGCGGCGGGGCGTCGGCGCGATCGGCCGCGCCTTCGCCGTGACGCGCGGCATGACGTTCAAGCTGATCGGCGTGCTGATCCTCTACGGCATCGTCGCCGGCGTCGCGGTGTCGGCGGCGCAGTTCGTGGTCGGCGGCCTGATCGGGCTGTTCACCGCCAACGACGGTGGCCTGTCGCCGGCCATCATCGCCGGGGCGTTTGCCGTGGCAGCGGTCAGCGCGGCGCTGGCGCTGTACCAGAGCGCGTTCGTCGGCAAGCTGTACCGCGAAGTCGTCGGCCAGCAGGACGACGCGGCCGTCTTCGCATGAGGTTGAACGTCGCGGCCGCCTGTCACGACGCGGTACAGATCTGGAAGCGGGACCGCGACGTGATCGCCGCGGTCGGGGGCGTGTTCTTCTTCCTGCCTAATCTGGCGTTGGCGCTGTTCATGCGCGAGTCGAGCGTTACGGTACCGGTCGAGCCGAAGGACGATCAGGCACTGATGGCGTCGATGCAGTCCTTCCTGGTCGACAATGCCCCGTTACTGGCGTTTCAGATGGTTGCGGAACTGGTCGGCGTCGCCGTGCTGCTCGCGCTGCTGCTCGATCCGGCGCGGCCCACCGTCGGCGACGCGCTGCGGATCGTCGCGCGGCGGTTGCCGGTACTGATCGCCGCGACGATGCTACTCAACATCGCGTTGGTGTGCGGCGTGGCGCTGTTCATCGTGCCCGGGCTCTATGTCATCGGTCGCGCGGCGATGGTGATGCCGGTGCTGCTGGCCGAGCCGGAGCGGCGGTTCGGCGATGCGGTCGGGCGGGCGCTCGATCTGACGCGCGGTCGGGTCCTGCAACTGCTGTCGCTCTGGGCGCTGATCCACCTTGGCGCCTATTTCATCCAGTCGGCGCTGCAGAGCATCGCCCGCGCGGCGTCGGCGGGCGGGACCAATCCGTTTACCGCCGGCATCATCGCGATCGCGATCTCGGCAATGTCGATGGCGGCGGCTATCGCCTATACGCTGGTCCGCGCGACGATCTACCGCCGGCTAGCCAGCAAGGGGTAATGCGCGCCGCAATCGTCGGGCAACGCCCCGGCGATTCGCGGGTCGGCGAAGGTTTCGATGGTGCGCTGGTACGGCACGAAGCCCGACCGGCGATAGAAGCCAAGCGCGCCGGGATGGTCGAGCGTGCAGGTATGCACCCATACCCGCCGCACGTCCTTCGCCCACGCCATCGCCAGCGCATGCGCCATCAGCCAGCGGCCATGGCCCTTGCCGGCCAGTTCGGGGATCAGGCCGACATAGGACAGCTCGCATTCGCCCGCCGTGCGAAAGTCGAGTTCGAGCATCCCGATCTCGATCCCCGCGCGGTCGACCACGGCCCAGATGCGGACGGCATCGTCGTGGATGATCGCGGTCAGCCGGTCGTCGTCCATCACCAGCCGCGAAAACCACAGCCACGGCCCGCCGACCCGCCGGAACAGCGCGCGATACCGATCGACGCCCGGCCTTTCCCAGCGCACCAGCCGCAGCGGAGAGGGCGGCAGCGGGGCGGGGCGCGGCCGCTCCAGCATCTCCAGCGAGGTGACGATGGTCGCGACCTCGCCCGGCTTGACCGGTATCAACCCCATGGCGTCAGCTCCAGGTCGCGAGCGGCGGCAGGCTCATCAGGATCGCATCGATATTGCCGCCAGTCTTCAGGCCGAACAGCGTGCCGCGATCATAGACCAGGTTGAACTCGGCATAGCGGCCGCGCCATTCGAGCTGTCGCGCCCGGTCGGCATCGTCATAGGGCATCGCCCTGCGCCGCCGCACCAGCTGCGGATAGATCGACAGGAACGCCTCTCCAACATCCCGGGTGAAGGCGAAATCACCGTCCCAATCATTGCCCAGATGGTCGTAGAAAATGCCACCGACGCCGCGATGGACGCCGCGATGCGGGATGTAGAAATAGTCGTCGGCCCATTGTTTGAATTTGGGGTAATGCGCCGGATCGTGCGCGTCGCACGCCGCCTGCATCGCGGCATGGAAATCCGCGGTGTCCTCCGCATAGGGGATGGGCGGGTTGAGATCGGCTCCGCCGCCGAACCAGCGCTTCGTCGTCACGAGGAAGCGGGTGTTCATGTGCACCGCGGGGACATGCGGATTGGTCATGTGCGCGACGAGGCTGATGCCGGTCGCGAAGAAGCGCGGGTCGTCCGCCGCGCCGTGGATCGACTTGGCGAATTCGCCCTCGAAGGTGCCGCCGACGGTCGAGACGTTCACACCGACCTTTTCGAAGACCTTTCCCTTCATCACGCCCCGCACGCCGCCGCCGCCCGGCGCACCCGACGGATCGACCCGGTCCCATGGGGTATAGGCGAAGGCGGCGTCCGATCCCGCCTCGCGTTCGATCGCTTCGAACGCGGAGCAGATGCGGTCGCGCAGCGATTCGAACCAGGTACGGGCGGATTGTTGCTGGAGATCGAGCGGTTGCATGGCACGCGACTTAGGCCGGAACGCACGCGCTCGCAAAGCCTCTCGTTATGAGCACAGGAAACCGGTGTCAAAAACGGGGTCGACGTCAGCAGGGTTCGCCGGTAGAAGAGGCGCCAATCAGAGCGAGGAATGCCGGTTCGGCCGCCAAAGGCCGCTGATACCGGTTACCATCAGGAGAGAGTGATGTTCGACCGTACCTATTATGCCACCCACCCGGACATGATGGAATGCGTGTCGAACGAGGAGCTGCGCGACCGCTACCTGATCGACGGGCTGTTCCGCGAGGGCGAGTGCGTGCTGAACTACACCCATGCCGACCGGTTCGTGATCGGCGGTGTGGCGGTCGGCGATGCGCCGGTGAAGCTGCCAGCGCAGACCGAGCCGAAATCGGCGGAGGGCCATCCGTTCCTCGAACGCCGTGAGATGGCGGTGGTCAATGTCGGTTCGGCCGAGGGCAGCGTGACCGTCGACGGTGAGGTGTTCATCCTTGGCAACAAGGACTGCGTCTACGTCACCATGGGTGCGGTCGACGTCGAGTTTGCAGGCAAGGGTGCGCGCTTCTACATCGCGTCGTGCCCCGCGCATAAGGGCTTCACCACCCGCAAGCTGGGCATCGCCGATGCCAACGCGCTCGATCGCGGCAGCCTCGAGGAATCGAACGAGCGGACGATCTACCAGCTGGTCATTCCCGGCGTGTGCGATTCGGCGCAGCTGGTGATGGGCCTGACCGTGCTGAAGCCCGGCAGCGTGTGGAACACCATGCCGCCGCACATCCACGAACGCCGCAGCGAGATTTATTTCTACTTCGAACTGCCCACCGACAATGACAAGGTGTTCCATTACATGGGCGAGGGCGAAGCAATGCGCCACATCGTCATGGGGAACGAAGAGGCCGTCATCAGCCCGCCCTGGTCGGTGCATATGGGGTCGGGCACCCGCGCCTATGCCTTCATCTGGGCGATGGCTGGGGAGAACCAGGACTATACCGACATGAAGGTGCTCGACATCTGCCAGTTGGCGTGAGTTGACCCCTGGGGATCCCCGCCTGCGCGGGTATACGCGATGCGAATGAACGGGCGCCGCGCGATAGCCTGCATCCCGCCCGAGCGGGAAACCAAGGAGTTGCCATGAATCCCTTCGATCTTTCGGGCCGGGTCGCGGCCGTCACCGGGGCCAATACCGGTATCGGTCAGGCGATCGCCGTCGCCCTGGCCACCGCCGGTGCCGATGTCGCCCTGATTGGCCGCACGCCCGCCACCGACACAGCCGAACAGGTCCGCGCGCTCGGCCGCCGGGCGGAAATCGTCTCCGCCGACCTGTCGACCATCGCGCCGGTCGATCGGGTCGTGGCGGAGACGCTGGAAAGGCTCGGGCGGCTCGACATCCTGGTCAACAATGCCGGGATCATCCGCCGCGCCGATGCGGTCGACTTTACCGAGGAGGACTGGGACGCCGTGGTCGACACCAACCTCAAATCGGTGTTCTTCCTGTGTCAGGCCGCCGGGCGCCACATGATCGCGCAAGGGCAGGGGCGCATCATCAATATCGCGTCGATGCTGACCTTTCAGGGCGGGGTGCGCGTACCGAGCTATACCGCGTCCAAATCGGGTATCGGTGGCCTCACCAAACTGCTGGCGAACGAATGGGCGAAGCACGGCGTCACGGTGAACGCTATCGCGCCGGGCTATATCGCGACCAACAACACCGCTGCGTTGCAGGCGGACCCTGCGCGCAATGCCGCGATCCTTGACCGTATTCCGGCGGGACGCTGGGGGAACCCAGGCGATCTGGGCGGGGCGGCGGTGTTCCTGGCGTCCGATGCCGCGGCCTATGTGCAGGGGCATATCCTTGCGGTCGATGGCGGGTGGCTGGCGCGATGATCCTGTGTTTCGGCGAATTGCTGCTGCGGCTGACCGCGCCGGGCCGCGAATTGTTGATGCAGACCGGGCGGTTCGACGTCCATGTCGGCGGGGCGGAGGCCAATGTCGCGGTCGGGCTCGCCAGTTTGGGCCATGCGAGCGCGATGGTCAGCGCGGTGCCCGACAATCCGTTGGGGCGCGGTGCCATTGCCGCCGTCCGCGCGCAGGGCGTCGATTGTTCGCGCGTCGTAACCCGCGAGGGGCGGATGGGGCTGTATTTCCTCAGCCCCGGCGCGGGCCTCAGGGCGTCCGACATCGTCTATGACCGTGCCGGATCGAGCTTTGCCACGACCCCGGCGGCGGCCTGGGACTGGGACGCACTGCTGGCGGGCTGCACGCGGCTGCACTTGTCGGGCATCACGCCGGCGCTGGGTCACGAAACCGCGCACGCCGCCATCGCCGCCGCCGAAGCGGCCCGGGCGCGCGGGCTGACCGTCTCGTTCGACGGCAATTACCGCGCCCGGCTGTGGGAGGCGTGGGACAGCGACCCGCGCGCTGTGCTGACCCGGTTGGTGTCGATGGCGGACCTGCTGTTCGGAAACCATCGCGACGTCTCGCTGCTGCTGGGTAAGCAATTTTCGGGCGATGGTGAGGACCGGCGGCGCGAAGCGGCCGAGGCGGCGTTCGCGGCCTTTCCGAACCTCCGCCACATCGCCTCGACCGCGCGGCATGTCGACGATGCCGACCGGCACCGGCTGTCGGCGCGGATCGATATGCCGACGGGCGCGGTACAGATCGGGGAGGTCGCGATCTCCGGCATCGTCGACCGGATCGGCGGCGGCGACGCCTTTGCCAGCGGCGTGCTGCACGCCCTGATGTCGGGCCGGGACGAAGCGACCGCCGCCGAATGGGGGCTGGCGGTCGCCGCGCTCAAACATTCGCTGCCGGGCGATTTCAACCTGTTCCGTCAGGCAGATATCGATGATTTCCTGTCCGGCGGACTGGACGTTCGACGCTGATCCGAGCATAGCGGGCCGGGGGAACGGCCGGTGGGGCGCCACGTTCTGCCATGGATGCGAGGCGACGTGGAACAGGGGCGTGACACGAGCGGGCAGGCGGCGAGCGACGACCGCCGTATCGCGCTGGAAATCGCCGGCGCGGATGGCGGGACCGATCCGTTCGTCGCGGCGGTGCGGGCGACCCGCATGCCGATGCTCATCACCGATCCGCGGCTGCCCGACAATCCGGTGGTTTTCGTCAACGACGCCTTCTGCCGCCTGACGGGTTATGCTCGCGCGGAGATTATCGGGCGGAATTGTCGTTTCCTGCAGGGTGACGACAGCGACCCCGCGACGGTCGCGCAGATCCGCGCGGCGGTGGCGGCGGTGCGGTCGATCGAGATCGACATCCGCAACTATCGCAAGGACGGCACGCCGTTCTGGAACCGCCTGTTGCTGGCTCCGGTGCACGATGCCGATGGCCGCCTCGCCTATTTCTTTGCCAGCCAGCTCGACGTTACGCTCGAACGCGAACGGATGGAGGGGCTCGAATCGAGCAACGCCGCGCTGCTGGCCGAACTCGCCGGCCGCTTTCGCGAGCAGGAGGAGCGCGAGCGCGAGATGCTGTTCGCGCTGGAGGCCGGGCGCTTCGGCACCTGGTCGTTCGACCGCGCGACGCGCCAGCTGACGATGTCGGCAATCTGCCGGACCAATTTCGGCTTCGACGCCGATTATCCGCCCTCGACGGCGGAGGTGTCGGCGATCCTACATCCCGATGATCGGGCGGCGGCGGTAGCGGCGATCGAGGCGAGCTTTGCCGGCGAACCGCTGGAGATCGAGGTCCGCATCCGTCCCGGCGATGGCGAGGTGCGCTGGATCGCCAGCCGGGGGCAGCCGACGCTGGATGCCGATGGCGAGGTCGTGCGGCTGACCGGCGTGTCGATCGACGTCACCGTTTACAAGCGGCTGGAGCGGATGCGCGCGGCGATGGCCGAACTGAATGACGCGCTGCGCCTGCTCGACGATCCGGTCGACATGGGCGTCACCGCGGCGCGGATCATCGGCGAGGCGCTGGGCGTCGACCGGGTCGGCTATGGGCTGGTCGATCGGGCGGCGGAGACGATCACGATCGAGCGCGACTGGAACGCGCCGGGCGTGCGCAGCTTGGCGGGGGTGCTGAACTTCCGCGATTATGGCAGTTACATCGACGATCTGAAGCGCGGCGAGACGGCGATCGTCGAGGATGCCCGGCTGGACCCGCGCACGGCCGACACGGCGGCGCAGCTGGAGTCGATCAACGCCCGCGCCTTCATCAACATGCCCCTGACCGAACTGGGCGGGCTGGTCGCGCTGATCTACACCAACCATGGCGAACCGCGGACGTGGCGCGATGACGAGATCGCCTTCGTCCGCGAGGTCGCCGAACGCACCCGCGCGGCCACGGAACGCCGCCGCGCCGAGCGCGAGCTGGCGGCGCTGGCCGAATCGCTGGAGGAACAGGTCGTCGACCGGACCAAGGCACTGGTCACCGCGCAGGACGCGCTGCGCCAGAGCCAGAAGATGGAGGCGATCGGCCAGTTGACCGGCGGCGTGGCGCACGATTTCAACAACCTGCTGACCATCGTCCGTTCGTCCGTCGACCTGCTGCGCCAGCCCACGCTCACCGACGAACGGCGGGAGCGCTATCTGGCGGCGATCAGCGATACGGTGGACCGCGCAGCGAAGCTGACCGGGCAGTTGCTGGCCTTTGCCCGCCGCTCGGCGCTGCAACCGGCGGTCTTCGACGTCAACGAAGCGGTCGCCAATCTGGGCGATATCGTCCGGACCCTTGCCGGCTCACGGATCGAGGTGACGATCCGGCCGTGTGATGCGGACGTGTTCGTCGATGCCGATCCGAACCAGTTCGACACCGCCATCGTCAATTTCGCCGCCAATGCCCGCGACGCGATGCAGGGGGAGGGGTGCCTGACCCTGTCCGTCGACCGGGTGGATGGTATTCCGGCCGGGCCGGGCGCGCCGGCGCTGCCCGGCCAGTTCGTCGTGATCACGGTCGGCGATACCGGCAGCGGCATCGACGACGAAACGCTGACCCGCATCTTCGAACCCTTCTTCACGACGAAGGAACTGGGGAAGGGGACGGGACTGGGGCTGAGCCAGGTGTTCGGCTTTGCCAAGCAGTCGGGCGGCGAGGTTCGTGCCCGCAGCGTGCCCGGACATACCGAATTCGCGCTCTATCTCCCGCAGGTCCTCTCGCCCGAGCGAAGCGATGCGCCGGCGCGCGAGGTGCCGGTGTCGCTGGCAGGCAACGGCCTGCGCGTGCTGGTGGTCGAGGATAATGTCGCGGTCGGCACCACCACGACCCAGGCACTGGAAGCGCAGGGGTTCGTGCCGGAGCATGTCGTCGACGGACAGGCGGCGCTGGCGGTGCTCGGCGAGCGGCCGGACGGGTTCGATATCGTGTTTTCCGACGTGATGATGCCGGGCATCGACGGCGTCGAACTGGCTGCGCGGCTGCGCGAACGCCATCCCGGCCTGCCGGTGCTGCTGACCAGCGGCTATAGCGACGTCATCGTCCGGCACGGCACGATGGGGTTCGACCTGCTGCACAAGCCCTATACGATCGGCCAGTTGATCGCCGCGCTGCGCCGGGTCGCGGGGCGTTGACCCCCTCCGCCGCCGCGCCCGCGCGCGGCTTCGTCCCGCTCTACACGCTGGCCTATTGCGGGCTGTTCGTCGCGTTCATGCCGTTCGTGTCGATCCTGTTGCAGGTGAAGGTCGTCGCGATCGATCCAGCGAACCGCGTCGCGCTGCTGGGCTGGGCGGTACTGGGCGGGGCGGTCGTCGCCAGTGTCGCGAACATTGCCGCCGGCTGGTTGAGCGACTGGCATTGGCGTCGAACCCGTAGCCGCCGCCTGCCGATCGCTGCCGGTTTGTTGCTGCTGGCGCTGGCGTTCGCGGCGATCCACCGGGCCGTCGACCGGACAACGTTGCTGGTCGCCATCGGCTTCTGGCAGGTTGCGCTGAACCTCATGTTCGCGCCGATGGTCGCGGTGATGGCCGACGAAGTGCCCGATGCGCAGAAGGGGCGGGTATCGGGCCTGCTCGGCATATCGCACCCGATCGGCGTATTGTCCGCCGCCGCCGTCACCGTGCCGCTATTCCCGACCGAAGGCACCCGCTTCGCCGCCAATGTCGCGCTGGCCGCGCTGCTGATCGTGCCGTTCCTGCTATTCGCGCGCGAACGCGGGGCGGGGGGCGGCGGCGCGCCGATCGGGGCCGAGACGGCGGCGGTCGTGCGCGGTGACCTGATCCGGGCGTGGATCGCGCGGCTGGCGATGCAGGTCGCGGGCAACGGCCTGACCGCCTATGCCTTTTTCCACTTCGCCGACCGGTGGCGCGGCAGCGGCGACGCGGCGGGGCCGGTAGCGCAGGCGATGGCGATCGTCACCGCCGTGGTCGTGGTCGCGACGATCGTCGCCGGGCGCTGGTCGGATCGGATCGGTGGCCGCAAGCCGTTCCTGGGCGGCGCGACGCTGCTGGTGATCGCGGGACTGGTCGGCATGGCGGTGGCGCCCGGCTTTATCGGCGCGGTCGTCGGCTATGGCATTGCGCAGACCGGACTGTCGGTGTTCCTGGCACTGCATTCGGCACTGGCGATGCAGATGCTGCCGTCGCCCGAGACACGCGGGCGCGACCTGGCGGTGCTCAACCTCACCAATACCTTGCCCGCCTGCGTCCCGCCGCTGCTGGCCGCGCTGGTGCCTGCCGGGGCGGGGCTGGGCGCGGTATTCGTGGTGCTGACGTTGGTGGCCGGGCTGGGTGGTGGTACGGCGCTGGCGATCCGTTCGGAGCGCTGACCGCCTTCGTGCGTTGCCCGGTTAGTCGATAGCCGGGAGTGCCGCATGATCCGCCTGTTTCACGTCAGCGACGTTCATTTCGGGGCGGAGGACAAGGCGGCGATCGCGTGGTTCGGCGACGCGGTGCGGCGCGAACAGCCCGATGCGGTCATCATGACCGGCGACCTGACCATGCGCGCGCGCACCGCCGAGTTCGAAGCGGCGGCCGAGTGGCTGGAGAGCCTGGGCCGGCCGGTCACTGTGGAGGTCGGCAACCACGACCTGCCGCTCTACAATCTGTTCGCGCGGTTCGTGAAACCCTACAAGCGCTATCGCCGGCTGGAGCGGATGATCGAGCGTCCGCTGGAGATCGACGGCGTTGCGATCGTGCCGCTCAAGACGACCGCCCGGTTCCAGTTTCGCTGGGACTGGTCGAAGGGTTATGTCGGCGACAAGGCGCTGGCGCGGACGCTGGAACTGATGCGCAAGGTGCCGAAGGGCGACCTGATCTTCATCGCGGCGCATCATCCGCTGATCGATGTCGGTACCAAATCGAGCGGCGAAACGCAGGGCGGCATGGTCGCGCTGGATGCCGTGGTCGCGGCGGGCGCGCATGCCGTGCTGTCGGGCCATGTCCACGACCCGTTCGACATTCCCTATCGCACCGCCGCCGGACGATTGCGGATGATCGGCGCCGGCACCCTGTCGACCCGCACCCGCGCCGATCCGCCGTCGTTCAACGAAATCCGGATCGAAAACGGGCAGTTCGAAACGATCGCGCGCAAGATGGGCGTTTCCGACGAACCGGTGACCGCGCAGGCCGACTGATCCGCTTCGACGCCAGCCCGGACTTGATCCGGGGTGACGGCGGGCGTTGCCTTACGAAAGGCGCTGCCCGATCAACGTGCCCTTGGTCCCCTGATTGACCAGTTCGAACCGGAAGTTCGGCCAGCGGCGGCGCCAGCGCTGGGCGACGACCCGCTCGCCCGGACGTGCGCCGTCATCCAGCATCACGACCCCGCCGACCGGCAGCCGATCGAACAGCGTTTCCGCCGCGCCGCGCACATAAGGGTGGATCGTCCATGGGGGGCCGTCGATCAGCAGCAGGTCGACCTGATCGGGCAGCGCGTCGATGTCGTACCACACGCCCGGCCAGTCGCCCGGCGCCGCAACCAGCGGCGCGGCGCGCAGATCGGCATTGATGCCATGTTCGCTCAGCCATTCGCGCGTCGCATCGACGAAGCCGGCATGCTGGTCGAAGCTGATGAGCTGACCACCGCCATGCTTGGCCAGCGCCGCGCCGGTGACGAGGCTCGATGCGCCGGTGCCCAGCTCGACCACGGTGCGCGGACGGCTGGCGGCGATGCGCTCGACGATCAGCGAGAGATAGCCGGTATCGGCCTTCCAGCTGCCAAGGTTCGGAAGGGCATCGGGCGCGAGGCCCAGATCGGCCATCAACCGCGCCTTGTCGGCCTTCTTCCCGCCCGACAGGCTGCGAAGGAGCCAAGGCCACTGGATCGCACCGAACGCGATGGTGAACAATTTGTCCGACAGGCTGCGGCGCAGTTCGTCGGGCCAAAGGTCCGAATCGGCAAGCGGCAGCAGCGAAGTCTTGGCACGCGAGGTCATGGCGTCTCTTGGGTTGTTCCGCCAGCGCGCGGACGGGCTCTCGCTATACCGTTACGTCCCCAACGAAAAGGGCGGCCCGATACCGGACCGCCCCAAATCGACCGCGACTGGCCGCAAACGGGAACTTTTTGTGCTCCCGTTCGTGCCAAATGCGATTAGCGCTTCGAGAACTGGAAGCTGCGGCGGGCCTTCGCCTTGCCGTACTTCTTACGCTCGACCGCGCGGCTGTCGCGGGTCAGGAACCCGGCGGCCTTGACGGGCGCGCGCAGGATCGGCTCGTAGCGGGTCAGCGCCTGGCTGATGCCATGCTTGACCGCGCCGGCCTGACCCGACAGGCCGCCGCCCTTGACGGTGCAGATCACGTCATACTGACCATTGCGGTTGGCGACGCCGAACGGCTGGTTGATGACGAGACGCAGCGTCGGACGCGCGAAATAGACTTCCTGGTCACGACCGTTGATCGTGATCTTGCCCGAACCCGGCTTCAGCCAGACGCGCGCAACGGCGTCCTTGCGGCGGCCGGTGGCATAGGCGCGACCGTACTGGTCGATTTCCTGTGCACGCAGCGGGGTGGTCGGCGCGGCGGGAGCGGCAGGCGCTTCACCGGCGGTGTCGCCCTGCGGAGCCGAAGCCTGCGGCGCGGCAGCGGCCGGTGCCTGCTGACCGGTCAGGTTCGCGAGGTCGGAAAGGGACTGGCGGTTGTCGGACATTATGCGCCCACCTTGTTCTTGCGGTTCATGCCCGCGATGTCGAGAACCTCGGGGTTCTGCGCTTCATGCGGATGCTCGGCACCCTTGAAGATGCGCAGGTTGCGCATCTGCTGACGACCCAGCGGGCCACGCGGGATCATCCGCTCGACGGCCTTTTCCAGGACGCGCTCGGGGAAACGACCTTCGAGGACCTTTTCGGCGGTGACCGCCTTGATGCCGCCGGCATAGCCGGTGTGCTTGTAGTAGGTCTTCGTCTTCGCCTTGTTCGAGGTGAAGCGGATCTTGTCGGCATTGATGACGACGACATTGTCACCGCAATCGACGTGCGGGGTGAACGACGTCTTGTGCTTGCCGCGCAGCACGTTGGCGATGATCGTCGCCGCGCGACCGACCACCAGGCCGTCGGCATCGACGATATGCCACTTCTTTTCCACCTCGTGCGGCTTGGCCGACTTGGTGGTCTTCATGAGCGCCTTCATGGGCGTTGGACCTTTCGGATATATGACGCGCCCGCCCCGAACCGGAGTGGTGCGAACGCCGGGCAATTGCCGAACGGCAGGTGAAAAGTCAAGCAAAGTGCGGCTTTGCTGACGGGTATCTAAATACCCTATAACGGTCGCTGGGTGATCCGGGTGGTGGCGATCGACGTCGCGTTGTCGCTGTCGATGCGGACGGTCGTCTGTTGGGTGAGGATCATGCCGGTGGTCGCGTCGACCCGCCGGGTGATCGTGCTGATCCGCCGGCCGCTGGCCTTGCCGCCGCTAGCCACCACATCGCCCGACAGCCGCTGTTCCTCGACCAGCGCGTTGCCCTGCGCATGGATTCGTTCGGTGCCGGTCACCTCCGATCCGCCATCGAACGGCGGCGTCGCCCGTTGGCGGATGTCATGCTGGGCCACGACGCCGCGACGCACCACGTCCGGTGCCAGCAGGGTCGTCAGCATCGAACCCAGCATCGCCACCTGCTGCCGTTCCGGCATCGTGCGCAGCGGCGCGGTCAGCCGCTGCAGCATCGCCTTCTTCGCCGGATCGCCGCCGTCCTGCGCGGCAACCGCGTCGATCAGGGCGGTCCACACCGTCTCGCGGTCGACGACCCCCGTCACCTCCCCGCGATCGGACAGACGATAGACGATCGGCCGCCCCTTCAGCGTGGCGAAGGCACGCTCGAACATCGCGCCCGGCCCATCCGACAACCCACCCGCGACCGAATCGATGGTAAGTTGCGCGACGAGACCATCGGGCGTCCGGCGGAACCGGACCGTCCGGTCGGTGGCATAGCGGCGGATCGTGCCTGCCTCGTCACGCTCCTGTTCGATATGGTAGCGATACTCGGTGTCGAGCGCCGGGACGAAGCCGGTCGCGACCGCCGCTTCGACCGCCGGCGCCGGAGGGGGGAGCAGCATCAGCGGCGTCCGGTGGCGTGCGCACCCCAGGTCGTCGCGATCACCAGCAGGGCACCGACCAGCTGGTGCAGCGCCGCGACCTCGATCCGCACGCCGGTCATCACCGTGCTGATCCCCAGCAGGATCTGGATGCCGAAGGTGGTGTGGATCGCGCGGGCGACCTTGGGATGGCCGGCACGCTTGGCGGCGCGGGCGAGCAGGATCAGCGCAGCGACCGCGACCCATGCCCACCAGCGATGGATGAAGTGGACGACATACGGATCGTTGACGATCGCATCGAGCGCACCCCGCGACCGCCATTCGTCGAGCGGAAAGAAACGCCCGTTCATCAGCGGCCATTGATCGGTCACCAGCCCGGCGTTCAGCCCGGCGACCCACGCGCCGAACAACAGCTGCACGAACAGCACCAAAAGGGTGACGATGCCGATCGTCGTCAGCCGCGCCGGCCGTGCATACCGATCCGCGGCCAGCTCACGCAGGTCTAGCGCGGTCCACACTGTCCCAGCCAGGATCAGCAGCGCGTTCAGCAGATGCACCGACAGGCGGATATGCGACACGTCGGTCCGTACCGACAGGCCGGAGGCCACCATCCACCAGCCGATCGCCCCCTGCAATCCGCCCAGCGCCAGCAGTGCCAGCAGCCGCCCCTTGTAGCCGGTCGGCAGCGCGCCGCGAATCCAGAACCACGCCAGCGGGACGGCAAAGGCGACCCCGACCAGCCGCGCCAGCAGGCGATGGACATATTCCCAGAAGAAGATGCCCTTGAACTGGGCCAGCGTCATGCCCTGGTTCAGCAGCTGATATTCCGGGATTTTCCGGTAATTGGCGAACTCCGCTTCCCATTGTTCGGCATTCAGCGGCGGCAGCGTGCCCGACAGCGGCTTCCATTCGGTGATCGACAGGCCGGATTCGGTCAGCCGCGTGATCCCGCCGACGACGACCATCGCCACCACCAGTGCGGCGACCCACCACAGCCAGCGGGCGACAGCGCCGGGGCGGGCGCGCGAGGGAAGGGGAGGAGCGAGCATCGTAGGTGTCTAGCCGCTGCCGCAGGGCCAAGAAAGAGGGGCGTGGCGCTTTACCCCCGGTCGCGGGCCTGTACGATGGTGCGATGCGGGAGCAAGGTTCGTGACGATCGAGGCATTGATCGCCCGCTACGGGCTGGGCGCGCTGCTGCTCGGCGCCGGGATGGAGGGCGAGACCGTCGTGATCCTCGGCGGGATCATGGTGCAGCGGGGCACGCTGCCCTTTGCCGGCGCGATCCTCGCCGCCGCGATCGGATCGTTCATCGCCGATCAGCTGTTCTTCGCGGCGGGGCGTCGGTTCCGCGACCATCCCCGCGTGCGGCGATGGAGCGCCAAGCCCGCCTTTGCCCGCGCGCTGACAGCGTTCGAACGGCATCCGACGTTGTTCGTGTTCGCCTTTCGCTTTCTCTACGGACTGCGCACGGTCAGCCCGGTCGCGATCGGAACCACGCGCCTGCCGCTGGCGCGCTTCATGCTGCTCAACGGCTCGGCGGCGCTGCTATGGGCGACGATCTTCGTGTCGATCGGCTATTGGTTCGGGCACGGACTGAGCGAACTGATCGGCCGCTGGCTGCCATCGTGGCAGGTGCTGGCGGGCGGAGGTGTCGCCATCCCGCTGCTCGGCGGTCTGACCTGGTGGTGGCGACGGCGGGGTTAATCGCCCTTGCGGCCCAGCTTCTCCACCCGCGCGATCACTTCCTCGCATACCGCCGGGGACACGAACCTGGCGATCGACCCGCCATACATCGCGATTTCCTTGACCAGCCGCGACGCGATGGGTTGCAGCGAGACGTCGGCCATCAGGAAGACCGTTTCGATCCGGTCGTTCAGCTGCTGGTTCATGCCCGCCATCTGATATTCATATTCGAAGTCGGCGACGGCGCGCAGGCCCCGCACGATCACGCTCGCTCCCTGCCGTTCGGCAAAGGTCATGAGCAGCGCGTCGAACGCGACGACCCGGATATCGCCACTGACCCCGGCCACTTCGCGTTCGACCATCGCCAGCCGTTCGTCGAGCGTGAACATCGGTGACTTGGACGGATTGGTCGTGACGCCGATCACCAGCCGGTCGACCAGCTTCGCGCCCCGCCGGATGATGTCCATGTGCCCACGGGTGATCGGATCGAACGTGCCGGGATAGACGCCGATCCTCACCGGTCGCGCTCCAGAACATAGCGGGCGATGGCGCGCAGCAGATCGGCTTCGGGGCCGAAGTCGCGCAGATGCTCGATCGACTGGTCGACCAGCCGCCGCGCCTGTTCGCGCGCGCGGTCGAGTCCGAGCAGCGAGAGGAAGGTTTCCTTGCCCGCCTCGCCATCCTTGCGCAGCGCCTTGCCGACCGCCGCCTCGTCGCCTTCGACGTCGAGAATGTCGTCGGCGATCTGGAAGGCGAGGCCGATGTCGCGGGCATAGCCGCGCAGCGAGGTGCGCTGCGCATCGGTCACCCGCCCCAGGATCGCGCCAGCCTCGACCGAACAGGCGATCAATGCACCGGTCTTCATCGCCTGCAACCGGGTGACGGTGTTCAGGTCGAAGCTGGTGTCCTCCGCCTCCAGGTCCATGGCCTGTCCGCCTGCCATGCCCGACGGGCCGGAGGCGTGCGCCAGGTCGGCGATCAGTTCGATGCGGACATGCGGATCCGGATGGGTCAGCTCGTGTGACAGGATTTCGAAGGCGAGCGCGTGCAGACAATCGCCCGCCAGGATCGCGGTCGCTTCGTCATAGGCCTTGTGCACCGTCGGCTTGCCGCGGCGCATATCGTCATCGTCCATGGCGGGCAGGTCGTCATGGATCAGGCTGTAGACATGGATGCATTCGATCGCGAGCGAGGCGCGGGCGGCGCGGATACGCTCGACATTGAACAGGCGCGCGGTGGCGAACACCAGGAGCGGCCGCAGCCTTTTGCCTCCGCCGATCGCGGCATGGCGCATCGCGCGGTACAGGTTCGCGCGGGGATCGTCGGGAACGGGCAGCAGCGCATCGAACTGGCGATCCATCTCTGCCGAGATTTCGCGGAGGGCGGCGTTCAGCGACACCGGCGGCGCGACGGTCGCCATTATTGCGCGTCGAACGGCTGGGTGGAGGCACGCCCTTCGGCATCGACCCGGATCGCCTCGATCCGCGCCTGCGCCGCATCGAGCCGCGCGGCGCATTGTGCGCGCAGCAGGTCACCACGGGCATAGAGGTCGATCGCAGTCTGCAAATCTTCTTGCCCCGTTTCCAACCGGCTGACGATGGTTTCGAGCTCGCGCAGCGCGTCTTCGAAGGACAGGGTGGAAACATCGCGTTCGTCGGACATGGCGATGCTATGCGGCAGGGGGTGACAGGATTGCAACCGGGCATCGCGGACCGGTAATGAATTAGTCCGCTGTCGCTTCGTCCGCGACGCAACCCACTCGAATCTGCTCAGAGCATGCCGTTCAGCGACATTCGGGCGGCAGACAGAGCATCCTCGATCGTGCCGAACAACCTTGTCCTCGGCCGGGTGTCGATCGTCCAGTAGGGCTGCCATTCCGCGCCAGTCGGAAAGGGGATCACGTCCGGGTTTTCGCTATTGCCCCGATCGTGGGACAGGATGCGCTCTTCCACGATGACGAACGATGGTCCGGTCGATAGAAGATAGCCAGACGGCAGTGCCGTTCGTCGGACAGCATCTCACCGATACGATGGTGCATGGTCACCGTCAGCAGGTCGCCGTGGGACGAGCGGGTCGATCCGACAGATAGGCGCCGATTGCATCCCACGCCGGCTTTTTCGCGGCCACGCCGACCGTATGCAATGGGCTGCTCGACGGCAGCGCCAGTGTCTCGACCCCGCGCACCAGCGCCCGCCCGGCCTTGGCTGCCGTTCCGCCGTTGAACGCCACCAGACGCAGTTCCGGCAAGGTCGCGATAAGCGCCGCCACGTCGTTGGCGGTGGCGTCGCGAATCGCGGCGTCGCTGCTGCCCGGCCGGGTTGCACTCGCCACTACGTCCCACAGGCCGATGCCGGCCGCCCTGAGAGTTGCCAGCCGTTCGTCATAGGCGAGTGCGGGGAGGTCGACCCCGATCGCCGGCGACAACAACCGCCAGAACTGGTTCTGCGGATGCGCATAATAGTGCCCGGCGGCCAGCGACGCGTCGCCCGGCAGGCTGCCGAGGATCAGTACCCGTGTCGACATGTCGACGATAGGTGGAAATGACGCCTTGCGAATCACACCGCCTGCCCCGCCGCCCAGCCGCTCGACCACGCCCATTGGAAATTATAGCCGCCGAGCCAGCCGGTCACGTCGACCGCTTCACCGATGACGTGCAGCCCGGGCAGATGCTTCGCCGCCATCGTCTTCTGGTTGAGCCCGTCCGTCGCCACTCCGCCGACCGTGACCTCCGCCTTGGCGAAGCCCTCGGTGCCGTTCGGATGGAACTGCCACCCGGCGAGCCTCTGCTCGATCCGGGTCAGCGTCGCGTCGCGCTGGTTGCCGAGTTCGCCGGGACAGTCGAGCTTCGCCGCCAGCGCTTCGGCAAGCCGGTCGGGCAGCGCCGAGCCGAGCGCCGAGCGCAGGCCGATGCGGGGCCGCGCGCGCTTCAGTTCGGTCAGCCAGCCGCTCGACCGGTCGGGTACGAAGTCGATCGTCACCGGCTCGCGGTGCCGCCAATAGGACGATGCCTGCAGGATCGCCGGCCCTGACAGCCCGCGATGGGTGAACAGCGCCGCCTCGCGGAACTTCGCCTTGCCGGCGCTCGCGACGACCTCGGTCGCGACGCCCGACAATTCGCGGAACAGCGCGTCGTCGGGCGGCAGGGTCAGCGGCACCAATGCCGGGCGCGGCTCGACCAGCTTCAACCCGAACCGCTTGGCCAGGTCATAGGCGAAGCCGGTCGCGCCGAGCTTGGGGATCGACGGACCGCCGGTCGCGATCACCAGCGAGGGGGCGGTCAGGGTCCGTTCGCCATGGACGACGGTGAACATCCCATCGGCATGTCCCACATCGCGGATCGGCTGGCCCAGCGCGATCTCCGCGCCATCGGCCTCGGCCAGCAGCATCGCCACGATCTGCCGCGCAGATCCGTCGCAGAACAGCTGCCCCAGCGTCTTTTCATGCCACGCAATGCCATGGCGCTCGACCAGCGCGACAAAGTCCTGCGCGGCGTAGCGACCCAGCGCCGAGCGCGCGAATTTCGGGTTGGCCGAGACATAGCGGTCCCAGCTCGCGCCGACATTGGTGAAGTTGCACCGCCCACCGCCCGAAATGACGATCTTGCGCCCTGGCTCCGGGGCATGGTCGAGCACGGCCACGCGTCGCCCACGCTGCGCGGCGATGCCGGCGCAGAACAGCCCCGCGCCGCCGGCGCCCAATATGATGACGTCATGATGGGTCATGCGCCGCCCTTCGCATGGCGAACGGGCGGCGCAAAGGGGTTAGCCGCGCACGACCAGCTTCACCAGTTGTCCCGGTACCAGCTGGGCGTCGTCCTCCAGCCCGTTGAGCGTCAGGAACCGATTCCGCTGGAAATCGGGATAGGCCATCTGCCGGCTGAGCGAATCGATCGTGTCGCCCGCCCGGACCGTGGCGATGCGGATGCGCTTGCCGACGATCGCGTTCGCTTCGGCCTGGGTCAGCGTGCCGAAGCTGTCGAGCAGCGATTCGAACGGACCGATTCCGCGGCCGGCGGGGGTGACGATCTGGAAATAATAGGTGGCCGAAGGGTAGCGATAGGCGACGATAGTCAGGTCGACCGCCTGGTTGTTGGCATTGGCGCGCACCGTCGCGATCGCCGCATCGGTGCCGTTGATCCGCGTGGTCTGCGGCTCGGCCGCGGTCCGCGCGCCGAGCGACGCCAGCCGCTGCCGCACGAAGCTGGCCGGGTCATCCGCCGGCCCCATCCGGAATTCGGCCTGGCCGCCCTGTCCGGCGATCGTCACCGCATCGGTCCCGTTCTGCAGCGCATAGCCGCTGGGCGCGGTGAAGCGGATGCGCAGGGCCGGGTGGCGGAAGGTCGTGCCGTCGATCACCCCCTGCGCCGGATCGTCGTCATAGCGCAGGCCGTCGAGCATCCGCAGATAGGTGGTGTCCTGCCCCGGCTGGGTCGCGGCGCCACCTGCCTGCTGCGCCAGCGCGCGGGCGCGGCGGACGCGCTCGGCTCCGTTGGGATGGGTGCTCATCCACGTCGGCACGGCATTGCCGCCGCGTCCGCTGGTCTGCGCCGCCAGTGCCTGCGCTTCGTTCAGCTGGACCAGCGCATCGGCCATGCCCGAGGGTGCATAGCCGGCGGCGGTGGCATAGCGCACGCCGAACTGGTCCGCCTGATACTCTTGGTTGCGACTGTACGACAGGGTGTAGAGCTGCGATCCGACCCCGGCGATCCGGCTGACCAGATCGCTGCCGGTCACCGCGCCCAGCAACGTCGCGCCCAGATTGCCTAGCGTCGAGCGCGTGTTGCGCGAATTGCTGTGCCGCGCGGCGACATGGCCGACTTCATGGCCCATCACCGCCGCCAGCTCCGCCTCGCTGTTCATCAGCGCCAGCAGCTGCCGCGTGATGTAGACATAGCCGCCGGGGATGGCGAAGGCGTTTTCGACCGGCGAATTGAGCAGGGTGACGGTGAAGTCGCCGCTGGCATTGGACAGGCCGGACTGCACCGCCACCTTCTTACCGACCCGCTCGACATAGGCGGCCTGCGGCCCCGAATATCTGCCGCCATATTGCGCCAGCAGCTGCGGATTGGCCTGCGCGCCCTGCGCCCGGTCGCTCTGCGAGATCGAGCGCGTCTGCGCCATCACCGGAGCGGAAACGGTCGCGGCGGTCAGCATCGCGGCGGTCAGGAAACGTATCGTCATCATCTGGTCCCCGTTTGTCGTCGTCTCGAATACGTTGCGATACGACAACGGTTCCGTCGCTCAGCTGAACAACTCGCCCTGCGCGCCGGCGGGCGGGCGGAACAGGTCGCAGCGCAGTCGGGGATGACCGCCGGTCAGCCCGTGGCGGCGGCACGCGATGGCGAAGCGGGTGGCGAGCAGCTGCCCCCAAACGCCTTGCCCGCGCATCCGCGAATGGAACGCCGGATCATTGTCGCGCCCGCCGCGCAGCGACTGGACGATCGCCATCACCTTGCCCGCCCGGTCGGGAAAATGCGTTTCCAGCCATGCTCGGAACAGCGGCGCGACTTCGTGCGGCAGGCGGACCGGCAGGAAATAGGCGCCCTTTGCCCCTGCTTGCGCGGCACGCTCGATCAGATGCTCGACCTCATGATCGGTGATCGCGGGAATGACCGGAGAGATCGACACGAACACCGGCACTCCCGCCGCCGCCAGAGCAGCGACCGCCGACAACCGCTTCTCGGGATGCGGCGCGCGCGGTTCCAGCGTGCGGGCAATCTTCGGGTCGAGCGACGTCACCGACAGGGTGACGCTCACCAGCCCCTTGGCCGCCATCGGCACCAGCAGGTCGATATCGCGTACCACCCGGTCGGATTTGGTCGTGATGGTCAGCGGATGGTTCGTTTCCGCCAGCACGGCAATGCACGCGCGGGTAATTCCCCAGTCGCGCTCGATCGGTTGATAAGGGTCGGTATTGGTGCCCATCGCGATCGGCTTCACGACATAGCCGCGCTTGGCCAGCGCGGCCCGGAGCAGCGTCGCCCCATCGGGCTTGGCGAACAGCTTCGTTTCGAAATCCAGCCCCGGCGACAGGTCGTGATAGGCATGGGTCGGCCGCGCGAAACAATAGATGCAGCCATGTTCGCAGCCACGATAGGGGTTGATGCTCCGGTCGAATGGAATGTCGGGCGATGCGTTGCGCGACAGGATCGTACGCGGCCGTTCGATCGCCACGCTGGTGCGCAGCGTCGGCTCCGCGCCGTCGACCGTCTCCCGCCAGTCCAGCCAGTCGCCGTCGGCCTCCTGCGCGGGCAGGGCGATGCGGCTGCTCGTGACGTTGGTCGTCGCTCCTCTGGCCGGACGATTCCGCATTGCCCGACGCTATCGAATCGTTCAGAACGAAGCAAGAACATGCAGGAGGTTCTCATGGCGCGGTTGAACTATCTGGAACTGCCGGTCGCGGCGACGGAACCGGCGAAGACGTTCTACGCCACGGTGATGGGGTGGACGTTCACCGACTATGGTCCGGACTATGCCGCAACGACCAGCGGCGATACCGACATGGGACTGGACGCCGACACGATGTTGACCACGCTGCTGCCGGTGATTCAGGTCGACGATCTCGAAGCGACGCTGTCGGCGGTCGAGGCGGGCGGCGGGGTGATCGTCCAGCCGATCTTCGCCTTTCCCGGCGGGCGCCGGTTCCATTTCCGTGATCCGGACGGCCATGTGCTGGCGGCGATGGTCGCCGAATAGGCTTGTCGGTCACACGCGCCGGGCGATAGGCTCCCGCTGGAAATCCGGGGGGTTTGTCGATGATCGGAATGATGATGGGGGTGGCGGCGGCGATCGCCGCGCCCGATGCGGCGCTGCTCGACCTGCGGCAACCGGGCAATGTCGTCACCGCGTTGCAGGCGGCGGGCTACAAGGCCGAAATGAAGATCAACAAGGACGGCGAACCCTATGTCCTGAGCGCGACCAACGGGGAATCCTTCTCCGTCGAATTCTATGGATGTGACGGGTTGAAGGACTGCAAATCGTTCCAGCTCACCTCATGGTACAAGAAGGAACCGCTCTACACGCCCGCGTTGACCAACGAATGGAATGCCCGGAATCGCTTCCTCAAGATCGCGGTCGATTCGGACGGCGACCTGCGCGAATTTCTGGATGCGACGGCGGTGGGCGGGATGACCCAGGCGCAGTTCACCGATCTGGTCGAATGGTATTCCGCCATGGACGGGCAATTGGCGCAGTTCCTGAGCACGAAGCGCGACGCGGCCGGAGCGAAACCGGCGAAGTGACCGGCGGCGTCACCGCTCCAGCAGGCGCGGCATCAGCTCGACGAAGTTGCAGGGGCGGTGGCGAATATCGAGCTGTTCCTTGAGGATGCCGTCCCACCCGTCCTTCACCGCGCCGGTCGATCCGGGCAGCGCGAAGATGTAGGTGCCGCGCGCGACGCAGGCGGTGGCGCGCGACTGGATGGTGGAGGTGCCGATCTTGGCATAGCTTTGCCAGCGGAACAGTTCACCGAAGCCGGGGATCAGCTTGGTCGCCACCCGCTCGACCGCTTCGGGCGTCACATCGCGGCCGGTTACGCCGGTGCCGCCGGTCGTGATGACGCAATCGATGCTGTCGTCATCGATCCAGCCGTGCAGCCGGGCGACGATCGTGTCGATGTCGTCGCGTACGATCGCCCGGTCGGCGAGGATATGGCCGGCGTCTTCAAGTCGGCCGACCAGCGTGTCGCCGGAGCGATCCTCGGCCAACCCGCGCGTGTCCGATACCGTCAGTACCGCGATCCGCACCGGCACGAACGGCCCGCTCTCGTCAATTGGCATCGGCCACCCGCGTCCGCCCATTGGCGCTGACCCGCACCGCCGCAGCGCCGGGCAGTCCGGGGAATTTCGGCCACATGCCCTGCGCCAGCGCGGCCCGGCTGGCCGACGCCTTGCCCGCCTGTTTTTCGTACATCCAGTAATTACGCAGCACGGTCATCACATAGCCACGCGTTTCCCAATACGGGATCGATTCGATGTAGAGCAGCGGATCGCCGCCGTCCTTCAGCTGCACGTTCCATGCCTCGACCGGGGTTGGCCCCGCATTATACGCGGCGATGACCTTGGGCAGCAGCCCGCCGGTGAACGGCCGGTCGCGCAGCTGTTCCAGATAGCTTTGTCCGACCGCCATATTGACCTGCGGCTTCGACAGCGCCGATTTTTCGAGGTTCAGGCCGTGCGCGCGGGCATAATCGGTGAGCGCACCTGGCCGGATCTGCATCAGGCCGGTCGCCCCCGCCGGACTGACGACTGCAGCATCGAAGCGCGATTCCTGCAGCGTGTGGGCGAACACCAACGCCTTGTCGACGCGCCAGCCACCCTCGGGCGTCCAGTCGGGGGCAGGATAGCGTGCCTCGGCCAGCGGACGCGCGCCCTGCGGCCCGTTGTGCGACAACCACAGCTGGGTCGCGGGCAGGTTCAGCGATCCGCACAGCCGGGTCAGCGCGGCATAGTCCCCGGCGCCGCCGATCCGCGCCTGATGGCGCAGCAGCTTGTCGGCCAACGCCCCTTCGCCGATTTCGGTAAGCGCGGCGGCGACCTTCACGTTCGATCGCCGCTCCAACGCGCGCCAGTCCTCGGTCGCCGGCGCCCGGCCAGTGCCGTCGGCACCCTCGATTAGTCCCAGCGCCTGCCGGGCGAGCAGCCCATAATAGGTTTCGCCATATTGCGCGGCGGTCTGGAGCCGCGCCTGTACGAGGTCGGGCCGCCCACAGGCGATGTCGGCGCGCGTCGCCCAGTACAGCCCGGCCGAGCGCAATTCGGTATCACCGGCCCGCTGCGCGACGCTGGCGAACGCCGCCTGCGCCGCGGCGCAATCCTGCTGCCGCCACGCCGCCAGCCCCTGCGTCCAGTCGGCCTGCGCGGTCCATTCGCCTTCGCCCTGCTGCGCGACCGCGGCGAGGCGGCGGGCATTGGCGTCGTCGCCGGCCACGAAATAGATCCATGCGACCCGGCCACGCATCTCGGTCAGCGCCTCGGGCGTCAGGTCGCCGGCGCGGGTCGTGATCAGCGCTTCGGCCGCGGCGCCGTCATCGGCCTTCACATAGGGCTTCATCGCGTCGAGCAGCTGCGCGGCGGCGGCATCGCTGCGCGCGGCCTTGGCACGGACGCGGACCGGGGCGGCATCGAACCACACCAGCCGCTGCGGTGTCGGCAGTTCGGGCAGCGCGGACGCCCCGCGCAGTTTGGCGAGGCGGGCGAGGTCGGGCGCCTGTGGCAGATCGGGCGCTTCGTTCAGCACCGCCAGCAACTGCGGCAGTTCGACCTTGGGCGATCCCTTGGCGGTATAGAGTTCGGCGCGGGCGACGGCATGGAGCGGTCCCGGCTTCATCGCGTCGAGCCTGAGCTGCGCATCGGCCCAGCGGCCGCCACGGATCGCGGCGAAGACCTGGGTATAGGCGTCGCGATCCTCGGGCGACAATTGCGGGGGCACGCGGGCTTCGGCGACGGAAACGGCGGTACTGCGGCTGGGCGATTCGTCGGCAAGCGCGGCGGTGGGAAGGGCGGGCAGCATCAGCGCCGCGAACACGAGTGGGTTGAGCTTCACGCGGTCGGTTCCCTGATAAGCAACTGCAGGTGCCGCCATGTTTCCGCCTTGGCCAGCGGCCGCTCCAACAGGAAGCGTGGGTGGAACGTGGCGATCGTGGGACAGGCTAGGCCGTCATGGTTAAGGGTGCGTAAACCACCGCGCTGGCCATCGGGGCCGAGCAGCGCGCGGCACGGTTCGGCGCCGAACAGCAGCAAGCGCTGCGGCGCGACGAGGGTGACGAGGCGGCGGGCAAGCTCTTCCAGCGTGCCCAGCGCATCCGCGGGCATCCGTCCGGTCAGCGGCCGGGCATGGGCGATGCCGGCGATGACGACCTGCTCGCGCACCTCGCCGATCGCGGCCAGCATCCGGTCGAGCAGGACGCCGACCGGACCGGTCATCCATCCGGCTTCGTCCGAATCATCCGGCTCGGGCAGGTCGGTCAGGATCATCAGCGACGGATTTTTTTGTGCCTGCACCGGCACCGGCTGGGCATTCCACGACGCCTCCGGCACCGCATCGCCCATCCGCCACGCCATGAACGCGTCGAGCGTATCGGGCGGCAGGTCCGCGGCGGGCGCAGACGTTACGGCAAGCGGGCGAGCCGGCGGGGCAGGGGTGGCGAACCAGTCGCGCAGCTCGTCCTCAACCAGCGTGTCGACACCGGCGTCGGCCCACCATTCGAGCGCGCTCGCCGCCGCGTCTTGCCACTGAATATGCTGTTCCGCCCCCATGGCGCCTTTAAGGCACTGGGTTGACCTCCCCGTCAATCTGCCCAAATCGTTGGCAAGGACAGGGCGTTGCCCTCACGCGACGACATGGGGGGCGGCTGGCCCCAAGAGGATGATGCAATGAGCGAACGGGAATCGATGCCCTATGACGTCGTGATCGTCGGCGCGGGGCCTGCCGGCCTGTCCGCGGCGATCCGGCTGAAGCAGATGGCGGCCGACAGCGGCGAGGAACTGGCCGTGTGCGTGCTGGAAAAGGGGTCGGAGGTCGGCGCCCATATCCTGTCGGGCGCGGTGTTCGATCCGCGCGCGATGGACGAATTGCTGCCCGAATGGCGGACGATGGGCTGTCCGATGGCCGAAGTGCCGGTGACCGAAAACCACCACTGGCTGCTGTCGGAGACCGGCAGCAGCGAGGTATCGCACCGCATCCTGCCGCCCTTCATGCAGAACAAGGGCACCTATACCGGGTCGCTGGGCAATATGTGCCGCTGGCTGGCCGAACAGGCCGAAGGGCTGGGCGTCGAAATCTTCCCCGGTTTCGCGGCGGCGGAAATCCTCTACCATGACGACGGTTCGGTGAAGGGCGTCGCGACCGGTGACATGGGTGTCGCCCGCGACGGTACGCGTAAGCCCGACTGGCAGCCCGGCCTCGAACTCCACGCCAAATACACCTTCTTCGCAGAGGGCGTGCGGGGCCATCTGTCGAAGCAGATCATCCGCACCTTCGACCTCACCCGCGACAGCCAGCCGCAGGTCTATGGCCTCGGCATCAAGGAATTGTGGGACATTCCCGCCGAGAACCACGTTCCCGGTCGCGTGATCCATACCCAGGGCTGGCCGCTCAGCGAGACGCGCGGGTCGAACGGCGGCGGGTTCCTGTATCATCAGGCGAACGGGCAGGTGGCGCTGGGCTTCGTCACCTGGCTCAACTATTCGAACCCCTATCTCTCGCCCTTCCACGAGATGCAGCGGTGGAAGACGCATCCGGCGATCGCCGCGATCCTGAAGGGCGGCAAGCGCGTGTCGTACGGCGCACGCGCGATCAACGATGGCGGATGGCAGTCGGTGCCCAAGCTGACCTTCCCCGGCGGGGTGCTGGTCGGCTGTTCGGCAGGGTTCCTGAACGTGCCGCGGATCAAGGGCATCCATACCGCGATGAAGTCGGGCATGATGGCCGCCGAAGCTGCCTTCGCGGCGGTGCGCGACGGGCGGGCCGGTGACGAACTCACCGCCTACACCGCTGCCTATGAATCGAGCTGGGTGTATGAGGAGCTGCGTACCGTCCGCAACGTCGTGCCGCTGGTCAAGAAATATGGCGATTTCGTCGGGTCGGGCATCGCCAACGCGACGATGTGGGCCGAACATTGGGGGCTGCGCATGCCCTTCACGCTCGGCCATCATCCCGATCACGAAAGCCTGTGGCGCAAGGATCAGGTGAAGCCGATCGCCTATCCCAAGCCCGATGGCGTGTTGAGCTTCGACCGGCTGTCGTCGGTGTTCCTGTCGAACACCAATCATGAAGAGGATCAGCCGGTCCATCTGACGCTCAAGGACCCCGATATCCCGGTCACCTACGACCTGCCGCTCTATGACGAACCCGCGCAACGTTATTGCCCGGCGGGCGTATATGAGATTGTGGGGGCGGAAACGGACAATCCGAAGTTCGTGATCAACGCGCAGAACTGCGTCCACTGCAAGACGTGCGACATCAAGGACCCGACGCAGAACATCAACTGGGTCGTGCCGGAAGGCGGCGGAGGACCGAATTATCCGAACATGTAGTCTGGGGATGATCGTGGCGGCGCTCGTGGTGACACCGGCGTCGGCGGTGCCCACCGTGCCTGTCACCTCGCTGACTGCTTATGTGAAGGCCCGAGCCGCCGATGCGGAGGGCCATGTTACCGTTGCCGCACAGGGCTATGCGATGGCGCTCGCCGCGCAGCCCTCCGATCCGGTCATCGCGGTGCGGGCGTTGGGACAGGCGCTGGCGGCGGGCGACCTGCCGCTGGCCCGGCGGGCGGGGGCCGTGCTGCGTGATGCCGACGTCGCGCCGCCCGACCTCGATATCCTTGCCTTCAGCGACGCGGTCGTCGCTCGCGATGCGAAGGGCCAGCGTGCCGCGCTCGACCGGCTGGCCGAATCGCCGCTCGGCTTTCTGGCTCCGCTGCTCGCCAGCTGGGTCGATCTGCCCCCGCCGGTCGTCACCACCGATCTCGGCGCGATCCCGCGCCGCTACGCCGCCGAAAACGCCGCGCTGCGCCTGCTGGCGACTGGGCAGACGGTGCAGGGGATCGCCGCCACCCGCGCCCTGTTGTCGACGACCGGTGGCGACGCCGATTTTCGCCTGAACGCCGCGCAACTCCTTGCCCGCAGCGACCGCGAGGCGGCACGTGCCCTGCTGGCGGGCAATGACCCGGTGCTTGCCCGCGCTGCCGAGACGCTGGGGCGCGGGAGCAAGGGCGACGCCCGTTTCGGCGTATCGCGCCTGTTCGCCCGCATGGCCGGCGACCTGTCGGCGGAAGGGACCGAGGCGCTGGCAATCATGCTCAGCCGCTCGGCGCTGCTGCTCGACCCCGATTATTCCCGCGCCCGCATCGCGCTCGCCGACGCACTCGCCCGCGACGATGCCGTGGCGGAGGCACGCACGACCCTGGCGTCGATCCCGGCGGGCGATCCCTTTGCCAGCACCGCCAATGCGCTGGGTATCGTGATCCTCCAGCGGGCGGGCGACCTGTCCGGTGCGCTGGCGCTGGCGCGGGAACAGGCGGTGCGACGGGATGCCTCGACTGCCAGCCTGCGCCGCTACGGCGACCTGCTGCTCGAATCGAACCAGCCGGCGGAAGCGGCGCGGATCTATGCCCGCGTGCTGGCACAGGCCGGACCGGACGCGGACTGGACGCTGTACCTGCAACGGGGCGCCGCGCTCGACCGATCGGGCGACTGGGCTGGCGCGCTGCCCATGCTCCGCCGCGCGGTGGACCTCGCGCCGCAGGAGCCGGCCGCGCTCAACTATCTCGGCTATGCGCAGGTCGATCGCGGCGAGAATGTCGCGGAGGCGACGCGGATGCTGGAGCGTGCCCATGCCCTTGCGCCCAAGGACCCGGCTATCGCCGATTCGCTCGGCTGGGCGCGGTTTCGCGCCGGCAATCTTGCCGCCGCGCTGCCGCTGATCGAGGGTGCGGTGCGGCAGGCGCCCGACGATGTCGAGATCAACGAACATCTCGGCGACCTCTACTGGGCCGCCGGCCGCCGGGTCGAGGCCCGCTATGCGTGGCGGGCTGCGGCGGTGTCCGCCAGCGGTGCCGACGCAGCCCGGCTGGCGACGAAGCTTGCGAACGGGCCGGCTTCGTCGCATCGCTGAATGCGATGATCGTCGAACCCGCACCCGCCAAGCTGAACCTCGCCCTGCACGTCCGCGCCCGGCGGGACGATGGCTATCACGAACTGGAGACGCTGTTCGTGTTCGTCCGCGACGGCGACAGCGTCCGCCTGACCCCGGCGGAGCGTGACGGTTTCGCGATCATCGGCCCGTTCGCCAGCGGGTTGAGCGGGGAGGGCGATAATCTCGTCACCCGCACCCGCGATGCCTTTCGCGGCACGTTCGGCGCGGGCGACCCGCTGTCGATCGTCCTCGACAAGCATCTGCCGGTGGCATCGGGCATCGGTGGCGGATCGGCCGACGCCGCCGCGACGCTGCGCGGCATGGCCCAGCTTGCCGGCGTGTCCCCGGACGATCCGGCGCTGATGGCCATCGCCGCCGACCTCGGATCGGACGTTCCCGCCTGTCTCGCCGGACGGACCATGATCGGGCGCGGGCGTGGCGAACAGCTGACGCCGATCAAGGTGCCGCCGCTGCCGGTATTGCTCGTCAATCCGGGCGTAGCGGTATCGACCGCAGCCGTTTTTGCAGGCTGGGATCGGATCGATCGCGGCGCCCTGCCGAACGGAGACGCACTGACCATCGCGCTGGCCGGACGCAACGATCTCGAACCGCCCGCCCGCGCGCTGGCCCCGGCGATCGACACGGTGCTCGATATGCTGGGCGCCGCGCCGGGCGTTCGGCTGGTGCGCATGTCGGGATCGGGGGCGACCTGCTTCGCACTGTTCGACCGGGAGGAGGATTGCGCGACCGCCGCCACCACCATCCGCGCCGCGCAGCCCGGCTGGTGGTGTCTCGAAACGGCACTCACGTGACAGGCGATCGTCCCGGTGCGGCACAGTCGGCGAGGCGTGCCGGAGGAGCGGCCGACTGGCGCGATGCTTGCGATGCCTCGCCTGCGGATCAATCGCCAGGAGCGGATCGTCCGTGGGCGGTCTCTTCGGGCGCCGCCCACTTTCCCCCGATGATCGACTGCACATCCGTCGGTGCGGTCGCGACGCTGTGGATCGCGCGGGGCAGCGCGCGCAACGCCTTGCCGATCGCAGCATGGCAGGCGCTAGCCGAACGCGTAGCCGATCTGGCGGACAGCGATGCGCGGGTCGTCCTGATCGCCTCGCGCGAACCGGGCATCTTCTCCGCCGGTGCCGACATCGCCGAATTCGCCGAACTGCGCGCGAACCCCGCGCGCCGCAAAGTCTTTCGCGAAAGCCTGACAGCGGCGGTCGAAGGCGTCGCGCGCCTGCCGATGCCGGTCATCGCAGCGGTCGACGGCGGTTGCTTCGGTGCAGCGGTCGCGCTGGCGCTGGCATGCGACCTGCTCGTAGCGGGAGATGGCGCGCGCTTCGCCGTACCACCGGCGCGGCTGGGCATCCTCTACCCGCCAGCCGATGTGGCGCGCCTCGTCGCAGCGGTCGGGCGGGGGCAGGCGGCGCGCCTGCTCTACACCGGCGACGCGATCGACGCCGACGAAGCCCGTGCCCTCGGTCTGGCGCATCACCGCGCCGTCGACGCCCTGTCCGCCGCACAGGCGCTCGCCGCCCGCATCGCCGCCAACGCCCCGGCTGCCAACCGCGGCCTCAAGCTCGCGCTTGACGGCGCTCCCGGCGGAGAAACCCGGTTCGATGCGGCGTTCGACAGCGTCGAACTGGGCGAAGGGCTGGCCGCCTTTTGCGATCGCCGACCGCCGGAGTTCTGAATGACCGCTGCCGACATCCTGCCCGGAACCGGTACCGACCTGCTGTTGCTATGCGACCACGCCTCGGCCTGGGTGCCCGACGACATCGCCATTCCGCCGCACCTGCTGTCGCTCCATGTCGGCGTCGATATCGGCGCCGGACCGCTCACCCGGGCCCTGTCCGCCCGCCTTGATGCCCCGGCGATCCTCGGCACCGTCTCGCGGCTGGTGATCGACCTGCATCGGCAGAGCGATCATCCCGGCCTGATCCCCGAGGTCTCCGACGGCCACGCGATCCGCGCGAATGTCGGGGCGGACCGCGCCGATCGCATCGCCCGCTTCCACGCCCCCTATCACCGCGCGATCCGTGACCAGGTTCGCCGCGACCGCCCGCGCCTGATCGTCGCGATCCACAGCTTCACGCCGCAACTGGAAACCGGTGGCGGTCCGCGTCCATGGGAAGCCGGCATCCTCTACGGCCGCGACGACCGCGCCGCGCGCATCGCCATCGACTATCTCCGCGCCCAGGGCATCCCGACCGGCGATCAGGAACCCTATTCGGGCCGCATCCTGAACGCCACGCTCGACCGCCATGCCGAAGGGCAGGGCATCCCGTCGCTGTCGGTCGAGGTCCGCAACGACCTGATCGCCGATCCCGCCGGTGTAGCGCGGTGGTGCGCCATCCTGGCCGACATGATCGCTGCGGTGCGCAACGGACTTGCGCTGGAGCGCGCCTCCGCGCAATAGGCTGTCGCCATGACCCAGCCTTTCGACAAATCGCGGCTGCCCAGCCGCCACGTCTCCGTCGGCCCCGAACGCGCGCCGCATCGCAGCTATTATTACGCGATGGGGATCGCCGAAGAGGATATCGCCAAGCCGTTCGTCGCGCTCGCCTCGGCCGGCAACGACAGCGCGCCGTGCAACACGACGCTCGATTTTCAGGCCGACGCCGCACGCGAAGGCGTGGTGGCAGGCGGCGGCATGCCGCGCCGCTTCAACACCATTACCGTGACCGACGGCATCGCCATGGGCCATCAGGGGATGAAATCCTCGCTGGTCAGCCGCGAAGTCATCGCCGATTCGGTCGAACTGTCCGTGCGCGGCCATTGCTACGACGCGCTGGTCGGCTTTGCCGGCTGCGACAAATCGCTGCCCGGCATGATGATGGCGATGCTGCGCCTGAACGTGCCGTCGATCTTCGTCTATGGCGGATCGATCCTGCCCGGCCGGTTCGAGGATCGCGACGTCACCGTCGTCGACGTGTTCGAAGCGGTCGGCCGCTACGCCGCCGGCACCTGCCCGCTGCACGACCTGACCGCCTTGGAAAAGGTCGCCTGTCCGGGCCATGGCGCCTGCGGGGGCCAGTTCACCGCCAACACCATGGCGTGCGTCGGCGAAGCCATCGGCCTGTCGCTGCCCAATTCGAACATGGTGCCCGCTCCTTATCGCAGCCGGGAGGAGATCGCGATCGCGGCCGGCAAGGAGGTGATGGAGCTGGTCCGCCTTAACCTGCGTCCGCGCGATATTGCGACGCGTGCCGCCTTCATCAATGCCGCGCGCGTCGTGGCGGCGACCGGCGGCTCGACCAACGCCGCACTCCACCTGCCGGCGATGGCGTCGGAAGCCGGGATCGACTTCGACCTGTTCGACGTCGCGGAGGCTTTCAAATCAACGCCTTACGTCGCAGACCTCAAGCCCGGCGGTAAGTATGTCGCCAAGGACATGTACGAAGCCGGCGGCGTCTACATGCTGATGAAGACGATGCTGGCGAACGATCTGCTCGACGGCAGCTGCATGACCGTCACCGGCAAGACGCTGGGCGAGAATATCGACGAAGTGACGTGGAACCCCGACCAGAAGGTCATCTACGACGTCAAGACGCCGATCACCCCGACCGGCGGCGTCGTCGGCCTACGCGGGACGCTCGCCCCCGATGGCGCGATCGTCAAAGTTGCCGGCATGAAGCGCCTGCAGTTCACCGGCACCGCCCGCGTGTTCGATTGCGAGGAGGACGCCTTCGCCGCGGTCGAGGCACGGAACATCACCGAAGGTTCGGTCGTCGTCATCCGCTATGAAGGGCCGAAGGGCGGCCCAGGCATGCGCGAGATGCTGTCGACCACCGCCGCGCTCTACGGCCTCGGCATGGGCGAAAGCGTCGCGCTGATCACCGATGGGCGCTTCTCGGGCGCTACGCGCGGCTTCTGCATCGGCCATGTCGGTCCCGAAGCGGCCGAAGGCGGCCCGATCGCGCTGGTCGAGGATGGCGACATCATCACCATCGACGCCGATGCCGGCACCATCGATCTCGACGTCGCGCCCGATGTGCTGGCCGATCGTCGCGCCCGGTGGCAGCCGCGCGTCAACGACTATCAGTCGGGCGCGCTGTGGCGCTACTCGACCACGGTCGGCCCAGCCTATCAGGGCGCGGTGACCCATCCGGGTGCCAAGGCCGAGCGGCACGTCTACGCCGATATCTGAGGGTTGAGCGTATCCCCGCCTATGCGGGGATACGGTTTGCAGTTGCCTGTGGTATCGCTCCGGGATGACCGGATTCGACCGCCGCCCCGTCCTTCTTGCCCTCCTGATTTTGGCCGGATGCGATCCGAAGCCCGACCCGGCGGTCCTCGCCAATATCGAGGCGGAGCAGCGCGCCGCTGCCGATGACGCCGGCCGGATCGAATGTGCCGCCGACCCTGCGGCACCGCTGGCGGCGGACTGCACCATCGAACGGACCGCCGATCGGGACGGCACGCTGCTGACCCTGCGCCAGCCCGACGGCGGCTTCCACCGGCTGCGCATTGCCGGTGACGGACGCGGCGTGGTCGCGGCGGACGGGTCCGAGGCGGCGAAGGTCACGGTCGTCGGTGACAACCGGATCGAAGTTGCCATCGGCAGCGCCCGCTATCGCCTGCCCGCGACGGTCGGGCCGGTCGCCCGATGAGCCTGTTTCCGACGGACGCGCCGATCCTGCGAAGCGCCGACATGCGCGCGGCGGAGGATGCCGCCTTCGCGTCCGGCATCGCCCAGGACGCCTTGATGGACCGCGCAGGGCTGGCCGTGGCGCGCGAAGTACGCCGACTGGCGCTGGGACGTTCTGTTCTGGTGCTCGCGGGCGGCGGTAACAATGGCGGTGATGCCTTTGTTTGTGCACGCTATTTGCGGCAATGGGGTATCGATGTCGCGGTCGCTGCCTTGCCCGGTCACACGGAAGGCGCCGCGGCCCGGATGCGTGCCGCATGGGGTGATGCCATCACGGATTTGACCGAGGCAACGCCGCGTCCGGTTGTCGTGGACGGGCTGTTCGGCATCGGTCTGTCGCGCCCCCTGGCTCCCGACCTCGCCGGACAGCTGGCACGGCTGACTCGCGACACCTTCGTCATCGCGATCGATCTGCCGAGCGGGATCGATGCCGATGCGGGCCAGTCGTTCGACGGCGCGGCTCATGCCGATTGCACCATCGCGTTGGGCGCACTGAAGCCGGCGCACGTCACTGGCCCGGATGCCGCACGCATGGGCCACGTCCTGCTCGCCGATCTCGGTATCACGCTTCCCGACGCAGCGCGCACCATCGCCCGACCGGTCATCGCTCCGCCGGCGCGGGATGCCCATAAATACAGTCGGGGACTGGTGACGGTGCTGGCCGGGGCCATGCCGGGCGCGGCGCGGCTGGCGGCCCATGCCGCGCTGACGGCGGGGGCGGGTTATGTCATCCTTGCCGGCGACGATGCAGGGATCGGCGGGCCGGATGCACTGGTCCGCCGGCCGCTGGACGATCCGCACAGCCTGCTGGCCGACGAACGACTGGCCGCGGTGCTGGTCGGCCCCGGGCTGGGGCGGGGCGATGCTGCCGGTCGGCTGATCGACGCAGCGCTCGCCTGCGTCGCGCCGCTGGTCATCGATGGCGATGCCATCTCGCTGCTGGGCGAAGCAGGCGTCGAGCGCATCGCCACCCGATCCGCACCGACCTTCCTGACCCCGCATGGCGGCGAGTTCGACCGCATGTTCGGCAACGGTAACGGCAACAAGATCGACCGGACGGCCCAAGCTGCGCTACAGGCGCGCGCCACCATCGTCCACAAAGGCCCCGATACCGTGATCGCTTCCCCCGACGGCACCGTCACCGTCTCTCCGCATGCGCTGTCCTGGCTGTCGACTGCCGGCACAGGCGACGTGCTTGCCGGCATCCTCGCCGCGCGGCTGCGGTCCGGCGGCGATCGGGCGGCGGCGGAGGCGGTGTGGCTGCACAGTCGCGCCGCGCGGCTCGCCGGTCCGGCGTTCGTAGCGGACACGCTGGTCGACCATCTCGGACAGGCGATCGCCGAATGTCGCTGATCGATGACGATGTGATCGTCCGCGTCGCCGCGCGGGGCGAAGGCGTGACCGGCGACGGCGTTCACGTCCCGCTCGCCGCGCCGGGCGACCGGCTGTTGCCCGACGGCTCGCTGCAATTCGGCCCGCATCATGCCGAACCGCCCTGCCGCCACTTTCCGGCGTGCGGCGGGTGCCAGCTTCAGCACCTCGACCTGGCGAGCGAGGCCGATTTCGTCGCCGACCGCGTGCGCGGGGCGCTGGCATCGCAATCGCTCGACGCCCCCGTCCGGCCGGCGATCCTGTCGGCACCGCAAACCCGCCGCCGCGCGACGCTCCATGCCGACCGGCGCGGCAAGCAGGTGACGCTCGGCTTCACCGAAAGTGGCAGTCACCGCATCGTTGATCTGCGCGAATGCCATGTCCTGCTGCCCGAACTCTTCGCCGCCGTAGCCCCGCTGCGCTGGCTGCTGGCGACCGCGCTCAAGGACCGGTCGCGCGCCGATGTTCATCTCGCGCGGGTGGATCAGGGCGTCGACGTCCTCATCATCGGCCAGATTGCCGAAGGGCTGGCCGCCGCCGAAGCGCTGACCGCCTTTGCACAGGACCAGCGGCTCGCCCGGCTGTCGATCGACGACGGCATGGGTGCGGAGGCGCGGTGGGAGCCGGAACCGGTCACGGTGACGCTGGGCGGCGTGCCGGTGCCGTTCCCGCCGGGCAGTTTCCTGCAGGCGACCGGCGATGGCGAGGCCGCGCTGATCGCGGCGGTCGACGAAGCGGTTGCCGGCGCGGCCATCGTCGCCGACCTGTTCGCCGGGCTAGGCACCTTCACCCTGTCGCGTGGTGTCAACATCCGCACCTATGCGGGGGAGGCGGGAAGGGAGGCTATCATGGCGCTGAAGCTCGCCGCCGCCCGCGCGGGCCGCCCGGTCGTCGCCGACCATCGCGACCTGTTCCGCCGCCCGCTGACCGCCACCGAACTCGACCGGTTCGACGCGGTGATCCTCGACCCGCCGCGCGCCGGCGCCCGCGAACAGGCGGCGGCACTGGCCGATAGCAAGGCGCCGGTCATCGCCTATGTTTCGTGCAATCCCAGCAGCTTCGCGCGTGATGCTAAGACGTTGGTACAAGCCGGCTACCGCATCGACTGGGTCCAGCCGGTCGGGCAGTTCCGCTGGTCGACCCATGTCGAACTGGTCGCGCGACTGGTCCGCTGACTTTCCTACACGCCACCGATCTGCCATTCAGGGTCGGCGGCGGGGCAGGGCAAGACCGGGCATGGCACGAAAAGCGCACGAGTGTGAACTTAGTGAACTTTGACGCTCAGCCGGGGTACTCAGCCCCCACGAAATACAGCCCGTCCGGCGGCGCGTTCAGCCACAGCGCCGACCGGTCGCGCGCCGCGAGGATATCGGCCAGATCGTCCGGCGTCCGCTTGCCTTGACCCACCATGGCAAGGCAGCCGACCATCGAGCGGACCTGATGATGCAGGAATGACCGCGCGGCGGCATGGATGCGCATCCGGTCGCCATCGCGCTCCACCGCCAACCGGTCGAGCGTCCGCAGCGGACTGTCCGCCTGGCAATGTGCCGAGCGAAAGGTGGTGAAGTCGTGCCGCCCGACCAACCGTGCCGCGCCTTCCGCCATCGCCTCGGCATCCAGCGGCTGCGGCACCCGCCATGCCAGCCCCAGCTCATGGGTCAGCGGCGCGCGACGGCACGTGATGCGATAGACATAGGCTCGCCGCATGCAGGAAAAGCGTGCATGCCAGTCGTCGGGCACGACTTCGCAGTCGAGGATCGCGACCGGATCTGGCCGCAGCCGGGCGTTCAGCGCCTCCATCAACCGGAACGGGTCGATCGCCTTCGCAACGTCGACATGCGCCCGCATCCCCGTCGCATGGACCCCGGCATCGGTACGCCCGGCGGCATGGACCGCCGCCTGCTCGCCGGTCACCTCGAACAGCGCGCGCTCGATCGATCCTTGCACGCTCGCCCCTTCGGACTGGCGCTGCCAGCCGACGAACGGCCGTCCGTCATATTCGACCGTCAGGGCGAACCGGGTCATGCGACACGCGTGCCCTTCGGGATCGCAAAGCCGCGCAGCATTTCGTCCGCCGACGTCACGCCACGCCCGGCGCGCTGCACCAGTACCGGCACCAACACGCCGTCCGCACAGGCGATCTCCAGTCGGTCGCCGATCACGGTTCCCGGTTCGCCGCCGCCATCCGGCACGACCCGCGCCGACAGTATCTTGATCCGCTCGCCCTGCACTTCGAGGAACGCGCCGGGCGCCGGGTTGAACGCGCGCACCTGCCGCTCGGCATCGACCGCGTTGCCGTCGAAGCGCAGCCGCGCCTCGGCCTTGTCGATCTTGGCGGCATGGGTCACGCCCTCGCTCGCCTGTTCGACCGGCGGATAGGCGTCGGGGTCGGCGAGCACTTCCAGCATCAGCCGTGCGCCCATCGCGCTCAGCTCGATCGCCAGTTCGCCCGCCGTCTTGCCCGCGACCGGCGTCCGCCCTTCCAGCCGCACCGGCCCGGTATCCATCCCCGCCGCCATCTGCATGATGCCGACGCCGGTTTCGGCATCGCCGGCGAGGATCGCCCGCTGGATCGGCGCCGCCCCCCGCCAGCGCGGCAGCAGCGATCCATGGACGTTCAGACACCCGAGACGCGGCGCATCCAGCACCGCACGCGGCAACAGCAACCCATAGGCAGCGACCACCGCGACATCGGCATTCAGCGCGGCGAACTCGGCCTGCACCGCCGGATCGCGCAACGACTCCGGCACCCGCACCGCGATCCCCAGCGATTCGGCCAGTTTGTGAACCGGGGAGGGGGTCAGCGCCTTGCCCCGCCCCGCACGACGCGGCGGCTGGCTGTACGAAGCGACGACGTCATGCCCCGCATCGACCAGCGCCTGAAGGATTGGCACCGCAAATTCGGGCGTGCCCATGAAGATGATCCGCATGACGCCTCTCGACACCGTGGCGTCCGTCCGCGCAACCCCCTATCTTGGGCCCGATGGCCTCTCCCGAAATCGACGCGCTGACGCAGGCGCTCTCCCGCCTCCCCGGTCTAGGGCCCCGTTCGGCGCGCCGCGCGGTGCTGCATCTGGTCAAAAAGCGGGAGACGGCGCTCGACCCGCTGCTGACCGCGCTCGACCGGGTGGCGCGCAATCTGGCGACCTGTTCGACCTGCGGCAATGTCGACACGACCGACCCGTGCGGCATCTGCACCGACCCGCGCCGCGATGACCGGTCGCTGTGCGTGGTGGAGGAGGTCGCCGACCTTTGGGCGCTCGACCGCGCGCGACTGTTCCCCGGCCGCTTTCATGTGCTGGGCGGTCGGCTGTCGGCACTGGAAGGCGTCCGTCCCGACGATCTCGCCATCGATTCGCTGGTCGGCCGCGTCGCGGCGGGCGGGATCGACGAAGTCGTCCTCGCGATGAACGCCACGCTGGAGGGGCAGACCACGGCCCATTACATCGCCGAGCGGATCGAGAAATATCCGGTCCGCCTGACCCAGCTCGCCCATGGCCTGCCGGTCGGCGGCGAACTCGACTATCTCGACGAAGGCACGCTGGCACAGGCGCTCCGCGCACGACGCCCGGTCGCTTGACGCCCCGGACTATGCTACATAGCTAGCCGCTATGGCCATTCTTCCGATCATCGAAATCCCCGACCCGCGCCTCCGCCTCGTCTCCGAACCCGTGGAGGGCGTGACGGACGAGGTAAAGACCCTCATCGCCGACATGTTCGACACGATGTACGACGCGCCGGGCATCGGTCTTGCCGCGATCCAGGTCGCCGTGCCGAAGCGCGTGCTGGTCATCGACCTGCAGGACGAGGAGGATGACGAGGGCAAGCCGGTCAAGGCGCCGCATGCCTTCGTCAATCCGGTGATCGAGGAAGTGTCGGAAGAGCTGTCGACCTATCAGGAAGGCTGCCTGTCGATCCCCGAACAATATGCCGATGTCGTCCGTCCCGCGCGCTGCCGCGTGACGTGGCTGGACGAAAAGGGCGACGCCCATGACCAATGGCTCGACGGGTTGATGGCGACCTGTCTCCAGCATGAAATGGACCATTTGAACGGGGTACTGTTCATCGACCATCTCTCGCGGCTGAAGCGCGACATGGTCATCAAGAAGCTGAACAAGGCGCGCAAGGCGGCGTAAGCGACGAACCGAACCCCGTTCGCCTTGTCGGGCGGGCGGGGCGGGGGTAGGTTCCGGGTCCGTTCCTCCCGGAGTATCGCATGGACCCGCTTGTCATCGTCATCGTCGCTGCCGTCCTGCTCGCGGGGCTGGCGATCGGCTGGCTGATGGGCAGCCGGCAGGTGCAGTCGCTGCGCGAGGAGCGCGACAAGCGCGAGGACGATTTCAAGCAGGCGATCGCCGACCTCGCTTTGGCCTCCGAACGCGCGAAGGAAGTACCGGCGCTGCGCGAGGAGCTGGCGGAAATCCGTGCCGACCGCGATGCGCTATTGCTCGACCATGCTGCGCTCAAGGCGAATGCCGCAGCGTTCGAGGAACGGCTGACCGAGTTCAAGGACGCGCGCGAGGCGATGGCCGCGCAGTTCCGCGAAACCGCGCATGTCATGCTGGAAGGCGCGCAGAAGCAGTTCCTGCAACGCGCCAACGAACGCTTCGCCCAGGCGGGCGACACCAACGAGATGAAGCTGAAGGCGTTGTTGGCCCCGGTCGAGGCGACGCTGAAGCGCTACGAAGCCAGCATGACCAAGGTCGAGGGCGAGCGGCAGGAAGCCTATGGCACGCTGAAGGGCCTGATGGACGCGATGCGCATCGGCCAGGAATCGGTCAAGAGCGAGGCGGCCAAGCTGGTCAACGCACTCCGTTCGGCGCCCAAGGCGCGGGGCCGCTGGGGCGAGCAGCAGTTGCGCAACGTGCTCGAAACCTGCGGCCTTGCCGAGCATACCGACTTCCAGATGGAGGTCTCGGTCGACCATGGCGACGGCCGCCTGCGTCCCGATGCCATCGTCAAGGTGCCTGGCGGCAAGAGCCTCGTGATCGATGCCAAGGTGTCGCTCAACGCCTATCAGGACGCGCATGGCGCGGTGGACGAGGTCGAGCGCGCCGGCTTCATGACCGCACACGTCGCGTCGATGAAAAATCACGTCAACGCGCTGGGTGCCAAGAGCTACCAGTCGCAGTTCGAGGATACGCCCGATTATGTCGTCATGTTCGTGCCGGGCGAACATTTCCTTGCCGCCGCGCTCGAACATGATCCGGCGCTGTGGGACTATGCGTTCGACCGCCGGGTGCTGATCGCGACCCCGACCAACCTGATCGCCATCGCCCGTACCGTCGCGGCAGTGTGGCGGCAGGAAAAGCTCGCCGGCGAAGCGCGGCAGATCGGCCAGCTCGGCCGCGAACTCCACGCCCGCCTCGCCAAGATGGGCGAGCATGTCGCCAAGCTCGGCAAGAATCTGGAAGGCGCGAACACCGCCTATAACGCATTCGTCGGCAGCCTCGAATCGCAGGTGATGACGTCGGCCAAGCGGTTCGAGACGCTGAATATCGACACCGGCGGCAAGAGTATCGAGCCGCTGCCGGTCGTAGAGCAATCGCCGCGTCCGCTGACCAAGCTGGCGGTGGCTATCGCAGCGGCGGAGGAGAGTGCCGAGCTGGCTGTAGAGGAATGAGATTTCTTCCTGCCGTTACCCCGGCTCAAGGCCGGGGAGACGATGACGCTGCGGGCAGCGGGTCATCTCGACCGTCTTACGCCCCCAAAACCAGTCCCATCGTCACCGCCACGATCCGCGCGGCCATCGCCGCACACAATCGATGCGGATCGTCGCGCGCCGGCACATATTCCGCCAGGACCAGCCCCGCGATCTCGCCCCTCTCGGCAAGTGCCGTCAGCAGCAGCACGACCTCCTCGTAGCGTAACCCGCCCGGCGTCGGCATCGCCACCGCCGGGAACACCGCCGGATCGATCCCGTCGCAGTCGATCGACACCAGATACCGCCCGCCCGCCGGCACCTGATCGATCGCGGCGTCGATCCCGCCCCGGATCAGGTCATAGGCGGTAACGATCCGGCTGCCCCAGCCACGTGCATCCTCGATCTGCCACGCGCCACCGCTGCCCAGCCCGCGCACCCCGACCTGCACCATGCCCGTGACATGCGGCATCTCCGCCAGCCGCCGCATCGGCGAGCCATAGCCGAGCGGCTCGCCCCGGATATCGTCGCCCCAATCGACATGCGCGTCGATCTGCACAACGGTCAGCGGCCCATGATCGGCGAAGGCGCTAGCGAACGGGATCGGCACCGAATCATCGCCGCCCAGCAGGATCGGCACCGCACCGGCGTTCAGCACAGTCCGCGTCGTCGCCTCGATCCGCTCGCGATTGCCGGCCGCATCCTGCGGCCGCGTATCGACATCGCCGACATCCACCACCCCCCGCGCGTCATTCGGATCGGGGAAAGGCGTGAAGCCGAGGTCGAAATCGATCTGCGACAATTGCCGCGCGAACCCCAGCGACGCCGCACGGACCGCCGCCGGTGCCTCGGCCGAATGGCTCGGTTCGCCATCATCATAGGGCGTCGCCTCGCTCGCGCCGAACAGCACGATGCTGGGCTGGTCCAGCGCATCGATATCGGCGGCGGGCAGGGCGGCGAAGGTCGGGCGGGTCATCCCCTCTCAATCCCTCGCGACGCGGAAGGTTCAGGGCCGATGCTGCCCCAGCACCGTGTAGGCCATCACCGCCGTCGCCACCGCGGCGTTCAGGCTGTCGGCCTTGCCCAGCATCGGGATCTTCACCAGCAGGTCGCATTCGGCAGCCATATGGTCCGGCATCCCCTGCGCCTCGTTGCCGGTCAGCAGGAAGGTCGGATCGGGATAGGTCGGCGCGCGATAGTCATGCTCGGTATCGAGGCTAAGACCGACCAACGTCCCCGGCCCACTGCGCAGCCAGTCCCTGAACGTCGCCCAATCGGCCCGCGCGACCGCGACGGTGAAGATCGCCCCCATGCTCGCGCGCACCGCCTCGACCGAAAACGGGTCGACGCACTCGTCGATCAGGATCAGTCCGCCCGCGCCCGTCGCATCGGCGGTGCGCAGGATCGTCCCCAGATTGCCCGGATCACGCAGGCGTTCGGCGACCAGCCATAGCGACGCATTGCGCCGGTCGATCTGCGCCAACTCGGTGGAGAATTCGTCATAGACGCCGACGACCGACCCCGGATTGTCCTTGCCCGACAGTTTCGACAGGATGTCGACCGTGGTCGAAATCGCGATGCCGCCCGCCGCCTCGGTCTCCTCGATCAGCGTCTCCAGCAGCGGATGCTGCTCGCCGCTCGCGAAATACAGCTCGGCCGGCAGCCACCCCGCCTCGCGCGCTTCGGTCAGGATGCGCAGGCCCTCGGCCAGGAAGCGGCGCTGGTCGCGGCGATGGCGCTTCTCCCGCAGGTTGCGGGCGGCCTTCACCATCGGGTTCGAATAGGCGGTAATTTCGCGTGGCATGGCCTCCGCCTAGCGCTCCTCGCGCTCCGCGTCGATGGAGTCGAGGATGCGCGTGCCCGCCATAAATACCGCGATCGGGCAGACCGCGAACAACAGTTTCCCGCCGATCCCGGGATATTGCGCCATGTAATGAAAGCCGCGCTCAACCGCGCCAACGCCCAAGCCGTAGATGACGAGGAAGGCCTCGAACTTCGACTTGATCGTGAACAGGTTTTTCAGCCGGGTCAGCATGGTTCGAAAATACGCAAAATGCGTACCATTGGCGGTTTTCCGCCACTCCCGCCGCCCGACTGATGGTTAATTGTCAATTAACCCGACAAGGTCGAGCGATTCCAGTAGCGCGCGGTGCGCCGCCTCGATCGCTTCGATCAGCGCGGGATCGCCGATATCGGCAGGTGCGATCCGTTCCGGCCAATGCGCCTCGACCACCGCCGCGATCCGGTCGAGCTTCGCGTCATCCACCAGGAACCGGGGATCGACCGTCGCCGGATCGGCCACGACCCGCAGCCGCAGGCAGGCCGGGCCGCCGCCATTGGCCATCGATTCGCGGACATCGACAACCTCCAGCCGGCGGATCGGTCCGTTGCCGGCGACCATTTCCTGCAACCACGTCCACACCCGTTCATTGTCGCGCGCTTCGCTCGGCAGGATCAGCACCATGCCGCCGCCATCGGGCAGGGTCACCAACTGCGCATTGAACAGGTAGGAGGTGATCGCGTCGGCAAGGCTGACCCGGTCGGCCGGAACCTCGATGATCTCGACCGATGGCATTGCCGCACGCAGGTCGGCGAAGAAGCGATCGCGGTCCTCGAACGCCTGTTCATGCGCGAACAGCACCCGCTCGTTCGCCACCGCGACGACGTCGTTATGGAATGCGCCCGCCGCGATCGCCGCGTCGGACTGCCGCGCCAACAGCGTCCGTGCCGGATCGAGGCCGTGGGCGCGCGCAATCGCTTCCGACGCCTCGCGATGCTGACGCGCGGGAAAGGGGCCGCCGCTCACGCCATAGACGAACACCTCGACTCCCTGTGCACCATGGGTTTCGCACAACCGCATATGGTTCGCCGCGCCCTCGTCGCCGAACGGGGCGGGCACCGGACCGTGCACGGCAAAGGCCGGATCGGCAAAGGCGATCCGCAACTGGGCCAACGTCTGCGGCCATTCATGGCTGCGATGCGGCATCGTCACCAGATTGGCGACGGTCAGGTGGCAGCGCCCGTCACCGCAATCGTTGGCCGGCGAAACCGTCGCCGCATTGGCCGCCCACATTGCCGACGCCGACAGCGCCTGTGCCCGGAGATGCGGCGGGGCACCGGCATAGTCCGTCGCGAGTTTCGCCAGCCAGCCATGGTCCGGGCGCGGATGCGGTAACAAAATGCCCTGCGTCAGCCCGAGCGCAAGGTTCGCGCGCATCTTGGCGATCCCCTGCAACGCCGCCGCGCGCGGCCGCGACGTCTCGCCCGCATTGCGCGTCGCCGCCAGATTGCCATGGCTCAGCCCGGCATAATTGTGGCTGGGACCGATGATCCCGTCGAAATTGATCTCGCGCACGCTCATCGCGCCACCTGCGATACCGTGTCGCCGACCGCGACGTTCAGCGCGCGGGCGGCTTCGGCATCGATCACGATCCCGTCGTCGCGCACCGTCGCATCGCCCATGCACGCGCGGAAATCGGAAAGGCGCCCGGTCGACAGCAGCGACGGGGTGCCGCCTTCGCCGATCGCCACCACCTGCCGCTCGCGCCGGTCGCGGATCGTCGCGATCTGGTCGGTCCGCGCGGTCATGGTCGGCCCGCCATCGAAGATGTCGACATAATTCTCATAGGCAAAGCCTTCATTCTCCAGCATCCGCATCGCCGCGCGACCGGTCGGATGGGGCAGGCCGATGACCCCGCGCGCCGCTTCGGGCAGCATCGCGATATAGACCGGGTGGCGCGGCATCAGGTCGGCGATGAACTGGTTGCCATGGATCGCATTGAACTGGTCGGCGTCCTGGAACGTCATGCCGAAGAAGCGCCCGGCAACCCCGTCCCAGAAGGGCGATCCGCCCGCTTCGTCGATGATCCCGCGCAGCTCCGCCAGCACCCGGTCGGCAAAGCGCCCGCGATGCCGCGCGATGAACAGATAGCGCGACCGGGCGAGCAGCAGCCCCAGCCCGCCGGCCCGCTCGCCCGGATGCAGGAACAGCCCGCCGACCTCGCTCGACCCTTCCAGATCGTTGACGAGGTTCAGGATGTCCGCGCGGAAGGTGCGGCCCAGCGCCTCGCTATGCTTGGTCAGCGTCGCGACGCGGTACGAATAGAAGGGCCAGCGCTGCCCGACCTTGGTGAACACTTGGCAGGTGCCGCGCACCTCGCCGGTGTCGATATTCTCCAGCACCAGCACGAACACCTCGTCGCGCGGGGCGTCCTCTTCATGGCTGAACGCGACGGCGCTGCGTTCCAGTCGGGTCATCAGAGCATTGCGGTCGGGGGGCAGGTTGGTGAAGCCGCCGCCGGTCAGCTTCGCCATTTCGTAGAGATATTTCAGGTCGCTTTCGCGCGCCGCACGGATTCGAAACGTCACAATCCCCCCTGTGCCACTATTCGGGCTATCGCCAGCGCCGACAGGCGGGCGCGTTCGGCCAGGCTGTCGACGATCATAAATTCCTCTGCCGAATGGATCGCGCCGCCGCGCACGCCCATCGTGTCGATCACCGGCACCCCGGCGGCGGCAATGTTGTTGCCATCGCATACCCCGCCGGTGTCGCGCCACGCGATCGGGATCGACAGGTCGGCGCCGGCCGCCTGCACCAGCGCGAACAGCTTCGCCGCACCCGCATCGATCGGCTTGGGCGGGCGGTTGAAGCTGCCGTGCACCGCGATCGTCACGTCGTGCTGCGCGGCGACCATCGCCACCGCCGCGTCGATCTGCGACCGGGCGCGTTCGATCTCGTCCAACCCGTGCGGCCGGAAATTGACGCGGAGCACGGCATGGTCGGGAACGACATTGTTCGGCCCGCCGCCATCGATCTTTGCCGGATTGACGGCCAATCGCGGCCCACGCACCGCGTTCAACCGGAGCGCGATGTCGGCGGCGGCGACGATGGCGTTGCGCCCGTCCTCCGGATTGCGCCCGGCATGCGCGCTGCGCCCGGTGACGACAATCGAGAAATTGCCGGTTCCCCCGCGCGCGCCGGCCAGCGTGCCGTCGGGCAGGGCGGGTTCATAGGTGAAGGCCGCGACCTTGCCCTTCGCCACCCGCTCGATCAGCCGCGCGGAGGAAAACGACCCGGTTTCCTCGTCCGAATTGATCATCACGTCATAGCCGAACCGGTCGCCGATCCCGGCGGCTTCGACGGCCTTCAGCGCCGCCAGCATCACCGACAGCCCGCCCTTCATGTCCGCCGCGCCCGGCCCGTTCAGGGTGTTCGGGTCGGTATAGCGCATCGCCTGAAAGGCGTGGGTTTCACCGTACACCGTGTCCATGTGGCCGGTGAACAGCATCCGCACCGGCGCCTCGGGCCGCACGCTGACCAGAAGATGTCGGCCATGCTCGATTGCGCGGACGGTGCCATCGGCATCGACCGTCTCCACGGGATCGGGGTCGACCAGCGTGATTGCGCCGGGCAGCGCGGCAAAACCGTCCGCCAGCATCGCCCCGACGGTGTTCAACCCCGGAACGTTGCGCGTCCCGCTGTTCACGGCAACCCATCGTTCGACCTGGCGCAGCATCTCCGCCTGATCGATCGCCTCGATCGACCGGCGTTCGTCCATCGTCATCCTGTCCATCGGGACGTTGTAGAGTGATATCGTATCAAACGGAACCGCTTGTGGTGGTCCATCAGTCAAGCCGCACCACGTCACCCCGGGCTTGACCCGGGGGCCCGCTTCTTCTTCCTTCGTCCGCGAGGAAAAGCCGTCACTCGGATCAAGTCCGGGTGACGAAAACGGTAGATCCGAGCCAGACCCTAGAACGCGTACACCAGCGACGCCCGCCCGGTCGTATCCGTATTCACCCGCCCGACCGGTGGCCGGCTTTCGAACTGGATATTGTACGACAGCCGCGCCGACAGCGGTCCCAGCAGCTTGGCGTCGACCGCGGTCAGGCTGGTGACCGTGCTGTTGGCGTCCTGCAAATAGGCCGATGTATCCTGCCTGAGCGTCAGCGCTGGCGTCATCCGCCAGTCGAAATCGACCGACCCGCGCGCGGCAAGGTTCCGTTCGGCCAGGCCGGTGGTGAACGAAGTATAACGAAACGCCGGACCCAGTTCGAGGTCGAGCGTCACCGGCCCCTTGGCGACGACGGTATAGCCCGCCCCGCTCGATGCCGAATAACGGTCGTAATAGCCGAAGAACTTGTCCGATTCATATTGTGCGGCGCCATAGATATAGAGCCGGTCGTCGACCTTGTAGTTGGGTTCGAACGCCGCGAGATAATGTTCGCGCGTCGGGATGCTGTTGTTTTCCTGATAATCCGCCTGCAATTTCAGCTTGTGGCGCCAGCGATAGCCCTCGCGCGACAGGTCGAGCACGGCGGTGACGCCCAGGCTGTCCGAATTGCCGCTGTTGATCCACCCGCCGACCTCGGCCCGGCCCTTCACCAGCGCGCCGAACGACGCGGTGCGCAGTCGCTTTTCGGTCTTCTCGGTCCGCTCGAACGTGTAATGCGACGCCAGTTCGGCGATCTTCTGCGAATGTTTCGGCGCGGCCTTGCGGGCATAGCGCACGATCGTCGCGACGTCGTTGTCATTGCCCGACGCCATCGCCTCTTCCAGCATCGTGCGGATTTCGATCGGCAGGTCCGGCTCGGGCGGGGGTTCCGCGAAATACAGGCCCAGGGGCAGGAGGAGCGCGGGGTTCGGCATCACCGCCCGCTATAGCCGATCGAATGCATATCGCCTGAACGATTCATCGCGGTACCGGGTCGGTTCACCGATGCAGATGCTCCGCGAACCCCGCCAGTACCTGTTCGTACAGCGCCTTCTTGAACGGCACGATCATCGTCGGCAGATCGGCCGGATCGGCCCAGCGCCACGCGCGGAATTCCGGTTCAGGCGTGCGGATGTCGATATCGTCGTCCGCCCCCTCGAACGCGAACAGGAACCAGCGCTGCCGCTGCCCGCGCCATTTCCCCTTCCAAATCTTGCCGATCATGTCGTCGGGCAGGTCGTAGAACAGCTCTTCCGGCCCTTCCGCGATCAGCCGCACCTTGTCCGCCCCGATGCCGGTTTCCTCGCGCAGCTCGCGGATCGCGGCGTCAATCGGCGCCTCGCCATCGTCGATCCCGCCCTGCGGCATCTGCCACGCCTCCAGCGTCGAATCGAGCCGCTGGCCGACGAACACCTGTCCGTCGCGGTTCAACAGCATGACGCCGGCACAGGGGCGATAGGGGAGGGCGGTCTTGTCCATCGCCGCTTCCTATCGCGGGCCAATGGCTTTTGCGAGGCGCATCGGCATCTTATCTCCGCAAAGTGATCCCCGTCATCCACCATCCCGATTATGTCGCCGAAAGCCCGCCGGGCAGCCGCTATCGCTGGGGCAAGAACGGCCTCGTCCGCGACCTCCTGCTCGAAATGGGGTCGGCAATCGACTGGCACGGCTGCGATCCGATGCCCCGCGCGTGGATCGAAGCGGTCCATGACGACGTCTATGTCGCCGAAGTGATCGAGGCGCGCGTACCGCCGCACAAGGAACGCCGCATCGGCTTCGCCGTCACCCCGCCCATGGCATTGCGCGCGCAGGCGGTACCCGGCGGCACCTATGCCGCCGCCCGCGTCGCGATGGAACGGGGCTATGCCGCCAACACCGCCGGGGGCAGCCACCATGCGCTGGCCGATACCGGCGCCGGCTATTGCGTGTTCAACGACCTCGCCATCGCCGCACACCGGCTGGTCGAGGAAGGCACGTGCGAGCGGGTGCTGGTGGTCGATGTCGACGTTCACCAGGGCGACGGCACCGCCTCGCTGCTCGCCGGACGCCCGAACCTCGCCACCTATTCGATCCATGCCGACAAGAATTTTCCGGCACGAAAGGCGGTGTCGACGCTCGACGTGCCGTTGGCCGACGGAGTCGGTGACGACGAATATCTGACGACGCTGGAGGCGACGCTCGTGCCGCTGATCGACAGTTTTGCGCCGTCGCTGATCCTCTATCAGGCCGGGGTCGACCCCTTCGCCGACGACCGCCTCGGCCGTTTGTCCCTGACGCAGAATGGCCTCGACGAGCGCGACCGCTGGGTCGGCCAGCTGGCCCGTACCCGTGGCCTGCCGATCGCCAGTGCGCTGGGCGGCGGCTATGGCGACCTGCTGGAGGTATCGCGCCGCCATGTCGCGTCGATCGTCGCGCTGGCACAGGGAACCGGGATTGTCGCGTAGGCGTAACGTCACGCGATGAGCGATCCCGTCCTACTCTGGCTCCGCCAGGACCTCCGCCTGCGCGACCAGCCCGCGCTTCTCGCCGCGATCGACGATGGGGCGGTGATCCCGGTCTATATCCTCGACGACACCTCGCCTGGCGACTGGGCGATCGGCGGCGCGCAGCGCTGGTGGCTGCATCACAGCCTCGTCGCGTTCGACGACTCGCTGCGGGCAAAGGACTCGCGCCTGATCCTGCGCCGGGGCGAAGCGGTCGCCGAACTGCGCAAGCTGATGAAGGGAACCGGCGCGACCCGCATCCATGCCGTGCGCCATTACGAACCCTGGTGGGTAAAGGCGCAGGAGGCACTCGGCGATACGCTCTCCCTGCACGATGGCAATCACCTACGCCCGCCCGAAAGTGTCCGCACCGGATCGGGAGGGATGTTCAAAATCTATTCGTCCTTTTGGAAGGCGCTGAACCAGATGCTGCCGCCCGAGGACCCGGTGCCGATGCCGCGCACGATTCCGTCGCCGTCCCAATGGCCGAAATCCGACAAGCTCGCCGACTGGAAGCTGCTCCCGACCAAGCCCGACTGGGCGACCGCGTTCGGCACATCGTGGCAACCGGGCGAGGATGGCGCGCACAAGGCGCTGAAATCCTTCGCCGCCCGCCTCGACGATTACGACACCGCCCGCAACCTGCCCTCGGTCGACGGCAGTTCGAACCTGTCGCCGCATCTCCACCATGGCGAACTCTCCCCGCGGCAAATCTGGGCGGCGCTGGACGGGCAGGGCGACAGCCTGACGACCTATCGCAAGGAACTGGCATGGCGCGATTTCGCCAGCGGCGTCATCCTGTCGATGCCCGACTATGCCGACGCCAATGGCCGCCCGCGCTACGACAAATTGAAATGGCGGAGCGACGCGGCGGCGAAGCGCGATCTGAAGGCGTGGCAGCAGGGCCGCACCGGCTATCCGATCGTCGATGCCGGCATGCGCCAGCTGTGGCAGATCGGCTGGATGCACAATCGCGTGCGGATGATCGCCGCATCGTTCCTCATCAAGCATCTGCTGATCGACTGGCGCGAGGGCGAACGCTGGTATTGGGACTGCCTGGTCGACGCCGATCTCGGCAACAATGCGGTCAACTGGCAATGGGTCGCCGGCACCGGCGTCGATTCGAACATGTTCGGGCGGATCATGGCCCCACTCACCCAGTCGGAAAAATTCGACGCCGCCGACTATATCCGCCGCTGGGTGCCCGAACTGGCGAAACTGCCGGACGAGGCGATCCACGATCCCGATGCGGCGGGGTGTCGGCCGAAGGCGTATCCGGAAAAGATCATCGAGCACCGGGAGGCGCGCGAAAGGGCGCTGGCGGCGGCGCGGGGGATTTGACCGGCCACCACCGTATCCCCGCGCAGGCGGGGATCCAGAGCCAGCATCGCAACGGCAGCTCGGCTCGCCCTGGACCCCCGCCTGCGCGGGGGTGCGGCACGTCCGTGTAAGCTACCCGCACAACCCCCGCCCGGCCGGATCGCGCAGCGCCGCCGCTTCCGACCCGCTCTCGCTCAACCGGTCGAACTGCAACCCCGACAGCGACGCCCGCCCCCGGCACGCCGCCTCGCACCCCGCCGGCAGCGATCCGGGAAACCGCACGCCATCGCCATAAAACGCGGCATCGAACGCGCAGCCCTTGCCGAAATCGACCCGCATCCGCTCGCCGTCCCGCGAATAGGTCCCGTGCGCGCTGCATCCGATCCCTTCGCCATAATCGACGAACGTTCCGATCCGACCGGTCGTGATGCACAGCCGGTCGCCCTCGCGCGCATACAGCCCGACCGGCTGCGCGGTGGCCGGATCGCGCACCACACCCCGCGCGATCGCCGCCTGCTCCAGCGTCGCTCCTTCCGGCTCGGACGAAGGCGTCGCTTCCTGCGAACAGCCCGCCAGCACCAGCAGGGCCGCCGCCAGCAACCTCATGCCACCGGCACCAGCCGATCGCCCTCGATCCGGCGAAAGAAACAGCTGTCCGCGCCCGTATGACACGCCGGCCCGGTGGGGATGCAGCGAACCCACAAGGCGTCCTGATCGCAATCGATCCGCAGCTCGACGACGCGCAGCACGTTGCCCGACGTCTCGCCCTTCTTCCAGATCGCCTGCCGGCTCCGCGACCAGAAGGTCGCCTCGCCCGTTTCGATCGTCAGCCGCAACGCATCCGCGTTCATATGCGCCACCATTAACGGCGCGCCGCTATCGGCATCGACACACACCGCGGTCAGCAGCCCGTCGGCGTCGTATTTGGGGTTCAGGGTCAGGCCGGTATCGCGCGGAATCATCCGCAACCCCTATCGCCGATCATGGTTCCGCCGCAATCGACGATCAAAGGGCGACAAATCGATTCAGCCTACCTATATGGCGGCCGTGTGACACGCTTATCCCCGGAAGGGCCTATGTTCACCACCCAACCTTTCGACGACGACAAGCTGCGCGAAGAGTGCGGCATCTTCGGTGTATCCGGCGCGGACGGCGCTGCGGCGCTCGTGGCCCTCGGCCTCCACGCGCTCCAGCATCGCGGGCAGGAAGCGGCCGGCATCTGCAGCTGGGATGGGGCGATGTTCCATACCCAGCGGGCGCAGGGCCATGTCGCGGGCAATTTCGACCGGCCTGAGGTGATCGAATCGCTTCCCGGCGCCACCGCCTGCGGCCATGTCCGCTATTCGACCACCGGTGAGACGTCGAACCGCAACATCCAGCCGCTCTATGCCGAACTGGCGTCGGGCGGGTTCGCAGTGGCGCATAACGGCAATCTTTCCAACGCCATGCGGCTGCGCAAGGATCTGGTCCGCACCGGATCGATCTTTCAGTCGACCAGCGACACCGAAGTCATCATCCACCTCGTCGCGACGTCCAACTACCGGACGCTGCTCGACCGGTTCATCGATGCATTGAAGCAGGTCGAAGGCGCCTATTCGCTGATCTGCATGACGCCAGAGGGCATGATCGCCTGCCGCGATCCGCTGGGCATCCGTCCGCTGGTGATGGGCAAGCTGGGCGACGCGTATATCTTCGCCTCCGAAACCGTCGCGCTCGACGTCGTCGGTGCCGAGTTCGTCCGCGAAGTCGAACCGGGCGAACTGGTCATCGTGTCGAACGGCGAGCTCCGCTCGATCCGCCCGTTCGCGCCGCTGTCCCCGCGTCCCTGCATCTTCGAATGGGTTTATTTCTCACGCCCCGATTCGATCAGCGAAGACCGCTCGGTCTATTCGGTGCGCAAGGCGATCGGTGCCGAACTGGCGCAGGAAAACCCGGTCGAAGCCGATCTGGTCATCCCGGTGCCCGATTCGGGCGTGCCCGCAGCGATCGGCTATGCGCAGGCGTCGGGCATTCCGTTCGAACTGGGCATCATCCGCTCGCACTATGTCGGCCGCACCTTCATCCAGCCCGGCGACAAGGTCCGTCATCTGGGCGTCAAGCTGAAGCACAATGCCAACCGCAAGCTGATCGAGGGCAAGCGCATCGTGCTGGTCGACGATTCGATCGTGCGCGGCACCACCAGCCTTAAGATCGTGCAGATGATGCGCGATGCCGGTGCGGCGGAGGTCCATATGCGCATCGCTTCGCCGCCGACGCGTCATTCGTGCTTCTACGGCGTCGACACCCCCGAACGGGCGAAGCTGCTCGCGGCCAAGCTCGATCTGGGCGGCATGACCGACTATATCCAGGCCGACAGCCTCGCCTTCATCTCGATCGACGGTCTCTATCGTGCGCTCGGCGAAGCCAACCGCACCTCGGTCCGTCCGAAATATTGCGATGCCTGCTTTACCGGCGATTATCCGACGCCGCTGACCGATCAGGACGAAACCAGCTCGGTCGATCAGCTGGCGGTGCTGGCCGAACGCGTCGGATGAGCGACCGGTTGAAGGGGCAGCTGGCGCTCGTCACCGGCGCCAGCCGCGGGATCGGTGCCGCCACCGCCATCGCGCTCGCGGCGCAGGGTGCGCACATCATCCTCACCGCGCGCACGACCGGCGGGCTGGAGGAGGTCGAGGACGCGATCTATGCCGCGGGTGGCTCGGCCACCATCGCGCCGATCGACCTCTACGACCTGACCGCCATCCCGCAGCTGGTGTCGGCGATCGCCGACCGCTGGCGCGCGCTCGACATGCTGGTGCTCAACGCCGGCGCGCTCGGTACGCTGGGGCCGGTGCCGTCGTTCGACCCGAAGGAATTCGAAAAGGTGATGGCGCTGAACGTCACCGCCAACGCCGCACTGATCGCCGCCTTCTCGCCGATGCTGCGTCTGGCACGGGCAGGGCGGGTGGTCGGCGTCACCTCCTCGGTCGGTGCCGCCCCGCGCGCCTATTGGGGCATGTACGGCGCGTCGAAGGCCGCGTTCGACAACATCATCGCCAGCTATGGGCTGGAGATGGCGAACATCTCGCCGGTCCGCACCGCCATCGTCGATCCCGGCGCCACCCGGACGAAGATGCGCGAGCGGGCCTATCCCGGTGAAGACCCGCAATCGGTCAAGCCGCCCGAACGGGTTGCCGACGCGATCGTGCGGCTGATGACGGAAGGCTTCGACAGCGGCACCCGCATCCGCGTCGATTGACCGCGGTTCGCCGTCGCTGAAATCATACGTCACCCCAGCGCAGGCTGGGGTCTTCCGGTAACAGCACACAGCAGGAGCCGCAGGAGACCCCAGCCTGCGCTGGGGTGACGTCGTGGTGCACCGCCCACTACGGCACCGTTCGACCAAGGTTCCGAACCCCAGCAAAAACAAATAGTTGGATTCCGTCGGGCCCCGATCCGCGCTCGCTCGTTGTCCGGCGGCTGCGCGTGCAGCTGCCGTTCGAGGAGCCTTCACATGGCCGTAAAATTCGCCGGAACGATGAACGCGATCAATCGCGGACTGGACGAGACCAAGCCCGCCAAGGGCGCGACGATGATCGAGGATTGGGAAGCCGCGCTGGCCGACACCGACGTGCCGGGCGCCAAGGGCATCCTGCGCGACCTCGCATCGCTGCGCAAACAGCTGGAAAAGGATAACCCCGACAGCGACCGCATCCACGACCTGCTCCACCGCCTTGGCGCCGCCACCACGAAGATCGCCGAGAAATCGGACAAGCAGCAGGACAAGCTGCGCGCGCTGGGCGAAGCCTTGAGCGAAGCGGGCGAGGAAACGCCGGACGAGGAAGAAGACACCGAAGCCGCCGCCGCTCCCAAGCGCGCGCGGAAGAAGGGGTAAGGGGCAAGGCGGTGGGCTGTCCGCCGCCTGCTTTCGGCTTTCCTACAGCCACCCGATCCGCCAAAATCGTCACCCCAGGCTCGACCCGGGGTCCCGCTTCTCCTCCACCGATCGTGAGAAAGCGGGACCCCGGATCAAGTCCGGGGTGACGTCATGCGCGGGGAGATAATGGAGCGCCACAAAACCGTGGCGAGTGTGAACTTAGTGAACTTTGGCCGCCCTCAAGGCTCGATCGTCGGGGTCCAGGGCCCCTCGCGAAACCATTTCGTGATGATGTACTTGGTGCCCTCGACCACCGCCATGCCCTCATGCAGCGTGGCGAGGTTCGGGCTTCCATCGGCGTTCATGTTGTTCCACGCGACCAGCATCCCCGGCCGCGGATTGAACCGGACGCCGGCCTGCGGGAACCATGTCGCGCCGCCCTGTTCGACCTCGTTCAGATAGACCATCGCCGTCCAGGTCCGCTGCCCGCCCTGTACCGCCATCGAAGCCCAGTACGGCTCATTCTCGTTGAAATAGTCGTTATGCGCCCGGAACTGCTGGCCCGGCGCGTATCGCTGGCCCTGCATCGTCTCGCCATGCTCCGGCGGGATGCCGAGCAGGTGCGCGATCTTCTCGTCGATCGGCTGAAGCAGCGGGTGCCACCGGTCGAGGTCGCAGCTGTCGCTGGTGCGGAAATTGGGATCGTTGGTCGCGGTCAGCAGCGTCGATTTGCGACGACCCGCATCGATCGTCGCCATCAGCATGTCGCACTCGTCCTCCGACAGGAAGTCGGTGAGCGCGAAGACGACCGCCGCATCGGTCTTGGCCCGGCGGATACCTGGCACGGCCGAAAGCGTCGCCTCGACCGAGCGGCCCCATTCCGCCCGGACAGGGGAGGGGCCACCGGGCGCTTTACGGACAGGCGTATTCATGGCCGGCGTTCAACCAGATAGCGGCGCTAGTGTCGAGGGGGCGGGCGCCGCTATCGTCACGCCGGCGAAGGCCGGAATCCATTGTGTGGGGAGGCTTCGGCTCCATCGAACCGGTCCGCGACCCGCTCAATGCTTGTGCGTCTCCATCAACTCGATGAGCACCCCGCCCATGTCGCGCGGATGGACGAACACGATCGGCGTCCCATGCGCTCCGATCCGTGGCTTCCCCAAGACCCGCGCGCCCTTCGCGGTCAGCTCGGCGACGGCGGCATCGATATCCGCCACCTCGAAGCACAGATGATGCTGCCCCCCCGCCGGGTTCTTTGCCAAAAACCCGGCGATCGGAGAGGCATCGTCATACGGCTCGATCAGCTCGATCTGCATATTGGGCGCATCGATGAAGCACACCTTCACCCCCTGCGCGGGCAGGTCGAACGGCTCCCCGATCGCCTCGGCGCCCAGCAGGTCGCGATACATCGCAATCGACACGGCGATGGACGGCGTTGCGACACCGACATGGTTCAACCGACCGAGGGTCACAACCAATCCTCCCCTGCACGGGGAGGGGGACCATCCGCAGGATGGTGGAGGGGGGCGTCCTGCTCCACCACGGATGCATTGCGGGGCTCGCCCCCTCCACCAGCTTCGGTGGTCCCCCTCCCCGTGCCGGGGAGGAGCTCATAGCGGAATATTGTCATGCTTCTTCCACGGGTTCTCGAGCTTCTTGTTCCGCAGCTTGCGCAGCCCCAGCGCCACCCGGCGTCGGGTCGAATGCGGCAGGATCACCTCGTCGATGAACCCCTTGCTCGCCGCGACGAACGGGTTGGCGAAGCGCGCCTCATATTCGGCCGTCCGCGCCGCGACCTCGGCCGGGTCCTTCGACCGGAAGATGATCTCCACCGCGCCCTTCGCACCCATCACCGCGATCTCGGCGGTCGGCCACGCATAGTTCAGGTCACCACGCAGATGCTTCGACGCCATCACATCATAGGCCCCGCCATAGGCCTTGCGGGTGATCACCGTGATCTTGGGCACCGTCGCCTCGGCATAGGCGAACAGCAGCTTCGCGCCATGCTTGATGATCCCCGAATGCTCTTGGCCGACCCCGGGCAGGAACCCAGGCACGTCGACGAAGGTCACGATCGGGATCTCGAACGCGTCGCAGAAGCGCACGAACCGCGCCGCCTTCTTCGACGAATTGATGTCGAGGCACCCGGCCAGCACCATCGGCTGGTTGGCGACCACGCCGACCGTGCGCCCTTCGATCCGGCCGAAGCCGATGATGATGTTGCCGGCATGGGCGGGCTGCAGTTCGAAGAACTCGCCATCGTCCAGCGTCCGCACGATCAGCTCGTGCATGTCATAGGGCTGGTTGGCGCTCGGCGGGATCAGCGTGTCGAGGCTGGGTTCGATCCGGTCCCACGGATCGTCGCTCGGCCGTTCCGGTACGCCGCTGCGGTTGTTCACCGGCAGGAAATCGACGAAGTCGCGCGCCGCCAGCAACGCCTCGATATCATTCTCGAACGCGCAGTCGGCGACCGACGACTTGGTCGTGTGGGTGATCGCGCCGCCCAGCTCTTCCTGCGTCACCACCTCGTTCGTCACCGTCTTGACCACATCCGGCCCGGTCACGAACATGTAGCTCGAATCCTTCACCATGAAGATGAAGTCGGTCATGGCGGGCGAATAGACCGCGCCGCCCGCGCACGGCCCCATGATGAGCGACAGCTGCGGCACCACGCCCGACGCCAGCACGTTGCGCTGGAACACCTCGGCATAGCCGCCGAGCGACGCGACGCCCTCCTGAATCCGCGCGCCGCCCGAATCGTTCAGTCCGATGACCGGCGCGCCGACCTTCATCGCCATGTCCATGATCTTGCAGATCTTCTGCGCATGGCGCTCCGACAGCGACCCGCCGAACACGGTGAAGTCCTGGCTGAAGACATAGACCAGCCGGCCGTTGACCGTGCCCGATCCCGTCACCACGCCGTCGCCGGGAATGACCTGGTCCGGCATCCCGAAATCGACGCAGTTATGTTCGACATACATGTCGAGTTCCTCGAATGATCCTTCGTCGAGGAACACGTCCAGCCGTTCGCGCGCCGTCAGCTTGCCCTTGGCGTGCTGCGCCGCGACCCGCTTCTCGCCGCCACCGGCCCGGGCGGCCGCGCGGCGCTTCTCCAGCGCTTCGAGTGCTTCGAGCATCGTCTCTCCTTGGCCCGTTGGTCGGGCGTTTCCGCCCTTGTGCCAGCAGGAGGGGGAGAAGCGCAATATTCTTGCGTCACCCGAAGCGATAGCCGGACACGACCCAGCCCATCACCACATCGCGATAGTCGCGGACCGCCGGACCATCGCCACCCGCACCCAGCGCTACCATCAGCGGCAGCAGATGCTCGGCCTCTGGATGGGCAAAGCGGGCATGGGGGAGGTGCTCCCATGCCGCGACCCGCTCCGCCCGCATCGCCGGGTCGGGCTCAGTCACCGCGGCGGTCAGCGCGGCGTCCCATTCGTCGGCGATCGGCGTGACCGACGCCCCACGCGCGCGCAGGTTATGGAAGCTCATGCCCGACCCGATGATCAGCACGCCTTCATCCCTGAGCGGCGCCAGCGCCCGCCCCATCGCGATATGCGCGGCCGGGTCGAGCGAGCGGTCGAGCGATATCTGGACCAGCGGAATATCGGCCTCCGGCACCGCGACCATCATCGGAATGAACACGCCATGGTCCCAGCCGCGCGTCGCTTCCTCCGCCGTTGCAAAGCCGGCACCCTGCAATAGCGCCGCCGCCCGTCGCGCCACGTCCGGCGCACCCGCCGCGTCCCAGCGCAGGTGATAGGTGTGTTCGGGAAAGCCGTAATAATCATAGAGCAGCGACGGCGCCTCGCCGACATGCACGGTTGGCCGATGCGCCTCCCAATGCCCCGAAATCATCAGGATCGCACGCGGCCGTTCAGGCAGCGACGCGATCAGCCCGGCCAGATAGTCCTGCATCGGTCGCCACATCGGATCGGGTGCCTGACCCGGGTTCAGGAAGAAGCAGGGACCACCGCCATGCGGCACGAACAGGGTAGGGAGTGTCATACCCTCACAGGTCGCGCTGCGCCCGCCCGGACTCAAGGCCGCGCACGGAAACGACGCGTTTCGACTTGGCGTCGTGGCATGCAAGTCCCTACAAGGTCGCCCGCATGAGCCGCTTCACCGTCAACAACCTGCCGCAGGAATATCGGCTCGACCCCGAAACACCGCTGCTCTGGGCGCTGCGCGACGTATCGAACCTGACCGGCACCAAATATGGCTGCGGCACCGGCCATTGCGGCGCCTGCACGGTCGATGTCGACGGGCGCGCGGTAAAGTCGTGCCAGGTGACCATCGGCAGCCTGGAAGGGACGTTCGTCACCACGATCGAAGGGCTGGCGCGCGATCGCAGCCACCCGGTGCAGGCGGCGTTCCTCGCGGCGCAGGTCGTGCAATGCGGCTTCTGTATCCCGGGCTTCGTCATGGCGACCGTCGCATTGCTGCGCCAGAACCGCGACCCGAGCGAAGCGGAGATCGCCGCCGCGCTCAACCATCTGTGCCGCTGCGGCATCTATCCCCGCCTGATCGATGCGGTGCGACAGGCCGCGGCCGCGGCGCGTGGCGATGCGACGCTGGCCCCGCCGCCGCGCCCCGGCATCGACCGGGCAGAGGCCGCGCGCGAAACGCCCGCGCTGACCCCGCCAACCAAGTAGCGCCTATTCTTTCAATTGGCTGTCATCGCCATTCAGCAACAGTTGATCGCGCCCGTAATAAACCGCATCCATCGTAGCCGGCGACTTCCGGCGGTGGAGGCAGAGAATGAAGAGCCGTTTCCTGTTGGCCCTGTTGAGCGTGTCGGCGCTGGTCCCGACGGCGGCCATGGCCCAGGCCGATCCGGAGTTTCGCGGACCGCGCGGCGGACGGGAGCGGATCGAACGCTCGCCCGGTGGCGAATCGCCCGGCGCGCGTGCCGAATTCCGCAACGATATCCGCGTCGAAGCACCGCAGCCGCGCCCCGAACGCCCGCGCATCGACGAACAGCGCACCGAACCGCAGCGCGGCTGGCAGGATCGCGGCGACCGCAGCGGCTTCGACCGGCCGCGCCCACCGCGCGACGGCAACGGGCAGATCGACCGCGAGCGGCTGCGCGGCGACTGGCAGCAGGGTAATCGCGGTGACCGCGGCGGGTGGCAGGGGCGGCAGGATGCGCCGCGTCCCGACCGCGACTTCCGAACCCCGCCGCGCGACGCGCAGGGGCAGATCGATCGCGAGGCGCTGCGCCGCGACTGGCCGCGCGCGGATGGCCGTGGCCAGTTCGACCGCGATCGCCGCGAGCAATGGCGCCGGGAACAATGGCGTCGCGAACAGCAGAATGGCGGCTGGGACCGCGATAACCGCGATTGGGGCCGCGACGGTCGCGACTGGGGTCGCAACGACTGGAACCGCGGCGACCGGGACTGGGATCGTGGCAATCGCTGGGAACGCGGCGGCCAGTGGGATCGTGGCTGGCGGCGCGACGACCGCTATGACTGGAACCGCTATCGCCAGCAGAACCGTGGTTTGTACCGCCTGCCGCGTTATTACGCGCCGTCGGGCTGGAGCTATGGCTATCGCCGCTTCGGCGTCGGCGTCCGGCTGAACTCGTTCCTGTTCGGGTCGAACTACTGGATCAACGATCCGTTCTATTATCGCCTGCCGGAGGTGTGGGGGCCGTATCGCTGGGTGCGCTATTATAACGACGCGCTGCTGGTGGACGTCCGTTCGGGCCAGGTGGTCGACGTCGAGTACGACATTTTCTGGTAAGCCTGCCGTTACGGCACGGGCGCGACGCGGCGGGGGCAACCCCGCCGCGCTTGCGTTAGGGCTGGCATTCGCCGCGTCCTTTTCGCAAACCGTATCAAAAGATACGGGAGAGCGATTCGATGGCAGGCGATATTCGGGTGCAGCGGAACGGCGACGTGCTGGGCATCACGCTCGACCGGCCCGACCGGCTGAACGCCGCGCCACCGGCAATGTTCGATGCGATTCGCGATGCGCTGGCGAACCTCGACGGTGCGCGCGCGGTCCTGTTGAGCGGGGCAGGGCGTGCCTTCTGTTCCGGCGCGGATGTGATGGCGGCGCTGGGTGGCGACGATGCGCCTGCCATGACCCATGCCGCGCTCACCAACCATTATAACCCCACGCTGCAGGCGATCGCCGAGCTCCCCGTACCGGTGGTCAGCGCGGTCCGCGGCGCGGCGGCGGGGATCGGGTGCAGCCTCGCGCTCGCCTCCGATTTCTGCGTCGCCGCCGACGATGCCTATTTCCTGCAGGCGTTCGTCAATATCGGCCTCGTCCCCGATGGTGGGGCCAGCTGGATGCTGCCGCGCCTGATCGGGCGTGCGCGGGCCGCCCGCATGATGATGCTCGGCGAACGGGTGCCTGCCGCCACCGCGCTCGACTGGGGCATGATCCACGCCGTCGTCGATGGCGGGAGCCTCGAGGACGAGGCGCTGGCGCTTGCCCGTCGGCTGGCGGCCGGACCGACCGTCGCGCTCGGCCTGATGCGCGCCAATCTCGCCTATGCCCTCGACCATGACTATCCCGCCGCCATGGCGCGTGAGGCGGAAGCCCAGCGCACCGCCCGCGCGACCAGCGACGCGGTCGAAGGTGGCACCGCCTTCCTTACCAAGCGTACTCCCCGTTTTACCGGAGCCTGACATGACCTGCCTCGACTTGCGCCCCCGTCCGGCGGTAGGACCCATGCGATGACCGGCCCGACCCTCGAAGACTGGCAGAAGCTCGCCGCGCGTGAGGTGAAGGATGCCGACCTGAACTGGACCACGCCGGAGGGGATCGTGGTCAAGCCGCTCTACACCGCCGCCGATGCGCCCGATCCCGGTCTGCCCGGCTTCGCGCCGTTCACGCGCGGGGTGAAGGCGTCGATGTATGCCGGGCGTCCCTGGACCATCCGCCAATATGCCGGTTTCTCGACCGCCGAGGAATCGAACGCCTTCTACCGCCGCAACCTCGCCGCCGGGCAGAAGGGGCTGTCGGTCGCCTTCGACCTCGCCACCCATCGTGGCTATGACAGCGACCACCCGCGCGTGGCGGGCGATGTGGGGAAGGCCGGGGTCGCGATCGACACGATCGACGACATGAAGATCCTGTTCGACGGCATCCCATTGGACACCATGTCGGTCAGCATGACGATGAACGGCGCGGTGCTGCCCTGCCTCGCCTTTTACATCGTCGCGGCGGAGGAACAGGGCGTCGGCCCGGACAAGCTGTCGGGCACGATCCAGAACGACATCCTCAAGGAGTTCATGGTCCGCAATACCTACATCTATCCGCCCGAGCCATCGATGCGGATCGTGTCGGACATCATCGCCTATACCGCCGAGCACATGCCACGGTTCAACAGCATCTCGATCAGCGGCTATCACATGCACGAAGCCGGGGCGACGGCGGTGCAGGAACTGGCGTTCACGCTGGCCGACGGCATGGCCTATGTCCGCGCGGCGCTGGCACGCGGGCTGGATATCGACGCGTTCGCCGGGCGGCTGTCCTTCTTCTTCGGCATCGGCATGAACTTCTTCATGGAGATCGCCAAGCTGCGCGCCGCGCGTACGCTGTGGAGCCGGATCATCGCCGATTTCGGCGGCAACGCCCGCAGCCAGATGCTGCGCACCCACTGCCAGACCAGTGGCGTCTCGCTGACCGAGCAGGACCCGTACAACAACGTCATCCGCACCACCGTGGAGGCGATGGCAGCTACCTTCGGCGGCACCCAGTCGCTCCACACCAACTCGCTCGACGAAGCGGTAGCACTTCCGACCGACTTCTCTGCCCGGATCGCGCGCAATACGCAGCTGATCCTTCAGGAAGAGACCGGCATGACCCATGTCGTCGATCCCTTGGGCGGCAGCTATTATGTCGAGGCGCTGACGAAGGAACTGGCCGACAAGGCATGGGCGCTGATCGAGGAGGTCGAGGCAGCGGGCGGCATGATCGACGCCGTGAACTCCGGCCTGCCCAAGGAACATATCGAACGCGCCGCCGCCGCCCGGCAGGCGCGAGTCGACCGCGCCGAGGACGTCATCGTCGGCGTCAACAAATACCGGCTGGCCGAGGAAGACCCGATCGACATCCTCTCGATCGACAATGCCAAGGTCCGCGCCGACCAGATCCGCCGGATCGAACGGGTGAAGGCAACACGCGACGAAGCCAAGACCCAGGCCGCGCTAACCGCGCTACAGGACGGCGCACGCGGCGACGGCAATCTGCTGGCGCTGTGTGTCGCCGCCGCCCGCGCCCGCGCGACTTTGGGCGAGATGTCGGCGGCGATGGAGGTCGCATTTGGTCGTCACGCCGTATCGGTCACGCCGGTCAAGGGCATTTACGGCCCGGCCCATGCCGATGACAGCGGCTGGCTGCGCGCCGGCGAGGGCGTCGCGGCGGTCGAGCGCCGCCTGGGCCGCAAACCCCGCATGCTGGTCGCGAAGATGGGGCAGGACGGTCACGATCGCGGTGCGAACGTCGTCGCCAGCGCCTTTGCCGATCTCGGCTTCGACATCGTGTCCGGCCCACTGTTCCAGACCCCGGAGGAAACTGCGCAGCTGGCGATCGCCGAGGGGGTCGATGTCGTCGGCGCGTCCAGCCTCGCCGCCGGGCACAATACGCTGATCCCCGAACTCATCGGACGCCTTGCCGATGCCGGGCGCAGCGATATCCGTGTCATCGCGGGCGGGGTCATCCCGCCACAGGATTATGCGCTGCTCCGCGACGCCGGGGTGGCGGCGATCTTCGGACCGGGCACCAACCTGGTCCATGCCGCGGCGGAGGTGCTGAAACTGCTCGGCCACAACCTCCCGCCGGTTGGAGAGACTGTCGAATGAATGTGATTGTGTCTGTACCTGCAAACGCCACCCATACCCCCGCGCAGGCGAGGGGGCAAAGCGGCGAGCGCGACGCCCTTGGTTCTGGGCCCCCGCCTGCGCGGGGGTGCGCCGAACAAGTTCGGCACAACTGGACCCGCGCCGAAATCGCCGACCTGTTCGACCTCCCCTTCGACGAACTGATGTTCCGCGCCCAGACCGTCCACCGCGCGCACCATGCGGTCGGGCAGGTACAGCTCTGCACATTGTTGTCGATCAAGACCGGCGGCTGCCCCGAGGATTGCGGCTATTGCTCGCAATCGGCCAGCGCCGACACGCAGCTGAAGGCCGAAAAGCTGATGGACGTCGACGCCGTCCTAGCCATCGCCGCCGAGGCGAAGGCGGCAGGATCGCAGCGCTTCTGCATGGGTGCGGCATGGCGCAACCCCAAGGACCGCGACATGGACAAGATCGTCGCGATGGTCGAGGGCGTGGCGGCGATGGGCATGGAGACCTGCATGACGCTCGGCATGCTGACCCCGGATCAGGCGCAGCGGCTGGGGCAGGCGGGCCTCGACTATTACAACCACAATATCGACACCTCGCCCGAAAACTACGCCAACGTCATCACCACCCGGACGTTCGACGACCGGCTCGACACGTTGGCGCATGTGCGGGAGGCGGGGATCAACGTCTGCTGCGGCGGCATCGTCGGCATGGGCGAAACCCGCGCCGATCGCGTCGGCTTCGTCCACGCACTCGCCACGCTGCCCCGCCATCCCGATAGCGTGCCGGTCAATGCGCTGGTGCCCGTCAAGGGCACGGTGCTCGGCAACATGCTCGCCGACACGCCGCTCGCGAAGCTCGACGACATCGAATTCGTCCGCACCGTCGCCGTCGCGCGCATCACCATGCCGATGAGCATGGTGCGCCTGTCCGCCGGCCGCGAAAGCATGTCGGACGCGACGCAGGCGCTGTGCTTCATGGCCGGGGCGAACTCGATCTTCACCGGCGACCGGTTGCTGACCACCGGCAATGCCGGCGACGATGCCGATGCTGCGCTGCTGGCGAAACTGGGCATGACGCCGATGGTCGCCGACGAGCCGATGCGCAAGGGCGGGTGCTGCTGACGCCGCACCGCCGGAATGGATGCTGACCCTGCCACAGCAGGGCGGACGGGAGAGTGACGTGTTCAAGAAGATTCTGGTCGCCAATCGCGGCGAAATCGCGTGCCGGGTGATGCGGACCGCCAAGCGGATGGGGATCGCGACCGTCGCGGTCTATTCCGATGCCGACGCGCGCGCGCCGCACGTCATGATGGCGGACGAGAGCGTGCGGCTGGGTCCGGCACCTGCCGCACAGAGCTATCTGGTCCCCGAACTGATCCTCGCTGCCGCCAAGGCAACCGGCGCCGACTGTATCCATCCCGGCTATGGCTTCCTGTCGGAACGCGAAAGCTTCGCGCGCGCCTGTGCCGATGCCGGCATCGCCTTTGTCGGCCCGCCGCCGAACGCCATCGCCGCGATGGGCGACAAGATCGAATCGAAGAAACTGGCGCAGGCGGCCGGCGTCAACGTCGTCCCCGGCTTTCTGGGCGAGATCGCCGACACCGAGGAAGCGGTGCGGATCGCCACCGACATCGGCTATCCGGTGATGATGAAGGCCTCGGCCGGCGGCGGCGGCAAGGGTATGCGCCTGGCGTGGAGCGAACAGGACGTCCGCGAGGGCTTCGACGCGACCAAGCGCGAGGGGCTGGCCAGCTTCGGCGATGACCGCGTCTTCATCGAAAAGTTCATCGAAAGCCCGCGACACATCGAAATCCAGGTGCTGGGCGACCAGCATGGCAACATCGTCTATCTCGGTGAGCGCGAATGCTCGATCCAGCGCCGCCACCAGAAGGTCGTCGAGGAGGCACCGTCGCCCTTCGTGACCCCCGCGATGCGTAAGGCGATGGGCGAACAGGCGGTCGCGCTTGCGCGGGCGGTAGGCTATTATTCGGCCGGTACGGTCGAACTGATCGTGTCAGGCGCCGATACGACCGGCGAGAGCTTCTACTTCCTCGAAATGAACACTCGCCTGCAGGTCGAGCATCCGGTGACCGAGGAAATTACCGGCCTTGACCTCGTCGAACAGATGCTGCGCGTCGCGGCCGGCGAGAAGCTGGCCTTCACCCAGGACGAGGTAAAGCTGACCGGCTGGGCGATCGAAAACCGCGTCTACGCCGAAGACCCCTATCGCGGCTTCCTGCCCAGCACAGGGCGGCTGACGCGCTACGTGCCGCCTGCCACCCGCGATCCGTATCAAAGCGTTACAGAAACGTACCGTCCGAGTACGCCCCCCGTCGAGCACCAAGCGCCCCGCACCCGCGTCGACGACGGCGTCGTCGAAGGGGGCGAGGTCAGCATGTTCTACGACCCGATGATCGCCAAGCTCGTCACCTGGGCACCGACCCGCGAAGCCGCGATCGATGCGCAGGTCGCCGCGCTCGACCGCTTCGAACTGGCCGGCGTCGGCAACAATATCGATTTCCTCTCCGCCATCATGCAGCACCCTCGCTTCCGCGAAGGCGCGCTGACGACCGGCTTCATCGCGGAGGAATATCCCGAGGGCTTCCACGGCGCGCCGGCCGATCCCGCCCTGCTGCGGCAACTGGCGGCGGTCGCGGTGGTGATCGACCTCGAACAATCGCACCGCGTCCGTTCGATCGATGGCCAGCTCGGCACCCGTCCGGCCCCTTCGACCGAACGGATCGTCACCATCGGCGAGCATCGCTTCGACATTTGCGTCGACGGCTATGATGGCGGGCTGCTGGTCAATATCGATGGCGACGTGCCGCTCGACGTCGTGATGCACTGGCGTCCGTCGCAGCGCGTCGTGGTCGCGCGGATCGACGACGTCGAACTGGCCGTCCGCGTCGCCCGCACCATCGGCGGGTGGAAGCTGACCGCCCGCGGCGCCACCCACCTTGTCCGAGTCCTGCCGCCGCATGTCGCCGACCTCACCTGGCACATGATCGAAAAGGTCCCGCCCGACCTGTCGCGCTTCCTGCTCTGCCCGATGCCCGGCCTGCTGACGCGCGTCGAGGTGGCCGAGGGGCAGAAGGTCGAGGCCGGACAGCCGCTGGCGGTGGTCGAGGCAATGAAGATGGAGAACATCCTGCGCGCCGAGCGTCCGGGCACCGTCGCCCGCATCGTGCATGCCGCCGGCGACAGCCTGGCGGTCGATGCCGTCATCATGGAGTTCGAATAAGGGGGAACGTTTTCCCCGCTGGCGGCTTGTCGGTGCGTGATCGTTTCCCAAACGCAACCATGGTGGCAGGCCGCCACCATCTACCAAATCTACCCCCGCTCCTTCGCCGATAGCGACGGGGACGGGATCGGTGACCTGAACGGGATCGCCGACCGGCTCGACTATCTGGTCGATCTCGGCATCGATGCAATCTGGATTTCGCCGATCTACCCATCGCCCATGGCCGATTTCGGCTATGACGTGGCCGACTATACCGGCATCGACCCGCGCTTCGGCACGCTTGCCGATTTCGACGCGCTACTGGCAAAGGCGCATGCGGCGGGCATCCGCATATTGCTCGATTTCGTGCCCAACCACAGTTCGGACCGCCATCCCTGGTTCGTCGAAAGCCGGTCGTCGCGCGACAATCCGAAGCGCGACTGGTATATCTGGCGCGATCCGGCGCCGGATGGCGGCCCGCCCAACAACTGGATCAGCGATTTTGGCGGGCCGGCATGGACCTTCGATCCCGCGACCGGCCAATATTATTCGCGCGCGTTCCTGCCCGAACAGCCCGATCTGAACTGGCGCAATCCCGAGGTGCAGGCCGCGATGCTGGCGGCTATGCGCTTCTGGTTCGAACGCGGCGTCGACGGTTTCCGCATCGATGTGCAGTGGCACATGGTCAAGCATGCCGACTTCCCCGACAATCCGCCCAACCCGCATTTCCGCGAAGGCATGGGCGACATGCACCGCGTGCTCCAGCTCCATTCGACCGACCAGCCCGAGGTTCACGCCATCGGCACCGCCATGCGCGACCAGGCGGACGAATTCGGCGCGGTGCTGGTCGGCGAAATCTACCTGCCGATCCCGAAGCTGATGATCTATTACGGCACGACGGAGGCGCCCGGCGTCCACCTGCCGTTCAATTTTCAGCTGATCGAGGCGAAGTGGGACGCTGCCGAACTCGCCGCTCGCATCATCGAGTATGAAGCGGCGCTGCCAGAGGGCGGCTGGCCCAACTGGGTGCTCGGCAACCACGACCGTCCCCGCATCGCCACCCGCGTCGGCAGGCGCCAAGCGCGGGTGGCGGCGATGCTGCTGCTGACGCTGCGTGGTACGCCGACGCTGTACCAGGGCGACGAACTGGGCCTGACCGATGCGCAGGTACCGCCCGACAAGGTACAGGACCCCCGCGAGCTGCGCGAACTCGGCCTTGGTCTCGGCCGCGATCCGGTGCGTACCCCGCTGCCATGGGATGCGAAGGGCGGCTTTACCACCGGCGATCCGTGGCTGCCCATCGACCCCGCGCACCTGCCGCTCAACGTCGCCGCACAGGCGGAGGACCCGGTGTCGATGCTGACCTTCTACCGCCGCCTGCTCGCACTACGGCGCGCGACACCCGAACTGGCGACCGGACCGATCGACGATGTCCGCGCCGAAGGGGATGTGCTGACCTACCGCCGGGGCCCGTATCGCATCGCCCTCAACCTGTCCGACGCCCCGGCCGTCATCGCGATCGAAGCCGGGCAGGTCATCCTGTCGACGCACCCCGCCGCCGATCCCACCCGCCTGCGCCCCGCCGAGGGGCTGATCCTGAAAGTCGACTGATGCGTATCGCGATGATCGCCCCGATCGCGTGGCGCACGCCGCCGCGCCACTATGGCCCGTGGGAGCTGGTCACCAGCCTGCTGACCGAAGCGCTGGTCGCGCGCGGGGTCGACGTGACGCTGTTCGCCACGCAGGACAGTATCACCGCCGCGACCCTCGCCGGGGTCGTGCCTGCACCCTATAGCGAAGACCCGTCGATCGACGCGAAGGTGTGGGAATTCGCGCACCTCGCCCATGTCTTCGAACGCGCCGGCGAATTCGACCTGATCCACAACCAAGCAGATTTTCCGGCCCATGCCTTTTCGGGGCTGGTCGACACCCCGATGGTGACGACGATCCACGGCTTTTCGTCCGACCGCATCCTGCCGATGTACGCCCCCTATCGGGACCGGGTGCACTATGTCGCGATCAGCGATGCCGACCGCCATCCCTCGCTCAACTATGCCGCGACGATCCATCACGGTATCCCGCTCGACGACTTTCCGTTCGATGCACAGGGCAGCGACGACCTGCTGTTCTTCGGCCGGATGCACCCGGACAAGGGTGCCGCCGAAGCCATTGCCGCCGCGCACGCCGGCGACCGCCGCCTGCACATGGCCGGGATCGTGCAGGACGACCGCTACTGGCGCGAGGAGGTCGAGCCGCACATCGACGGTGACCGCGTGATCTACCACGGCGCGGTCGGCGGCAAGGCGCGGACCGACCTGCTGGGCGGCGCCCGCGCGCTGCTCCATCTGATCGGCTTCGACGAACCCTTCGGCCTGTCGGTGGTGGAGGCGATGGCCTGCGGCACGCCGGTCATCGCCTATAACCGGGGATCGATGCCCGAACTGATCAAAGACGGCGTCAACGGCTTCTTGGTCGACACCCTCGACCAGGCCATCGCCGCGATCGACCGCGTCGCGGAGATCGACCGCGCAAATTGCCGCAAAATCGTCGCCGAACGCTTTTCGGTCGAGGCGATGGCCGAACGCTATCATGCGTTATACACTTCGATCCTGTCGGTATGAAACCGGCCTAAGTCGTTGATCGTTCGATCCTTCATCCGTTGTGATGGAGGGATCGCATGCCGCGGGGCGACAAGAGCAGCTATACCGACAAGCAGAAACGCAAGGCCGAGCATATCGAGCAGGGCTATGAAGCGCGCGGCGTGCCGGAAAAGGAAGCGGAGGCCCGCGCCTGGGCGACCGTCAACAAGGATTCGGGCGGCGGCAACAAATCCGGCTCGGGCCGCGGCAAGCCCGACAGCCATGGCTCGGCGCGTCGCGGTGGCAAGGCGGCGGCGAAGCGCCCCGCCGTCGATCGCTCTGCAGCGGCAAGGAAGGGCTGGGAGACCCGCCGCAAGAACGGCACCGCATGACCGAGACACTGGCCCCCGCCTTGCCCGACGCGGTCGAGCAGGCCGCTGCTGATCTGCTCGAATCCGCCTGCGCCGCCGACGTGACCCTCGCCACGGCCGAAAGCTGCACCGGGGGAATGCTTGCCGCGTTGCTGACCGATGTGGAGGGTTCCTCGCACGCCTTCGACCGGGGGTTCGTCGTCTATAGCGAGGCCGCCAAATGCGAGTTGCTCGGCGTCGACCGCGCGATGCTCGACGATTGCGGCGCGGTCAGTCGCGACGTGGCCGAAGCTATGGCGCGCGGCGCGCTGCGTGGGTCGGATGCCGATATCGCGCTGACGGTGACCGGCTTTGCGGGGGAGGGCGCACCGGGCGATGAAGCGGGGTTGGTCCATTTCGCGTGCGCGCGACGCGACGGACCGGTCGCGACCGCCGAATGCCATTACGGCAATATCGGTCGCGGCGCGGTCAGGATCGCGGCACTGGGCGAGGCGCTGAGGATGATGCGCACCGCGATCGACCAGTCCGCGTCGCCCGACGATATTTAGGGAAACAGAACGCATACCCCATATCGTCACCCCGGACTTGATCCGGGGTCCCGCTGCTTCTCGACACCAAAGTGAAAGCAGGACGCCGGGTCAAGCCCGGAATGACGAAACGGAAGGGGCATTGGTTCGCATCATGGCGCGAATCCCGCTTCCATGCGTTACGCCGTCATTGGCGGGTATCGCCAGGGGGGGCTAGACTGATTCCATGGCAGATTCCGCAACCGAATCCACTGCTTCGCCGCCGCCGGTCGAGCGCGCCGGCGCGACCGGGACCGCTGCCACGCCGCCGTCCGATCCGGTCGATGCGGTGGTCGATGCCCCGACCGAGGAACTGCGCCGCGACCGGCTGCTCGCCGCGCTGACGCTGATCGCCGGCGTCGGACTGGTGCTCGCGCTGCCCTTCGCGTTGCAGGCGGGCGCGCGCTTCTTCCTGCCGCTGACCGCCGCGATCGTCATCGCCATCGCGCTGGTCCCGCTGCTCGAATGGCAGGAACGTCACCGCGTACCCGCGCCGCTGGCCGCCTTCTTCTGCGTCATGCTGTTCCTGATCGTCGCCAATGGCGCGCTGGCGTCGATCGTCGTGCCGGCCTGGGGCTGGGCGCAGATATTGCCCGACCGCATCGACCGCGTGCAGCAGAATGTCGCGCCGCTGATCGACTTCTATGCCAGCCTCGAAAAATTCGTGAACGGCCTGATCGCGAACGTCGCGACCGCGCCGGCCAAGCAGACCGCGACCAGCGTCGCACCGCCGCAATCGTTGCTCGATCTGGTGACGACCTCCGCCCCGTCGGCGCTGTTGGAGATGTTCTTCGCGATCCTCGTGATCTATTTCTTCCTCGCCGGCTGGACCAATTTGCGTCGCGCGGCGATCACCGGGCGCAGCAGCTTTGGCGGGGCGATGGCGACCGCGCGCGTGATCCAGAATGTCGTCGACGACACCTCGGCCTATCTGGGAACGATCACCCTCATCAACCTGATGCTGGGCGTCATCGTCGCGCTGGCGCTCTGGTATATCGGCATGCCGACACCGCTGATGTGGGGCGGCATCGTCGCGTTGCTGAACTATGTGCCCTATCTCGGGCCGATCTTCGCCGCGCTGCTGCTGGCGCTGGGCGGATTGATGACCTTCACCGATATCTGGTGGGCGCTGCTGCCCGCCGCGATCATGGTCGGAGCGCATCTGGTCGAGGCGAACGTCATCACCCCACTGGTCGTCGGCCACCGCCTGACGATCAATCCGCTGATGATCCTGATTACCCTCAGCTTCTGGGGCTGGGTCTGGGGCACGCCCGGCGCGCTGCTGGCCGTTCCGCTGCTGATCATCATCCAAACGGTGCTGAAAGGCGCGGGCAAGCCCGACATTGCCGGCTTCCTGTTCGAACACGGCACGCTGGTGCAGGACGTGCCGCCGCCGCAACGAAATGCAGGAAATGCCAATAGCGGCGTTGACAGCCCCGGCGCGGCTCCGTAAAGGCCGCCTCCTCGCTAGAGAGCGGGTGTAGCTCAGTTGGTTAGAGCGCCGGCCTGTCACGCCGGAGGTCGCGGGTTCGAGCCCCGTCACTCGCGCCATGGCGCATCATTTTGGATGCGGCCACAGCGCTTCAATATCCCCGATCACGCTCTACGATGCCGATCATTGGCTCGCCCGCCAGATGGCGGCGCAGATTGGCGATCACCGCCTTCCCCGAACCTTCGCTGTCCGTTGCTGCCGCCACATGTGGCGTGATCACGACGCGCGGATGCCTCCAGAGCGGATCGCCCGCCGGCAGCGGCTCGACCGGCGTGACGTCGAGGATCGCGCGCGACAGCCGCCCGCTGTCGAGCGCCGCGATCAATGCCGGCGCATCGAGATGCAAGCCACGCCCCGCGCTGACGATCGCCGCGCCCGCCGGCATCTGAGCAAACAGATCCGTCCCCAGGAAGCCGCGCGTCTCAGGGGTGAGGGGCAGCAGGCTCACCAGAATGTCGGTCTGTGCGGCAAAGGCACGCAGCCCGTCCGCGCCGTGGAAACAAGTGACCCCGGCCACCTCGCGCGGCGACCGGCTCCATCCCGAAAGCGCGAAGCCGAACGGTGCGAGTGCCGCCAGCGCGGCCTTGCCCATCTGCCCCAACCCGGCGATCCCGACACGACGCGCAGCCGCCGGAACCTGCGGCAGTTGCTGCCACAGCTCGTTCCGTTGCTGGTCGGCATAGGCATATAGATCGCGGTGGAGCGCCAGCACCGTCATCGCGGCATATTCCGCCATCGCAGCAGCAAGGTTCGGCTCGATCAGCCGAACGACGGTGACGTTCGCCGGAATCTGGCCGAGATCGAGCTGGTCGACGCCGGCCCCGATCGAGAACAGCACCTCAAGGTTCGGCAGCGTTTCGATCAATCCGGCCGGCAATGTCCATGCCGCGAGGAACCGCACATCGGCCGGATCGCCGATATCGGGCGACAGTCGTACCTCCAACTCGGGCAGGGCCTGCGCGAGCATCGATGCCCATACCCGTCCGCGCTCGGGTGCTGCGACATACAGGAACGTCGTCACCGGCACTTCCCGTGGTGATGGGCCTTGAAGGTTCCCGGCATGGCCTGCTTCCTCGCTGCACGAAATTTCCCTCCGTCTTAGCCTGACATTCCCGGCCATGTCATCGCGAGCGACGATCATCGCCGACAGAAATTATTGATATAACATCACGCGTAAAAGTCGGTATGCGGGCAACCATGATCGATTCGGAAGTATCGCGTGGCCACCGCAGCCTTTGACGGCATCGCCCACCGCGCCGTCGCCACCATGCCGAGGGTAGCCGCGACGGCCCGGCTGCAGTCGATCGACGCGCTGCGCGGTTTCGTGATGGTCGTCATGCTGCTCGACCATGTGCGCGAGACCTTTTTCCTGCACATGCAGGTCGGCGATCCCGTCGATGCCCGCACCGTCCTGCCCGCGCTGTTCTTCACCCGGTTGTTGAGCACGATTTGCGCGCCGGTATTCGTGGCGCTGACCGGGTTGTCGGCGTGGCTCTATGGCCAGAAGCATTCGCGTGCCGAATTGTCCGGCTTCCTGTTGCGGCGGGGCGTGTTCCTGTTGCTTCTGGAAATCAGCTTCGTGTCGTTCGCGTGGTCGGCACGGTTCCCGCCACAGACGATCTGGCTGCAGGTGATCTGGGCGATCGGCGTCAGCATGATCTGCCTGGCCGGCGCGGTGCATCTGTCGCGCACGGTCGTCGTTGCGCTCGGCCTCGCCATCGTTTGCGGCCACAATCTGCTCGACGGGATCGTGCTGGCACCGGGGGATGCCTTCTACGTCCCCTGGGCGCTGCTGCACCAGCGCGCCGCGTTCGACCTTGCCGGTATCACCATCAAGACGACCTACCCGGTCCTGCCATGGATCGGCGTCATCCTGCTCGGCTATGGCATGGGGCCGTGGTTCGGTCGGGGTGCAGACCCGGTGGTGCGGCAACGCCGGCTGCTGCTGCTGGGGGTCGGCCTCGTCGCCGGGTTCGTCCTGCTGCGCATGCTCAACCTGTATGGCGACCGCCCCTGGGTGGATGCCGGCACGCTGCTGCGGACCGTGATCGGCTTTCTCGCGCTGACCAAATATCCGCCATCGCTGCTCTTCCTGATGTCGACGCTGGGCGTGGGGGCGTTGCTGCTCGTCCTGTTCGAGCGGGCCCGGTGGCCGCAAGTGATCGGACCGCTGGCGACGCTGGGTAGCGCGCCGATGTTCTATTATCTGCTGCACCTGTACGTTCTGCGCGTCGGATATCTGGTCGCGCTCGCGGTGTCGGGGCCGAACGACGGCGATCTGTTCGTGCTCGGCCATCTCGGCTGGATTTGGGCCTGCTATGCCGTGCTCGTCGTCGCGCTGTATTTCCCGACCCGCTGGTTTGCGGGCGTGAAGCAGCGCCGCCGGGACATTGCCTGGCTGAAATATCTCTGATCAGTCGGCGACGACGCCCACCACCCGCGCCGCCAGCGCCGTGATCCACGCCATGCCCGGGCCGATGATCGCATCGTTGAAGTCGTATCGCGGATGGTGGAGCGCGGCATTCTCCCCCTCGGTCCGTGCCTGCCCCAGCCAGACATAGGCACCCGGACAGGCCTGAAGCATGAAGGAAAAGTCCTCCGACGTGAACGCCGGATCGGGCGCCTCGGCATGGGACAGGCCGGCATCCGCCGCTGCCGCCAGTGCGATCGCGGCAGCACCCGGATCGTTGATCGTCGCCGGGTAATAACGGGTATAGGTCACCTCGACTCGCGTATCGCTGGCGATGCCGATCCCTTCCGCCATCGACCGGATCGCTGCCTCGACGATCTCCTGCGCTTGGGCGTCGAACGTGCGGACCGTCCCGACCAGCCGCACCTCCGCCGGGATGACGTTGTGAGTCAGCCCGCCGGCCATCTGCGTGACCGACAGCACGGCGGAGCGGGTCGGCGGCACCCGGCGCGCGACGATGGTGTTGAGCTGCGTCACCAGCTGCGCGGCCGCCAGCACCGCGTCGGGCGTGGTGTGCGGCTGCGCGGCATGGCCGCCCTTGCCGTGGATTGCGATCTCGAACTTGTCGGCCGCCGCCATGATCGGCCCGGGCCGCGTCTGCAACTCGCCCGCCGGCAGGTCGGGCCAGTTATGCAGCGCATAGACATAGTCGCACGGAAAACGCTCGAACAACCCGTCCTCGATCATCGCCCGCGCGCCGGCATGGCCTTCTTCGGCAGGCTGGAAGATGAAATGGATCGCGCCGTCGAACGGCGGCAGCGACGCCAGATGCCGCGCCGCGCCGATCAGGATCGCGGTATGGCCGTCATGGCCGCAGCCGTGAAAGACGCCCGCCGTCTTGCTGGCATAGGCCGGCGATCCCTCTTCGTGGAACGGCAGCGCGTCCATATCGGCGCGCAGCCCCAGAGCGGGACCCGGCCGCCCGTGCGTCAAGGTGCCGACGACACCCGTCCCGCCGATACCTGTCGTAACCCGCAGCCCGACGGCGGCCAGCTGTTCCGCAACCAGCGCGGCGGTCCGGTGCTCGGCAAAGGCCAGTTCGGGATGGGCATGAATATCGTGCCGGATCGCGGTCACGGCGTCGATGATGTCGGCAAAACGCTGATACATGGCATGTCCCCTGGCGGAGAGGCAGCATGTCCCGCGCCCGCCGCCATGGTCAACCCTGCCGCCCCCTCTCTGCAAGGCGGCAAGAAGTCTGTAACGGCGCACGCGGTAGGACCGATGGATGCCGAAGCTGGACGACGATATGCGGATGACGTGGGGCAGGGTGGCTTTGGCGTTGCTGGCGGTGGCACTTGCCACGCCGGCCGCGGCACAGGTCGCCGCGCCCAGCGTCGAACGCGCGCCCGGCAACGTCGAACTGCCGGAGGTCGAGGCGCGCGACCCGCTGGTTCTGCAACTGGCCTATACCGGCGATATCCTGTCGTCGGTGGCGGGCGGGCGGCGGCGCGGCACCCGCTGGATCAACAATGTCAGCGCCATCGCCAGCGCCGATCTCGACACGCTGGCCGGGCTGCCCCGTACCAACGCGCTGCTCCACGTCTTCTACAATGACGGCACCGGCTTCAGCAGCGATCTGGTCGGCGACGGGCAGATCGTGTCGAGCATCGAGGCCGGGGTCCCGCTGCTGCGCGTGCTGGAGGGCTGGGTCGAGCATCGCGGTCCCGACGATCGCTGGTCGTTCAAGGCCGGGCTGTATGACGTGAACAGCGAATTCGACACGCTCCAGACGTCGCTGCTGTTCGTCAACAGCGCATTCGGCATGGGAACCGAGCTTGGCGCCTCGGGGCGCAACGGCCCGTCGACCTTTCCCAGCACCAGCCTGGCCCTGCGCGGTCAGGTGAAGCTCGGCGACCGCGTCACCCTGCGCGCCGCCGCGGCGGACGGCGTACCGAACGATCCCGCCCGCCCGCGCCGCGACTGGATCGGCATTGCCGGCGGCGACGGCGCGCTGCTGATCGGGGAGGCGGATGTCGAACTGGGCGTGGTGCGCCTGTTCGGCGGCGGCTGGACCTATACCGCGCGCAGCGACGACCGGTTCGATGCGGCCACCGGTGCCGCCATCGTCCGGCAGGTGCGCAGCAACGGCGCCTATGTCCGCGGGGAGGCGCAACTGGCCGGCGACCGCACGCGCGGCATGCGCGGCTTCTTCCGGCTGGGCGTCGCTGGCGACCGCGCCAATCTCTTCGGTGGCTTCTCGTCGCTGGGATTTGTGTGGCGCGGGCTGCTTGCGTCGCGGCCACGCGACGACAGCGGTATCGCCATCGCCTATGCCGGGGGCAGCAGCGCCGGTCGCGCGATCGTGCGGGTCGAGGGCGGGACGCCGGCGCGCGGCGAGGCGGTGATCGAACTCAACCACCGCATCGCCGTCGCCGACTGGCTGGGGGTGCAGCCACATGTCCAATATGTCGTCGCGCCGGGACTGAACCCGACGTTCGGCAACGCGCTGGTCCTGGGGCTGCGGCTGACCGCCACGATCGCCGAATGACGCTTTTCGCATCGCCGGCAAAGAACCCACTTTACACCGGCGATTCGCTACCCTACACGCCGCCTCCTCGCTAGAGAGCGGGTGTAGCTCAGTTGGTTAGAGCGCCGGCCTGTCACGCCGGAGGTCGCGGGTTCGAGCCCCGTCACTCGCGCCATCCTTTACGGATGGCGCTACCGCCAGCGGCCTGTTTCCATCCACAACAGCATCCGCCGCATCGGCAGCACCCAGAGCCATGCGATGCCCGCCGCGACGTAAAACGCCAGTTGCAAGACCCAATGCCAGCCGCCGACCATCGGCGACAGCATCGCCACACCGATCGCCCAGAGTGTCAGCATGAGCAGGATCGCGAGCACGCCAGCCGGTTTGCGCCACGTCGGTTCGTTCACTTGGGCACTCCCGGCAGAAAGACGTCGGTTTCGGTAATGATCATGTGCAGCGGCACGTCCCATGGGTCGCGGGGCAGGGCATCGACCTGCTGCACCGACCACGCGATACCGATTCGCAGCGCATCGGGCCAGAGCGCGAACGCCCGGTCATAATGGCCCGCCCCCTGGCCCAGCCGGTTGCAGCGCGAATCGAATCCGACCAGCGGCGTCAGGACGATGTCGGGCACCACGCCATCGCCCGTCGCCTGCGGCTGGCGCAGGCCGTACGGACCGTCGGCCATGGTATCGGTTGATCCAAGATGGAAGGTGATCGGTGATTCCCGGTCGATAACCACCGGCCAGGCCAACACGCCGCCGGCCGCGACGACCGCCGCATCGAACAGCGCCGGATCGGCCTCGCCACCGACCGGCACATAGCTGGCGACGATGCCGCCGGGACACAGCGCCTCGATCAGCAACCGCGACGGGGCGGGGAGCGACGGACGGGTCGCGGCAAAGGCGCGCCGCCGCGCGCGCAATTCACGGCGCAGGCCGGCCTTATCGGTCATGGAAAGGGGGTGTGGCGGAACCACCATGGGCCGTTTGCCGCGTTATCCACTGACGCACGGTACGTCAGGTGGGGATCATGTACGTCAGACCAGGATCTGCGCAGGGACAACCCCCATGGATGAAGAAATAGCCTCAGGGATTATGCATGGCTCGCACCGGGCAGTCCCGCCACGTCCTATTTAGGCGCTGGGGTCCGTCCGCTCAAGGGCGGAGGCAACCGCCTCCAGCCGATCCGCGATCCGCTCCAGCATCTCGGACGTCCCGTCCGGTGCCGGCCCCGCCTCGCGCTCGGCCAGCTGGTCCGCCAGGATCAGCGCGATGTAGAGCAATGTCCGCTCCGACGATCCGCCCGCCGCGTGCTGCACCGCCGGCGCATGTCGCTCCAGCATCGCACCCAACGCGCGCAGCTTCGGCTCCTCGCCATCGCGGCATCCGACCTGATGGCTGCGGCCGGCAATCGTCAGCGTGATATGGCCCATCAGTCGGCGTCCGCTTCGCGCGCGATCACCGCATCGAGCGCGCCGATCGCATCGCCGATCCGCGTGCGCAACGCGGCATGCCGCGACTCGAGCGTCCGATTCGCCTTTACCTGCGTCTGTGCAGCGCGTTCGATCCGTTCCAGCGCCCGGTCGATCCGCGCGATGGTCGCGGCATGGGGGGTGTCGCTCATCGGGTTTATCGATCCTTGCTAAACATGTTAAACAAACCTTGGGTTTGGCGGTTGACTGATCGGCGTGACGGTTCCAAAGGCTCGCGCGACCCTATCGGCGCCCAACAGGAGTGCGCGTGACCATATCCCAGCTCGAACTCGCCAACGCCATCCGCGTTTTGTCGATGGACGCGGTGGAGGCCGCCAATTCGGGGCATCCCGGCATGCCGATGGGCATGGCCGATGTCGCCACCGTCCTCTGGTCGAAATTCCTGAAATTCGATCCCGCCGATCCGCATTGGGCGGACCGCGACCGGTTCGTCCTGTCGGCGGGCCATGGATCGATGCTGATCTATTCGCTCCTCCACCTGACCGGCTATGCCAAGCCCACCATTCAGGACATTGCGAACTTCCGCAAGCTCGGCAGCCCGTGCGCCGGCCATCCTGAGAATTTCGAACTGCCCGGCATCGAATGCACCACCGGTCCGCTGGGGCAGGGGCTGGCGATGGCGGTCGGCATGGCCACCGCAGAGCGGCATTTGAACACCGTGTTCGGCGACGATCTGGTCGATCACCGCACCTGGGTGATCGCCGGCGACGGCTGCCTGATGGAAGGCATCAATCACGAGGCGATCGGCCTTGCCGGTCACCTGAAGCTCGGCCGCCTGAACGTCCTGTGGGACGACAACCGCATCACGATCGACGGTTCGACCGACCTGTCGACCAGCGAGGACGTATCGGCCCGCTATGCCGCGACCGGCTGGCACGTCGTCGCCTGCGACGGCCACGACTTCGCCGACATCGAACGTGCGCTCGCCGAAGCCGCCGCCGACCCGCGCCCCTCGCTGGTCCGCTGCCGCACCGTCATCGGCAAGGGCGCCCCGAACAAGGGCGGCAGCCACAAGGTCCATGGCTCGCCGCTCGGTGCCGAGGAAATCCTCGCCACCCGCGCCGCCTTGCTGTGGGAGCATGAAGCCTTCCACCTGCCCGAAGCGCTGACCGACGCGTGGAAGGAAATCGGCGCACGGGGCCAGTCGCTCCACGCCGACTGGAACCAGCGCCTGTCCGATCATGCCGATCGCGCGGAATTCGAACGCCGCATGGCCAACAAGCTGCCCGACGGCTGGTCGCTGAAGAGCCATATCGACAGCCTGATCGCCGAGCCGAAGAAGATCGCGACCCGCGTCGCATCGTCGCTGGCGCTGGAAGCGATCAACGCCTCGCTGCCCGAAACGCTCGGCGGTTCGGCGGACCTCACGCCCTCGAACAATACCCAGACCAAGGCGCAGGTCGCGCTGACGGCGGAGGATTATTCCGGTCGCTACATCCATTACGGCATCCGCGAATTCGGCATGTCGGCGGCGATGAACGGCATGGCGCTGCACGGCGGCGTGCTGGCCTATGGCGGCACCTTCCTGGTGTTCGCCGACTATGCCCGGCCGGCCATCCGCCTGTCGGCACTGCAGAATGCCGGTGTCGTCTATGTCATGACTCACGACTCGATCGGTCTGGGCGAAGACGGCCCGACGCACCAGCCGATCGAGCATGTGATGAGCCTGCGCATCATCCCCGGCCTCGACGTCTATCGCCCCGCCGATGCGGTCGAGACGGCGGAATGCTGGGAACTGGCGGTACAGCGCCGCGACGGCCCCTCGCTGCTGGCTCTGTCGCGCCAGAACCTGCCGCAGCTTCGCACCGAAACCAGCGAGAACCGCAGCGCCAAGGGTGCGTACCGCCTCAAGGCCGCCGAAGCCGACCGCCGCGTCATCCTGATCGCGACCGGGTCGGAGGTCGAGATCGCTATCGGCGTCGCGCAGCAGCTCGAAGCCAAGGGCATCGGCGCCGATGTCGTGTCGATGCCGTGCTGGTCCCGCTTCGATGCGCAGGACGCCGCCTATCGCGAGGACGTGCTGCCGCATGCCCGCCCGGACGAAATCCTGCGCGTGTCGATCGAGGCGGGCACGACCATCGGCTGGGAACGCTACACCATGGTCGACGGCCTGCGCTTCGGCATCGACCGCTTCGGCGCATCGGCCCCGGCCGACAAGCTCTACGAACATTTCGGACTGACTGCCGATGCCATCACCGCAAAGGTGCTGGCGCGGCTCGGCAACTGAGGAGACGCGGATATGACGAAAGTAGCGATCAACGGGTTCGGACGCATCGGCCGTCTGGTGGCGCGCGCGATCCTCGAACGGCCCGACAGCGGGCTGGAACTGGTGACGATCAACGACCTCGCCGACGCCAAGTCGAACGCATGGCTGTTCAGCCGCGATTCGGTCCATGGCCGCTATCCGGGCGAAGTCGCCGCCGAAGGCGACGACCTGGTCATCGACGGCAAGCGCATCCGCGTCACTGCCGAGCGTGATCCGGCCAACCTGCCGCACAAGGAACTGGGCGTCGAGCTGGTCCTCGAATGCACCGGCTTCTTCACCGACCGCGACAGCTGCCAGAAGCATATCGATGCCGGTGCCAAGCGCGTGCTGATCTCGGCCCCGGGCAAGAATGTCGACCTGACCGTCGTGTACGGCGTCAACCACGACAAGCTCGAAGCCGGCCACACCATCGTGTCGAACGCTTCGTGCACCACCAACTGTCTGGCGCCGGTCGCCAAGGTGCTGAACGACGCCATCGGCATCGAACGCGGCCTGATGACCACGATCCACGCCTATACCAACGACCAGAAGATCCTCGACCAGATCCATCCGGACCTGCGCCGCGCCCGTGCCGCCGCCATGTCGATGATCCCGACCACCACCGGCGCCGCCCGCGCGGTCGGTGAAGTGCTGCCCGAACTCAAGGGCAAGCTCGACGGTTCGGCCGTCCGCGTGCCGGTGCCGGACGGCAGCCTCGTCGACCTGACCTTCACCCCGAAGCGGGACACGACCAAGGACGAAGTGAATTCGATCCTGAAGGCGGCGTCGGAATCGGGTCCGCTCAAGGGCGTGCTCTACTTCTCGGACGAGCCGCTGGTCTCGATCGACATCGTCCACACCCCCGCATCGTCGACCGTCGACAGCCTCGAGACCGCCGTGCTCGACGGCAAGCTGGTCCGCGTCGTGTCGTGGTACGACAATGAATGGGGCTTCTCGAACCGCATGGTCGACACCGCGACCGCCATGGCGAAGCTGGGCTGAGCCCGATGGCGGGCGGTGTTCTTAGGGGGATCGCCCGCCACGCCTTTTCGCGCGGGCCGATCGAACTGGTGCAGACGGTGCGCATCACCGTCGAAACCGGCATCGACGGCGACTTTCGCGGCGCGCTGAAGCCCGGGCGGAACAAGCGGCAGGTGTCGCTGATGGAAGTCGGCGACTGGGCGCAGGCGATGACGCTGATCGGCCACGACCTGCCATGGTGGGAACGCCGCGCGAATTTGCTGGTCGAGAATTTCGACCTGCCGCAGACGCTGGGCGTACGTGTCCGCGTCGGCGAGGTGCTGCTCGAAATCACCAAGGAATGCGATCCGTGCAGCCGCATGGAGACGATCGCAGAGGGCCTGCGCGCCGCGCTGACGCCCGACTGGCGCGGCGGCGCGCTGGCGCAGGTGATCGAGGGCGGCCGGATCAGCGTCGGCGATACGATACGAATTGAAACCAAGCCGCCCGTTTGTGCTGAGTAGGGACTGAGCTTGTCGAAGGCCCGTATCGAAGCATCCTTCGATACGCCATTTCGACTTCGCTCAATGGCTACTCAGGACGAACGGGTGGTCATCAGGAGCGAAGACATGAGCCGTAATTTCAAGACGCTCGACGACATGGGCGACCTCACCGGCAAGCGCGTGCTGGTCCGCGAGGACCTGAACGTGCCGATGGCCGACGGCGCCGTCACCGACGACACCCGCCTGCGCGCCACGATCGGCACCGTCACCGAACTGGCGGATCGCGGCGCGATCGTCCTGATCCTTGCCCATTTCGGCCGTCCCAAGGGGCAGCCGAACCCGACCATGTCGCTGGCCCCCGTCACCAAGCCGCTGTCGGACGTGCTGGGCCGCGAAGTCCGTTTCGTCGATTGGACCGGCGCTGCCGAAGCGGTGCGCATGATGCAGCCGGGCGACATCGCCGTGCTGGAAAACACCCGCTTCTTCGCCGGCGAAGAGAAGAACGATCCGCAACTCGTTGAAACCATGGCCGCGCTTGGCGACTATTATGTCAACGACGCCTTCTCGGCAGCGCACCGCGCCCATGCCTCGACCGAAGGCCTCGCGCACAAGCTCCCCGCGTTCGCCGGGCGGCAGATGGAGGCCGAACTCGACGCGCTCGACAAGGCGCTGGGCAACCCGCAGCACCCGGTCGCGGCGGTTGTCGGCGGCGCGAAGGTGTCGTCGAAGCTCGACGTGCTGAAGCATCTGGTCGGGCAGGTCGATCACCTCATCATCGGTGGCGGCATGGCCAACACCTTCCTCGCGGCGCGCGGTGTCGATGTCGGCAAGTCGCTGTGCGAACACGACCTGACCGGCACGGCGGACGAAATCTTTGAAGCCGCCGAAAAGGCCAACTGCACCATCCACCTGCCCTATGACGTGGTGGTGGCGAAGGAGTTCAAGCCGAACCCGGTAACCCGCACCGTCAACGTCCATGAAGTCGCCGCCGACGAAATGATCCTCGACGTCGGTCCTGCCGCAACCGAGGCGCTGGGCGACGTGCTCAAGAACTGCCGCACTTTGGTGTGGAACGGGCCGATGGGCGCGTTCGAAACCCCGCCGTTCGACGTCGCGACGGTTTCGCTGGCCAAGACGGCGGCGGCGCTGACCGCCGACGGTTCGCTGGTGTCGGTCGCGGGCGGCGGCGATACCGTTGCGGCGCTCAACCAGGCCGGGGTGAGCGACCAGTTCAGCTTCATCTCGACCGCCGGCGGTGCGTTCCTCGAATGGATGGAGGGCAAGGAACTGCCCGGCGTCGCCGCGCTGATCCGCTGAGCCAAATCCGCAACCCAGACCGTACCCCCGCGCAGGCGGGGGTCCAGAGCGCCGAACGCTACGCTGCGTAGCCTGGCCCTGGACCCCCGCCTGCGCGGGGGTACGGCGTTTAATACGGGCCAAACCAACAACCCGCTTGATCCCATCCCCAACCCCCGCTACCCGTTCAACACGTTAAACGAAGGGTAGGGCGTTGCTGGGAGTACGACTCGACACCGAACTGGAGGAGCGGCTCGCCAACGTCGCCCGGTCGCAGGGGCGTTCGAAAAGCGACATCGCCCGCGATGCCGTGCGCCGCTATGTCGAGCTGCACGACGAAGCCTTTCGCGCCGAAGCCCGCCGCCAGTCCGAACGCGCCGCTGCCCGCGACGACGGCGCCGACTGGGCCTTTTTCGACCGGGTGGAAGCGGAGGACGGCCGGTGGAGATAAGGCGCGGCATGATCGTCCTGGTCGAAGGGCCGGGCGACCTGGCGGTGAAGCGCCGTCCCTTCCTGGTCGTGCAATCCGACCTGTTCAACGAAGCGCACGCCTCGGTGACGCTTGTCCCGCTGACCAGCCTCACCGGCGGCGAGACGCTGTTCCGCGTGCCGTTTCCCGCGTCCGACTCGACCGGCATCTCGGTCGAAAGCGAGGCGCAGGTCGACAAGATCAAGACGCTGCGCCGCAGCCGCGTGGTGCGCGTGCTGGGACAGGCGGACGCCACATCGATGGAGCAGGTGGACCAGGCGCTCCGGCGCTGGCTCGCGCTCTGACGCCATTTCAACACCCAAGGGGTCGATCATGAACAACGCCGACATGACTGCGAAGATTGCCGACGGACACGGGTTCATCGCCGCGCTCGACCAGAGCGGCGGTTCGACGCCCAAGGCGCTGAAGGGCTATGGCATCGACGAAGGTGCATGGAACACCGACGAGGAAATGTTCGGCCTGATCCACGACATGCGCGCGCGCATCATCCTCTCCCCCGCCTTCACCGGCGACAAGGTGATCGGCGCGATCCTGTTCGAACGCACCATGGACGGGCAGGCGGGCGGCAAGCCGGTGCCGCAGGCGCTGGCCGACAAGGGCGTCGTGCCCTTCCTCAAGATCGACAAAGGGCTGGAGGACGAAGCCAACGGCGTTCAGCTGATGAAGCCGATGCCCGGCCTCGACGACCTGCTCGCCCGCGCGGCGAAGCTCGGCATCTTCGGCACTAAGGAACGCTCGGTCATCAACCTCGCCAACCGCGAAGGGATCGCTGCCGTCGTGAAGCAGCAGTTCGAAGTCGCGCAGCAGGTCATCGCCGCCGGCCTGATGCCGATCATCGAACCGGAAGTGAACATCAAGAGCGCCGAGCGTGCCGAGGCCGACCAGATCCTGCTCGAAGAAACGCTCACGGCGCTCGACGCGATGACCGGCAACGACAAGGTGATGCTGAAGCTGTCGCTGCCGGCCAAGCCCGGCCTGTTCCAGCCGCTGGTCGACCATCCGCGCGTGCTGCGCGTCGTGGCGCTGTCGGGCGGGTTCAGCCGGACCGAGGCCTGCGCCGAACTGGCGAAGAACCCCGGCATCATCGCCAGCTTCAGCCGCGCGCTGCTCTCCGACTTGCGCCAGCAGATGACCGACGCCGAGTTCGACAAGGCGCTGGGCAGCGCGATCGACGAAATCCACTGCGCCTCGACACAGAAGGCGCTGCTCGCGGCGTAACGCTTTCCTACAAGCTCCCAGCCATGGCAAAAGGGCATCGGCCGCTCCAGCGTCCGGTGCTCTTTGTCATCGTAGCCGCCCCTTCCCACGTCACCCCGGGCTTGACCCGGGGTCCCGCTTCTTCTTCTTCTTCTTCTTCTTGCCGCCCCGGCGAACAACCTACTTACTATTGATAGTTACTCGCAACGCTACGCGCAAAACGCGCGCGAGTGTGAACTTAGTGAACTTTGGCCCCCAAAACCCTTCCACCCGCCGCCGCGCTGGGGCAGGGAAGGCGCCATGACCCTGAACGAAGACCCGCTCGGCCCGCTGTCGCCCGATTTCGCGACCCAGTTCGTCCGCGACGTGCGCCGCCCGCCGTGCCAGCTTTACCTCATCTCTCCGCTCGATGTGACCGGCACCTTTCCCGACCGCCTCGCCCGCGCGCTCGATGCCGGGCCGGTCGCCGCGTTCCAGTTCCGGGTGAAGGATATCGACCAGCACGCCGCCGCGCGACTGGCCGAACCGCTTCAGAAGATTTGCGCCGACCGCGACGTCGCCTTGATCGTCAACGACAGCATCAGCCTGACCAAGCGGCTAGGCGCGGATGGCGTCCATCTGGGCCAGGACGATGGCGATGCCCGAGAAGCGCGCGACGTACTCGGCCCCAATGTCCAGATCGGCGTGACCGTCCATGACAGCCGCCATCTCGCCATGGAAGCGGGGGAGGCTGGCGCCGACTATGTAGCGTTCGGCGCCTTCTACCCGACGACAACCAAGCAGGTCGCGCATGTCGCCGATCCGGTGCTGCTGTCGTGGTGGTCGACCGTGTTCGAACTCCCCTGTGTCGCGATCGGCGGCATCACGCCGGCCAACGCCCCCGATCTCGTCCGCGCCGGGGCCGACTTCCTCGCCGTATCGGGCGCGGTCTGGAACGGCGACGAAGCGGCGGCGGTGCAGGCGTTCGCGGCGGTTCTCGGCACGTAAGGAAACCGCCGCCGGGTCCGGTCGTTATCCACCCTCAACGATGTTGGGGATGGTGTATGAAGCGACTGGCCTTGGCGGCGATCCTGGGGAGCGGCGTGGCGATGGCGCAGGCGCCTGCGCCCGCGCCGCAACTCCCGGCGGTCGACCGAAATATCCTGCACGCGCAGGTGCTGCTCGACCGGCACGGCTTCACGAGCGGCGTGATCGACGGCAGGGACAGCGCGCTGTTCAAACAGGCGCTACGTGGATTCCAGACCGCCCGAGGCCTGCCGGTCACTGGCAAGCTCGATGCCGCGACCACCCGTGCGCTGAACCCCAATATGCGCCCCGCGACGGTGACCCTGACCCTGTCCGAACGCGCGCTGGCCGGGCCGTACACCAACCCGATCCCCAAGGAATATGCCGATCAGGCGAAGCTGACGACGATCGGCTACCGCTCGCCGCTCGAAAAGCTGGCCGAGATGTTCCACACCACGCCCGCCACGCTGGTCGCGCTGAACAGCCGGGAAACGATGCTGCGCCCCGGCACCCGCGTCGTCTTTCCCAACGTCCTGCCCTCGTCGCGCAGCTATGCGGAGAGCTGGTCGGGCGACTATCGCCAGACGCTCGCCAATCTGAACGTCGACGCCAACCAGCCCCAGGCCGACCGCGTCGTGGTCGACAAGTCGGAAGGCTGGCTGCGCGCCTATAAGGGCGACAAGATCCTCGCCCAGTTTCCCGCGACGATGGGCTCGTCGCACGACCCGCTGCCGATCGGCGAATGGAAGATTCAGGGCGTCGCCGCCAATCCCGACTGGCAGTACAATCCGGCGATCCTGCGCCATGCCGACAAGTCGGACAGCAAGGAGATCGTGCCGCCCGGCCCCAACAATCCGGTCGGCGTCGTCTGGATCGATCTCTCGAAAGAGCATTACGGTATCCACGGCACGCCCGAGCCGGAGAATATCGGGAAGACCGAGAGCAATGGCTGCATCCGACTGACCAACTGGGACGCCGCCCGGCTGTCGCTGATGGTCAAGCCCGGCACGCCGGCGATCTTCCAGCCATAGCGGAGGGCAGGGGGTGAACCGGATCGGCTGGGCGTTTCTCGGCGTCTTCGTGCTGCTGGGTGGGCTGGCTGCGTTGCTGGTCGATTTCGGCGGATCGTCCGCCCCGCCGATTCGCGCCTTTGCCGATGCGCCGACCCGGCTGGCCGAACCGCCGTCGCCGGGGCGGCTGGTCCTGCCCGTATCGGGGGTCGGCTGGACGAGCATCCGCGACAGCTATGGCGAGGCGCGGGCCGGTGGCGAACGGCGGCATAGCGGGGTGGACATCATGGCCCCCGCCGGTACGCCGGTCGTCGCCGCGGCGCCCGGCACGGTCGAAAAGCTGTTCTACAGCAATGGCGGCGGCGGGGTGACCGCCTATGTCCGCTCGCCCGACCGCCGGCTGTCCTATTATTACGCCCACCTCGCTGCCTATGCCCCGACGCTGCGCGAAGGGGCGCCGGTCCGCGCGGGCGATCCGATCGGCGCGGTCGGCGACACCGGCAATGCCGGGACCGGCAATTTCCACCTGCATTTCGGCGTCGAGCGGGTGAACGCCGACGAACCATGGTACAAGGGCCGCGCGATCAATCCCTATCCGCTGCTTGCCCGCGGACGGGCGGAGCGGTAAGGGCGCAGCTTCGCTCTTTCCAACAGGTATGGTTCGTCATGAAGATCAGCGGCGTCGACATTCGCCCCGGCAACATCATCGAATATGAAGGCGGCATCTGGCGCGCGGTCAAGATCCAGCATACGCAGCCGGGCAAGGGCGGCGCCTATATGCAGGTCGAAATGAAGAACCTGCGCGACGGCCGCAAGAACAACGTCCGCTTCCGTTCGGCCGAGACGGTCGAGCGCATCCGCCTCGATACCAAGGACTTCCAGTTCCTGTATCCCGAAGGCGACATGCTGGTGTTCATGGACAAGGAAACCTACGACCAGGTATCGCTGCCGCGCGACCTGCTGGGCGATGCCGCCGCCTTCCTCCAGGACGGCATGGATGTCGTCATGGAACTCTATGAAGACGAAGCGATCAGCGTCCAGCTGCCCGACACGATCGAAGCGACGATCGTCGAGGCGGATGCGGTGGTGAAGGGCCAGACGGCATCGTCGTCCTACAAGCCCGCCGTGCTCGACAACGGCGTCCGCGTGATGGTCCCGCCGCATATCGCTTCGGGAACGCGCATCGTGGTCGACGTGTATGAGCAGACCTACGTCCGGCGGGCGGATTAAGCCGAGCGGCCGGACGAAATAGGGAAAGCTATTTCGCCAGGCTGCCGGCTCGGCCGGCGCGCGAAAGCGCGACCGACGACGCGGGCTTTGCCCGCGGCGCTGCCAGTAAAAGAACCAACAGGAACCAGAACAATGTCCGCCCAGTCCGGCCTCATCACCGTCCTCGAACGCGCCGTCCGCAAGACCGGCCCGCGCCTGCGCCGCGACTTCGGCGAGGTCCAGCATCTCCAGGTCAGCCGCAAGGGGCCGGCGGACTTCGTGTCGATGGCCGACAAGCGCGCCGAGGAAACGCTGGTCGAGGAACTGCGCAAGGCGCGTCCCGACTGGGGCATGCTCTTGGAGGAAGGCGGCGAGATCGCCGGCGATCCGACCAAGCCGCGCTGGATCGTCGATCCGCTGGACGGCACCACCAACTTCCTGCACGGCATCCCGCATTTCTCGATCTCGGTCGCGGTCGAGGAGCCGAACGGCGCCGGTGGCCGTCCCGAGATCACGACCGCGATGGTCTATAACCCGATCACCGACGAAGGCTTCTGGGCCGAAAAGGGTCGGGGTGCCTGGTTGCAGGGACAGCGGCTGCGTGTCTCGTCCCGGCGTGACCTGTCGGAAGCGCTGATCGCCACCGGCATCCCGTTCCTCGGCCATGGCAATTTCGCCGAATGGACCCGCATCTTCGGCGCGGTCGCGCCCGAGGTTGCTGGTATCCGCCGCTTCGGCTCGGCTGCGCTGGACCTCGCCTATGTCGCGGCAGGCCGGTTCGATGGCTTCTGGGAATCGGGGCTGAAGAAGTGGGATATCGCCGCTGGCATGCTGCTGGTGAAGGAAGCGGGCGGCTTCGTCACCGATTATCGCGGTGCGGACCGTGCCTATGAAAAGGGCGAGGTGCTGGCCAGCAACGAACAGATGCAGACCCGCCTGCACAAGCTGGTCGCGGGCGCGCTGCGCTGACCTGTCGGGTGGCGGCGCGGTGCCGCCACCCTTATCGCCTCAGAAGTCGATCGCCTTCTGAAATTCGCCGAGCAACGAGTCCCAGGTCGCGAGGTTCGCCTTGAACAGCGCGCCCGACAGGCCGCCATCGTCGAGGTCGACGTCCATCTCGATTCGCGGGTCCTTCTCGTCGTCGAGATAGCCGCGCGCGAAGCGATGCGTGGCGTTCCACTTGTTGATCGTGTCGAGCGTCACGCCCTTCTTCACGAACCCGGCGTGGAACTGCACCGTCTTGCACGCCTTGTTGTCGGTGCAGTTGTAGAAATAGACCGAAAAGTCGACACCGGCGGCGCCACTTTTGACCAGCGGATCGCCGCTATTGTCCTTGGTCAGTACCGCCCGGTAGCCCGCATGGCGCAGCGCGGCGACCACGGTTTCGGGCTTGGTCGCGTCGACATTCTGCGCCGCGGCCGGCTGCGCGACGATCGCGCCCGCGATGATGCCGAGTGTCGTCCAAATTCGCATCGATTCCCCCCTCGTCGACGACCGCAGCTTCCCCGCGCGGCCAGCGTCGCTGCGGCATAGCGCGGAAGGGCAGGGAATTGCGAGTGATTCTCACCCTGTTCCGCCCTTGATGGCCCGACGCCATCGTCCTAAAGCCGGCTCCATTCATACCGCAACCGCGAGAGACCCCCACCTTGGTCGACCTGTCGCAATATCTGCCGATCCTGATGTTCCTGGGCATTGCCCTGGCGCTGTCGACGGCCTTCGTCGTGTTGCCCATGGTGGCATCGCGTTTCACCGGCGCGCACAAGCCGACGCCGGAAAAGCTGACCGAGTATGAATGCGGCTTCCCCGCGTTCGAGGATTCGCGCAGCCAGTATGACGTCCGCTTCTATCTGGTCGCCATCCTGTTCATCCTCTTCGATCTCGAAGCCGCGTTCCTATATCCCTGGGCAGTCACGGTGTTCGACCTCGGCTGGACCGCGTGGATCTCGATGATGGTATTCATCGGCGAACTGGCACTCGGCCTCGTATATGCTTGGAAGATGGGAGCTCTCGAATGGGAGTAGAACTCACGACGCCGCCGCACGGCTTCGGCGCGGGTAACGCGGCCGGCGTGCCGGTGCAGGCGCCCGATGAGGGTTTCTTCAACGACCTGAACGGCGAACTGACCGACAAGGGCTTTCTGGTCACCTCGACCGAGGACCTGTTCCAGTGGGCGCGCACTGGTTCGCTGTGGTGGATGACCTTCGGCCTCGCCTGCTGCGCGGTGGAAATGATCCATGTGAACATGCCGCGCTACGACATGGAGCGCTTCGGTGCCGCGCCGCGCGCTTCCCCGCGTCAGTCGGACGTGATGATCGTCGCCGGCACGCTCTGCAACAAGATGGCCCCGGCGCTGCGTCGCGTGTACGATCAGATGTCGGAACCGAAATACGTCATCTCGATGGGCAGCTGCGCCAATGGCGGCGGCTATTACCATTATAGCTACAGCGTCGTGCGCGGTTGCGATCGCGTGGTGCCGGTCGACATTTATGTCCCGGGTTGCCCGCCGACTGCCGAAGCGCTGCTGTACGGCGTGATGCAGTTGCAGCGGAAGATCCGCCGTTCGGGGAGCATCGAACGGTGAGGGCGCCTGCACCCCGCTACGCCGCGAATGATGGCATCATCGACGCGGCGACCGCTGCGCTCGGCGACATGCTGCTCGACGCGCAGGACAAGGTCGGCGAGGTGTCGCTGACCGTCGATCGCGACCGTCTTGTCATCGCGATGGAAACGCTGCGCGACACGCCGGGCCTTAAATACGAGATGCTGGCCGAGATCGCCGGCGTGGACTATCCCGAGCGCCCCGAGCGGTTCGAGGTCGTCTATCACCTGCTGTCGATGACGCGGAACCACCGCATCCGTGTGCGCGTGAGCACGGACGAGGAAAGGCCGGTGCCGTCGGTGACAGGCATCTGGTACAATGCCGGCTGGCTCGAGCGCGAAGTGTACGACATGTACGGCGTACTGTTCACCGGCAATGCCGACCTGCGTCGCATCCTGACCGATTACGGTTTCCGTGGCCACCCGCTGCGCAAGGACTTCCCGCTGACCGGCTATGTCGAGATGCGCTATTCGGAAGAAGCCAAGCGCGTGGTCTATGAGCCGGTGAAGCTGGCGCAGGATTTCCGCACGTTCGACTTCATGAGCCCGTGGGAAGGTGCCGAATACGTCCTGCCGGGCGACGAAAAGGCGGCCGAGCCGAAGCCTGCCGTCGGCACGGCCCCAGGCGCACCGACGCCGGTCACCGCCGATCAGGTCAAGCGCGCCGACGACAACGTCAAGGCAGCCGAACCGCAGGTCGACAAGCCGAAGACGTCGGACAGCACGGCAGATACCGGCGCGGGCAAGCCGCATCCGGGCAACCAGCCTGAATCGAAGCCGGTCGATCCCGACGTGCCCTCGCCCGATGCGGGCAAGCCGCCGGTGGAGGACAAGTAATGGCCGATTACGACCATGAGATGGACGCCGCCAACCCCATGGCGGGCGATGTCGAGATCCAGAACTACACGATCAACTTCGGCCCGCAGCACCCTGCGGCGCACGGCGTGTTGCGTCTCGTCACCGAACTGGACGGGGAGATCATCGAGCGGATCGACCCGCATGTCGGCCTGCTCCATCGCGGCACCGAAAAGCTGATCGAGTACAAGACCTATCAGCAGGCGCTCCCCTACATGGACCGCCTCGATTACTGCTCGCCGCTGTGCATGGAGCACAGCTATGTGCTGGCGGTCGAAAAGCTGCTCGACATCGAAGTGCCGCTGCGCGCTCAGTATCTGCGGGTGTTCTTCGCGGAGCTGACCCGTATCTGCAATCACATGCTGAACCTCGGTTCGCACGTGATGGACGTCGGCGCGATGACGCCGAACCTGTGGATGTTCGAAGTCCGCGAAGACTGCATGGGCTTTTTCGAACGCATGTCCGGCGCGCGGATGCACCATAACTACCTGCGGCCGGGCGGCGTTCATCAGGACGTGCCGCTGAAGCTGCTGACCGATATCGCGGAATGGCTCGACACGCGCCTGCCGCAGCTGTTCGGCGACGCGATCAGCATGGTTTCGGAAAACCGCATCTTCAAGCAGCGCAACGTCGATATCGCGATCGTCAGCCGCGAGGATGCGGTGCGCTGGGGTTTCTCGGGTCCGATGATCCGTGGCGCGGGCATTCCGTGGGACATCCGCAAGGCGCAGCCCTATGACGCCTATGACCGGGTCGAGTTCGACGTGCCGGTCGGCACCCGTGGCGATTGCTACGACCGGTTCATGGTCCGCGTCGAGGAAGTGTGGCAGTCGGCTCGTATCATGAAGCAGTGCCTCGCGCAGATGCCCGAAGGCCCGATCGCCTCGTCGGACCGCAAGGTCGTGCCGCCCAAGCGCGGCGAGATGAAGCAGTCGATGGAAGCGCTGATCCATCACTTCAAGCTGTACACCGAGGGCTTCCACGTTCCCGCCGGCGAAGTGTATGTCGCGACCGAAAGCCCCAAGGGTGAATTCGGCATCTACATGGTGTCGGACGGCAGCAACAAGCCGTACCGCGTGAAGATCCGCCCGACCGCGTTCAGCCACCTCCAGGCGATGGACTTCATGGCGAAGGGCCATATGCTTGCCGACATCACCGCGATCCTGGGTGCGATGGACATCGTGTTCGGGGAGTGCGACCGGTGAGCCGTCTCGATACCGTGACGGCGATGATGGAACGCTATAACGCGCGCGACGCGGCGGGCTATGCCGCGTTCTTCGCCGACGACGGCTGCGAGGCGCAGTATCGCGGTGACGTCGTGCGCGACGGGCGTGCGGGCGTGGAAAGCGGCATGGCGGCAGTCTTCGCCGAATTTCCGCAGAACCATGCCGAAGTGCTGCAGTCGTTCGAACTGGGCGAGCGCGTCGTGCTGCACGAGCGCGTGCGCCGTTCGCCCGATGCCGAGCCGTTCGACGTGATGACCGTCTATTCGTTCAGCGGCGACAAGGTCAGCCGCGTGGAGTTCATTCGCTAATGGCCGACGCCCCCAACATCCCCGACGAAGCCGAGGTCCGCGCGCGCTGGGGCAATTTCGCCTGGACGCCGGCCAATGCGGAAAAGGCGCGTGAGATCGTCGCGCGCTATCCCGAAGGCCGTCAGCAGTCGTGCACCATCCCGTTCCTCGACCTCGCCCAGCGGCAGGTCGGTGCGGAAACGCATACCCAGGGCTGGCTGCCGGTGCCGGTGATCGAATTCATCGCCCGCGAACTCGGCATGGCCTATATGCGGGTGTACGAGGTCGCGACCTTCTACACGATGTTCAACCTCGCCCCGGTCGGCCGCTATCACGTGCAGGTATGCGGCACGACGCCGTGCATGCTGCGCGGGTCGGACGACGTGTTCGCCGCGTGCAAGAACCGTGGCCTGATGAAGGGCAAGACTACGCCCGACGGGCTGTTCACGCTGACCGAGGTCGAGTGCATGGGCAATTGCGCCTCGGCACCGATGGTCCAGATCAACGACGATAATTACGAAGATCTGGACTATGATCGCATGACCGCGATCCTCGAGGCGCTGGGCAAGGGCGAGACGCCGAAGCCCGGCACGCAGGAGCCGGGCCGCCACACCGTCGAACCGGCGGGCGCGCTCAGCAACCTGACGGCGATGGTCCACGAAAATCACGACTATCGCCCTGAATGGGGCAACGCTTCGTGAGGGCATTGGGCAGCCTGTTGATCGCGGTCCTGGTCGGGATCGTCGTGTTGTGGATCGCGCTCGAACTGTTCGTCGGCGCGCTGAAGCTGATCGGCGTGGCCATCGGCATCGCGGCGATGGTTGCCGTTTATTTCATCGCCGAAAAGGCGATCGGGAAGGGACGATAAGGATGCTGGCCGACAAGGATCGCATCTTCACCAACGTGTACGGGTTCCAGCCGTGGAACCTCGATGCAGCCGTGATGCGCGGCGACTGGGACAATACCAAGGCGCTGTTGCAGCTGGGGCCGGACACGATCATCGATCGGATCAAGGCATCGGGCCTGCGCGGGCGCGGCGGGGCAGGGTTCCCGACCGGCACCAAGTGGTCGTTCATGCCGAAGGCGCCGAAGCCCGACCGGCCGAACTTCCTGGTGATCAATGCCGACGAATCCGAGCCGGGTTCGTGCAAGGATCGCGAGATCATCCGCCACGATCCGCACAAGCTGATCGAAGGCGCGCTGGTCGCCGGTTTCGCGATGCGCGCGCGCGCCGCGTACATCTATATTCGCGGGGAATATATCCGCGAGGCGGAGACGCTGTTCGCCGCGATCGCCGAAGCATATGCCAAGGGGCTGCTGGGCAAGAATGCCTGCGGTTCGGGCTATGACTTTGACGTGTTCGCGCACCGCGGCGCCGGCGCCTATATCTGCGGCGAAGAGACCGCGATGCTCGAAAGCCTAGAGGGCAAGAAGGGTCAGCCGCGCCTGAAGCCGCCATTCCCGGCCGGTGCCGGCCTCTATGGCTGCCCGACGACGGTCAACAATGTCGAGTCGATCGCGGTCGTGCCAACCATCCTGCGTCGCAGCCCGGAATGGTTCGCCAGCTTCGGCGCGGAGAATAACCGTGGCACCAAGCTGTTCCAGATCAGCGGCCATGTGAACAAGCCATGCGTGGTCGAGGAAGCGATGAGCATCCCGTTCCGCGAGCTGATCGAAAAGCATTGCGGCGGCATCCGCGGTGGCTGGGACAATCTGCTGTGCGTCATCCCCGGCGGATCGTCGGTGCCGCTGGTAAAGGCCGAGCATATCATCGACGCGCCGATGGATTTCGACGGGCTGAAGGCGGTCGGATCGGGCCTCGGCACCGCGGCGGTCATCGTCATGGACAAGTCGACCGACGTCGTCCGCGCGATCAGCCGTCTGTCCTATTTCTACAAGCATGAAAGCTGCGGCCAGTGCACGCCGTGCCGCGAAGGCACCGGTTGGATGTGGCGTGTGATGGAGCGGCTGCGCACCGGCGATGCCGATTTGTCGGAAATCGACACGTTGCAGCAGGTGACCAAGCAGGTCGAAGGCCACACCATCTGCGCGCTGGGCGACGCGGCGGCATGGCCGATCCAGGGTCTCATCAAGAACTTCCGCCCCGAACTCGAACGGCGGATCAACGAAAAGCGCGGCGGTGGCGTGCATCCGATGCGGGAAGCTGCGGAATGATCGCGCTCTCGGTCATGGCGGCAGCGGTGCTGGCGGCGCAAGCCGACGGCCCATCCAGCTTCAAGGGATCGCGCAGGGACGCAGAACTCGCCATGACCGAGTTCGCGATGTGTGAGGTGCGTTCGCCGAAGGGGCGGGCGGCGGCGCTCGCCTATGGGCGCGAGGTGCCGGGTACGCCGTCGACCTATCGCGACCGGCTAGTCAAGTCGCTCTGTGCGCCCTCGGGCACGTCGATGTCTTTCAATCCTGAACTGTTCCGCATGACCATATATCCGGCGCTCTACGCGAAGGATTTCGGTAAGGCGGCGCCTGCGGTCAATGTCGCGCTGCTTCCAACCGACTACGCGGCCGAGTTCGACAGCACGCCCGATACGGCGACAGTGGAGGTTCGACGGTTGGGTGATTGCGTCGTGAAGCGCGATGTCGCCGCCGCGCGCGAGTTCGTGCTGAGCAAGCCCTATTCCAGGGCTGAGGACGCGGCGCTCGCGACGATTCGCCCGGCGCTTGCCGCGTGTCTGCCCGCAGGCCAGTCAGTTCGCCTGTCGCGCAGCGTCGCGCATGGCGCGATAGGCGAAGCGCTCTACAAATTAACGGCCGCATCCGCGGCGACGAAGGCCAGCTAATGCCCAAGGTAAAAGTAGACGGGATCGAGGTCGAGGTGCCGCAGGGTGCCACGGTCCTCCAGGCGTGCGAAGCGGCGGGCAAGGAAATCCCGCGCTTCTGCTATCACGAGCGGCTGTCGATCGCCGGCAATTGCCGGATGTGTCTGGTCGAGGTGAAGCCGGGACCGCCCAAGCCGCAGGCATCGTGCGCGCTGCCGGCCGCCGACAATCAGGAAATCCGTACCGACAGCGCGATGGTGAAGGCCGCGCGCGAAGGCGTGATGGAGTTTCTGCTGATCAATCACCCGCTCGACTGCCCGATCTGCGATCAGGGTGGCGAATGCGACCTGCAGGACCAGTCGGTCGCCTATGGTCGCGGCACGTCGCGCTATGACGAGAACAAGCGTGCCGTCACCGAGAAGTACATGGGTCCGATCGTCAAGACGGTCATGACCCGCTGCATCCAGTGCACGCGCTGCATCCGTTTTGCGGAAGAAGTTGCAGGCGTAGAGGAAATCGGCGCGATCTATCGCGGCGAGAACATGCAGATCACCTCGTACCTTGAACAGGCGGTGACGAGCGAGCTGTCGGGCAATGTCGTCGACCTGTGTCCGGTCGGTGCGCTGACGTCGAAGCCCTATGCGTTCGAAGCGCGTCCTTGGGAGCTGAAGAAGACGCTCGCCATCGACGTGATGGACGCGGTCGGCACCAACATCCGCCTCGACAGCCGGGGTCGGCAGGTGCTGCGCTGCGTACCGCGCATCAATGAAGATGTGAACGAGGAATGGGCGCACGACAAGACGCGCCACGCCGTCGACGGTCTGGTCCGTCGCCGCCTCGACAAGCCTTTCGTGCGCAAGGACGGCAAGCTGGTCGCTGCCGAATGGGACGAAGCGTTCGCGGCGATCGCGGCGGTGAACGCCGGTTCGTCGGTCGCGGCGATCGCAGGTGACCTGCTCGATTGCGAGACCATGTTCGCCGCCAAGGCGCTGGTGAACGCGCTCGGGTCGTCGCTGCTCGAAGGGCGGCAGACGGGCATGGCCTATGACGTCACCAATCTCGGCGCGGTCGCGTTCAACACGACCATCGCCGGGATCGAGGACGCCGATGCGATCCTGCTGGTCGGCAGCGACCTGCGCCACGAAGCGCCGCTGATCAACACCCGCGTCCGCAAGGCGATCAAGAAGGGCGCGCGCATTTTTGCGATTGGGCCGGAAACCGACCTGACCTATAAGGTCGAATGGCTGGGTGACGATCTCGGCCTACTGAACGGCCTGCCCGATCGTGCGGCCGAAGCGCTCGACGCGGCCAAGCGGCCGGCGGTGATCGTCGGTCCGGGTGCGCTGAAGGCCGGCCATGGCGCCGCATTGAAGCTGGCACGCGACGGCAACCTGGTCCGTACGCTGGAGGACGGGACGAGCTGGAACGGCTTCAACGTGGTCCATACTGCGGCTGCTCGCATGGGCGCGCTGATGCTGGGCTATGCGCAGGCAGGCGGCATCGCCGATATCGTCGCGGCGAACCCGAAGCTGGTGTTCTTCCTCGGCGCGGACGAGGTCGATTTCGGTCAGTTCGCCGGTGCCACCAAGGTTTATGTCGGCCATCATGGCGACAAGGGCGCGGCGGCGGCGGACATCGTCCTGCCGGGTGCTAGCTATGCCGAGAAGGTCGGGACCTACGTCAACCTTGAAGGGCGCGTGCAGCGCGGCGACCGTGCGGTGTTCCCGCCGGGCGATGCGCGAGAGGATTGGACGATCTTCCGTGCGCTGGGCGAAGTGCTTGGCGTGACGCTGCCGTTCGACGATTTCGCCGGTGTCCGCCGCGCAATGACGGCGGCGGTGCCGGAACTGGGCCAGGAAGGTCTGGTACGTTACGACTGGAACCCGCCGGCACTCGACGCTAAGGGCGAGGGCAAGGTGACCTATCCGGTCGCCGACTTCTACCTGACCAACGCGATCTGCCGGGCCAGCCCGACGATGCAGCGTTGTTCGGCCGAACTTGTCCATGGCCAGGATTTCGCGGAGGCCGCCGAGTGACCTCGTTCTTCGAAACTACCGTCGGTCTGCCCTATGGCTGGGCATGGACCGTCGCCACGCTGGTCGGCATCCTCGTGATCGCGCTGCCGCTGATGCTGGCGGTGGCGATGATCATTTATGTCGACCGCAAGGTCTGGGCGGCAATGGCGCTGCGCCGTGGTCCGAACGTCGTCGGTCCGCTGGGCCTGCTGCAGTCGTTCGCCGACGGTCTGAAGGTGTTCCTGCAAGAAACGATCGTGCCGTCGTCGGCCAATCGCGGCCTGTTCCTGCTGGCGCCGATCATCACCTTTACCGTCGCTCTGATCGTCTGGGCGGTCATTCCGTTCGACGTCGGCGTGGTGGTGGCGGACATCAATGTCGGCCTGCTCTACATCCTTGCGGCATCGTCGCTGGGTGTATACGGCGTCATCATCTCGGGCTGGGCGTCGAACTCCAAATACCCGTTCTATTCCGCGCTTCGTGCCGCCGCGCAGATGGTGTCGTACGAAGTCGCGATCGGGTTCGTGCTGATCTCGGTCGTGCTGTGGGCCGGGTCGTTCAACCTAACGACGATCGTGCTTGAACAGCGTGCCCATATCTTCGGCTTCATCAACGGCTTCGGCTTCAACCCGCTGCTGTTCCCGATGGCGGTGGTGTTCCTGATCTCGTCGCTCGCCGAAACCGCGCGTGCGCCGTTCGATCTGACCGAAGCGGAATCGGAACTGGTCGCGGGCTATCAGACCGAATATTCGTCGATGGCGTTCGCGCTGTTCTGGCTGGGCGAATATGCCAACGTCATTCTGATGTGCGCGCTCAATGCGTTGCTGTTCTGGGGCGGGTGGCTGCCGCCGCTTGAGATCGGCTTCCTCTACTGGGTGCCGGGTATCATCTGGTTCCTGGGCAAGACCTTCTTCTTCTTCTTCGTGTTCAGCTGGGTCAAGGCGACGGTGCCACGCTACCGTTATGACCAGCTGATGCGGCTGGGCTGGAAGATTTTCCTGCCACTGTCGCTGACCTTCGTCTTCCTCATCTCGGGCTGGCTCATGTTCCAGCGCGTGGGAGTGCCCGCATGAGTATCGCCCAGACCATCCGATCGTTCACCCTCTGGGAGTTCGTGAAGGCCCATGCGCTGACGCTGCGGTACTTCTTCAAGCCCAAGGCGACGATCAACTACCCGTATGAAAAGAACCCGCTGAGCCCGCGCTTCCGCGGCGAGCATGCGCTGCGCCGCTATCCCAATGGGGAAGAGCGCTGCATCGCTTGCAAGCTGTGCGAAGCGGTGTGTCCGGCGCTGGCGATCACGATCGAGGCCGAACCGCGCGAGGACGGCAGCCGCCGCACGACGCGCTACGACATCGATATGACCAAGTGCATCTATTGCGGCCTGTGCCAGGAAGCCTGCCCGGTCGATGCGATCGTCGAGGGTCCGAATTTCGAATTCGCCACCGAAACCCGCGAAGAGCTGATCTATCACAAGGACAAGCTGCTCGCGAACGGTGACCGCTGGGAACGCGCGATTGCCGCGAACCTTGCGAGCGACGCGCCCTACCGGTAATGGCGCGCATGTTCCGTACCGGCGGGGGCGAAACGGTTCGCTTCGCCGGCCATTCGATTAGCGTTTCGTCCCGCACATCCGCGCGGGGCGGGCAGGGGGAAGAGCAGCGCTCGTGATCCAGACACTCGCCTTCTATCTGTTCGCCACGATCGTGGTGGCATCGGCTGCGTTGACGATCACGTCGCGCAATCCGGTCCATTCGGTGCTGTGGCTGATCCTCGCCTTCTTCAACGCGGCCGGCCTGATGGTGCTGTGCGGCGCCGAATTCATCGCGATGCTGCTGGTCATCGTCTATGTCGGCGCGGTCGCGGTGCTGTTCCTGTTCGTGGTCATGATGCTCGACATCGACTTCACCGAACTGCGCGCCGGTTTCGTCCGCTATCTGCCTGCCGGTCTGGCCTTGGCGGTGCTGCTCGCGGTCGAACTGGTTGTCGGTGCCTATGCCTGGACCGCTGCCCGGATCGATCTGGCCAAGCGGATCGCGCCGACCGACGTTGCGATCCCGAATATTGAGGCGATCGGGCAGCTGCTCTATTCGCGCTACCTGTATGTCTTCGAAGGTGTCGGGCTGGTGCTGCTGGTCGCGATGATCGGTGCGATCGTGCTGACGCAGCGTAAGCGTGCGGATGCCAAGGCGCAGAACATCAACCGCCAGATCAACCGTCGCGCCAAGGATGCGATCCGTAACGTCAATCAGCCCATCGGGCAGGGGGTCGAGCTGTGATCGGTCTTACCCATTATCTGGTCGTTGCGGCGATCCTGTTCACGCTGGGTGTGCTCGGCATCTTCCTCAATCGGAAGAACCTGATCGTCATCCTGATGTCGATCGAACTGATCCTGCTGGCGGTGAACATCAATTTCGTGGCCTTCTCGGCGCAGCTAGGTGACCTGGTGGGTCAGATCTTCGCGATGTTTGTCCTCGCGGTCGCCGCCGGCGAAAGCGCGATCGGGCTGGCCATCATGGTCATCTATTTCCGTGGTCGCGGTTCCATCGCGGTCGACGACGTCAACCGGATGAAGGGGTGATGCCGGTGGCTTTTCGGGTTTCGGGGGTGCTTTCGTGAGCGCCATCCATATCGTCGTGTTCCTGCCACTGCTGGCGTCGATCGTCGCGGGGCTGTCGAACCGCGCGTTCGGCATCGCGGTGCCGAAGATCATCACCACCGCCGGCCTGCTCGTCGCGGCAGCGCTGTCGTGGTCGATCTTCATTCCGTTCCTGACCGGTGCAGCGCAGGCGAATGTGGCGCCGGTGTCGACCTGGATCCTTTCGGGCGGCATGGACATCGCCTGGGAATTGCGGGTCGATGCGCTGACCGCGGTCATGCTGGTCGTCATCACCAGCGTATCGGCGCTCGTCCACCTCTATAGCTGGGGCTATATGAGCGAGGACCCGGACCAGCCGCGTTTTTTCGCCTATCTGTCGCTGTTCACCTTCGCGATGCTGATGCTCGTGACCGCGAACAATCTGGTGCAGATGTTCTTCGGTTGGGAAGGCGTCGGTCTGGCGTCGTACCTGCTGATCGGTTTCTGGTTCCGCAAGCCGTCGGCCAATGCCGCCGCGATCAAGGCGTTCGTGGTCAACCGCGTGGGCGACCTTGGCTTCATGCTCGGCATCTTCGGCACCTATCTGGTGTTCGGCACCATCTCGATCCCGGCGATCCTCGAAGCCGCGCCGTCGATGGCCGGCTCGACCATCGGCTTCCTGTGGTTCCGTGCCGACACGATGACGGTGCTGTGCCTGCTGCTGTTCGTCGGCGCGATGGGCAAGTCGGCGCAGCTTGGCCTCCACACTTGGTTGCCGGACGCGATGGAAGGCCCGACCCCGGTGTCGGCGCTGATTCACGCCGCGACGATGGTCACCGCCGGCGTCTTCATGGTGTGCCGCTTGTCGCCGATGTTCGAAACCTCGCCGACTGCGTTGGCTGTGGTCACGGCTGTCGGTGCGGCTACGTGCCTGTTCGCGGCGACGATCGGCCTCGTGCAGACCGATATCAAACGGGTTATCGCCTATTCGACCTGTTCGCAGCTGGGCTATATGTTCTTTGCGGCCGGTGTCGGCGCATACGGCGCGGCGATGTTCCACCTGTTCACCCACGCCTTCTTCAAAGCGCTGCTGTTCCTTGGTGCCGGTTCGGTCATCCATGCGATGCACCATGAACAGGACATGCGCTTCTATGGCGGCCTGCGGAAGCACATTCCGCTGACCTTCTGGGCAATGATGGCGGGTACGCTGGCGATCACCGGGGTCGGAATCTACGGCGTGGGTGGCTTTGCCGGCTATCATTCGAAGGATGCGATCCTCGAAGCGGCTTGGGCGTCGGGCCCGAACGGCTATGGCGCGTTCTATGTCGGGACGTTCGCCGCGCTGCTGACCAGCTTCTATTCGTGGCGGCTGATGTTCCTGACCTTCTTCGGCGCGCCGCGCTGGGCCGGGTCAGAGCATATTCAGCATGCGGTGCATGATGCGCATGGTCACAGCGATCATCACGAGACGCATGGTCACGGGCATGACGATGGCAGCCACCCGGCGCCGCCCGCGGCCGAGGATTCAGGCCATGCCCCGTCGACGCACGACGCGCATGCGAGCGACGTCGTCGAAGGCACTGCCGGCTATCACCCGCATGAGAGCCCGATCGTCATGCTGATCCCGCTGATCGTGCTGACGGTCGGCGCGGTCGCCGCCGGCTACGTCTTCCATCATTGGTTCATCGAGCCGGAGGCGGGCGAGACGTTCTGGAAGGGCAGCCTGTTCTTCAACGAACATCTGATGCACGCGATGCACGAGGTGCCGCTGCTGGTGAAGCTGGCCGCGACGATCGTGATGCTGATCGGCCTAGTGAGCGCGCTCTACGTCTATATCATCCGGCCGGGTACGGCGGCGGCGATCGCGGATACCTTCCGCGTGCTGCACCGCTTCCTGCTTCGGAAATGGTATTTCGACGAGCTGTATCACCTGCTCTTCGTTCGCCCGGCCTTCGCGCTCGGTCGCTTCTTCTGGAAGCGTGGTGACGAACAGACGATCAACCGCTTCGGTCCGGACGGATCGGCTACGCTGGTCGGACTGTCGAGCCGCGTCGCGGTCAAAATGCAGACCGGCTATCTCTACACCTATGCCTTCGTCATGCTGATCGGCCTGACGGCGGCGGTTACCTGGGCGATCGCGTCGTGATGCGCGGTTTCAAGCAAATGGTTCGGGGGAATAACTCGTGAACGGCTTCCCGATCCTGTCGGTGATGCTGCTGGTACCGGCGGTCGCAGCGATGGTGTGCCTGTTCGTATCGGCGAATGGGGCGCGCTGGACGGCGCTGATCGCCACGCTGGTCAATCTTGCGCTGGGCGTTCTGCTCTGGGCGAACTACGATATCGGCGGCGCGCAGTGGCAGTTCGTCGAGGCGCCGGCGATGGGCGATTTCGGCGTGTTCCGCTACGCGCTCGGCATCGACGGCTTCGCGCTGATGCTCATCATGCTCAGCGTGTTCCTGATGCCGATCTGCATCGGGGCATCGTGGAAGTCGGTGACCAACCGAGTGCCCGAATATATGGCGCTGTTCCTGACCGTCGAAGTGCTGATGATCGGCACCTTCGCGGCACAGGACCTGCTGCTGTTCTACGTCTTCTTCGAAGCCGGTCTGATCCCGATGTACCTCATCATCGGCATCTGGGGCGGGGCGAACCGCATCTATGCGTCGTACAAGTTCTTCCTGTACACGCTGCTCGGCTCGCTGCTCATGCTGATCGCGATGATCTACATGATCCAGACGGCAGGGACGTCGGATATCCCGACGCTGATGGCCTATGACTTCCCGGCACATGTCCAGACATGGCTGTGGCTGGCGTTCTTTGCCTCGTTCGCGGTCAAGATGCCGATGTGGCCGGTCCATACCTGGTTGCCCGACGCGCACGTGCAGGCGCCGACCGCGGGTTCGGTGATCCTGGCGGGCGTGCTGCTGAAGCTCGGCGGCTATGGCTTCCTGCGCTTCTCCATCCCCATGTTCCCGGAGGCATCGGGTCAGCTGACCTGGCTGATCCTGACGCTGTCGGCGGTGGCGGTTGTCTACACCTCGCTCGTCGCGCTGGTGCAGTCGGACATGAAGAAGCTGATCGCCTATTCGTCGGTTGCACACATGGCGATCGTGACGATCGGCCTGTTCGCCTTCAACCAGCAGGGCATCGAAGGCGCGATGATCGTGATGCTCAGCCACGGGCTGGTGTCGGGCGCGCTCTTCCTGTGCGTCGGCATCATCTATGACCGGCTGCATACCCGCGAGATCGCTCGGTACGGCGGTCTGGCGATCAACATGCCGCGCTATGCTGTGTTCTTCCTGCTGTTCACCATGGCGTCGATCGGTCTGCCGGGCACGTCGGGTTTCGTCGGCGAGTTCCTGAGCCTTGCCGGCACCTATCAGGTGTCGACCTGGGCGGCGCTGATCTGCACCACCGGCATCATCCTCGGTGCGGCCTATTCGCTATATCTATATCGGCGGATCGCGCTGGGCGATCTGGTGCATGACGATGTGAAGGCGATGCCGGACGTATCGATGCGCGAACTGGCGCTGCTGGCGCCGATCGCCGCGGTGGTGCTCTGGATGGGTGTCTATCCGGAGAGCTTCATGGCGCCGATGCGCAAGGATGTCGGCCTTCTGGTCGCCCGGATCGAGCGCGCGACGCCGCCATCGGATTCACGGCCGACCCCGGGTAATCCGGCGGCAGCAGCGGCGAAGGCCGCGGAACATGGAACGGGCGCGGCAGCGGCGCACGGGGAAACGCACTGATGAGCTACGCCGAACAACTTTCGATGACGCTGCCCGAACTGGTGCTGGCGGTCGGGGCGATCGTCCTGATGCTGGTATCGGCTTGGGGCAAGCAGGCGGCGGCGCGCGGCGTCAGTATCGCGGCGGTCTTCGTGCTGGCCGGCGCGGGCGTTGCGCTGATCGGCAACGGATCGTCGGGCGGGACGGCGTTCGGCGGCATGTATCGTGCCGACGCGTTCGCCGCCTTTGCCAAGGTGCTGATCTATATCGCATCGGCGGTGGCGATCATCATTGCGCCGCGCTTTTTCGAACGGACCAGCGGCGACGACCTGAAGCCCGAATATCCGGTGCTGATCCTGTTGTCGGCCTGCGGCATGGGCATGATGGTGTCGGCGTCCGACCTGTTGCTGCTCTATGTCGGTCTCGAGTTGCAGAGCCTTGCGGCGTACGTCCTCGCCAGCTTCATGCGGCGCGACACGCGTTCGGCCGAAGCGGGCCTGAAATATTTCGTGCTGGGTGCGCTGGCGTCGGGCATCCTGCTGTACGGCATCAGCCTGGTCTATGGCTTTGCCGGCACTACCCTGTTCGACGATATTGCGATTGCCTATGCCGGCCCGCGCAACATGGGCTTGCTGTTCGGGCTGGTGTTCGTGTTCGCCGGGCTTGCGTTCAAGCTCGCCGCCGTGCCGTTCCACATGTGGACGCCGGACGTTTATGAAGGCGCGCCGACGCCGGTGACCGCCTTCTTCGCCTCGGCGCCGAAGGTTGCGGCGATGGCCATGGCGCTACGCGTGGCGGTCGAGGCGATGGGCCCGGCGGTCCTCGAATGGCGCCAGATCGTGATCTTTGCGGCGCTCGCTTCGATCATTCTCGGTGCGGTCGGTGCGATCGGGCAGAGGAACATCAAGCGGCTGCTCGCTTATTCTTCGATCAACAATGTCGGCTTCGCGCTTATCGGCCTCGCCGCCGGATCGGCGCAGGGTGTCGCGGGCGTGCTGTTCTACCTCGCCGTCTATATCGTGATGACGCTGGGGTCGTTCCTGATCGTCCTGCAGATGCGCGACGAGAACGGCCAGCCGGTCGAGACGGTTGCCAGCCTGGCAGGCCTGTCGCGGACGCGGCCGGCACTGGCGTTCGCGCTGATGATCTTTATGTTCTCGCTCGCCGGCATCCCGCCGCTGTTCGGTTTCTGGGCGAAGTACGCGGTGTTCGAAGCCGCGGTGCAGGCAGGCCTGTTGTCGCTGGCGGTGATCGGTATCGCCGCATCGACCATCGGTGCCTTCTATTACCTGCGCGTCGTCAAGACGATGTATTTTGACGAACCGGCCCCGGCCTTCGGACGTGAGCCGGCGCTGGTCGAAGGTGGCCTGACCCTGGCGGCGGCGATCGTGATTTCGCCGGTCAGCCTGTTCCTGATCGCGCCCTTGTCGGCATGGTCGCTGGCCGCGGCGCGGGCGCTGTTCTGACGGTTCGCGTTATCGGCGAGACGGGGTCGACCAACGCCGACCTCCTTGCCGCATCGCAGGCCGGTGCCGCGGAAGGCATTTGGTTGCGGGCGGAACGCCAGAATGCCGGGCGGGGACGGGTCGGGCGTCCCTGGTCGGATGGTGCGGGCAATTTGTTTGCCAGCACGATCGTGCGGCTGGCGCCCGGCGATCCGCCGGCACCAACGCTGACGCTCGTTGCGGCGATTGCGCTGGCGGAGGCGGTGGCAGCGGTCGCGCCCGGGCTGGCAACGATCAAATGGCCGAACGACTTGTTGATCGGCGGCGCGAAGTTGTCAGGTATTCTGCTGGAACGCGGCGACGGTAACGCCGTCGTGATCGGATTCGGGGTTAATCTGGCGAGCCACCCGCATCTGACCGATCGCCCGACGACGAGCTTGTTGGAGCATGGCGTAGCCGCCGACCCCGCGATGTTGCTCGACCTGTTGCGCGATCATTTTGCAGTTTGGCTGGACCTGTGGCGCGGTCATGCGATGACCATGATCCGCGACGCGTGGGAAGCATCCGCCCATCCCCGCGGCACTCCGCTCCGGGTCCGTCTGCCGGACGGTGGCGAGCGGCAGGGACGGTTCGATGGGCTGGATTCCGATGGCGCGCTTCGCCTGTTGGATGGCGATGGCGTGGTAATCCTGGTCCACGCGGGTGACGTCTTTGCTTGAACGAGGCTGCCTGGCCCTGCGGCGTCAGCTTCGACGGCAGAGCTTGTCGTCGGTCGGCGGACCCTCTACCGCGGGACGAAGCGTGCCGTGCGGGCATGGCGGGGAAATTCGATGCTGCTAGCGATCGACGCCGGCAATACCAATATCGTGTTTGCGCTGGTCGATGGCGATGCGATCGTCGCACGCTGGCGCATCGCGACCGATCCCCGCCGTACGGCCGATGAATATGCGGTATGGCTCAGCCAGTTGCTGGCGCTCGACGGCCGCGACCGTTCGGTCGTGACCGGCGTCATCATCGGCACTGTCGTCCCGCGCGCACTCCACAATCTCGAAGTGCTGGCGATCAAATATTTCGGGGTCGAGGCAGCGGTGGCAGGACGCGGCGCGGCGGCATACGGCATCGCGCTCGACGTCGAGGAACCGCATGCGGTCGGCGCGGATCGTGCGTTGAACGCAATCGCGGCGCACGCGGCGCATCCCGGTGACCTGATCGTCGTGGATTTCGGCACGGCGGCTACGTTCGATGTCGTCGATTATTCGGGCGCCTATAAGGGCGGCATCATCGCGCCGGGAATCAACCTATCGCTCGACGCGCTGGTGACGGCGGCGGCGAAACTGCCGCGCATCGCGATCGAGGCACCGGTGTCGACAAGCGTCATCGGCCGCAACACCGCCGATCAGATGCATATCGGCATCTATTGGGGCTATATCGCGATGATCGAGGGGCTGGTCGCGCGGATGAAGGCGGAAATCGGCCGCCCGGTCCGCGTGATCGCCACGGGCGGTCTGGCGATCCTTTTCGAGAAACATACGCAGGTGTTCGACCATGTCGAACAGGACCTGACCATCACGGGACTGGCGATGCTGTGGCGCCGCACCCATATCACTACAGCACCATAACGAAGCAAACCGAACCCGCGAATGGGCGCGGGCATTGAAAGAAATTGAGTGACACCAAAGAAAGAACTGCTCTTCGTCGCGCTCGGCGGATCGGGCGAAATCGGCATGAACGTCAACCTGTACGGCACCGCCGGCAAGTGGCTGATGATCGATTGCGGCGTGACCTTTGCCGACCCGGCCTATCCGGGCATCGACGTGATGCTGCCCGACCTCCAGTTCATCGAGGAACGCGGCGACCAGTTGCTCGGCATCGTCATCACCCACGGGCATGAGGACCATATCGGCGCGCTGCCCTATCTAGCCGCCGATCTGGGCGTGCCGATCTATGCGACGCCGTTCACCGCCGGGCTGATCCGGGGCAAGCTGGACGAAGAAGGCATTGCCGACCGGGTGAAGCTGAAGATCGTGCACCTGGGCGGCAACGTGAACGTCGGGCCGTTCGGCGTGAAGTTCGTGCCGATGGCGCATTCGATCCCCGAATCGACCTCGCTGGTCATTTCCACGCCGCATGGGAATGTTTTTCATTCGGGTGATTGGAAGCTGGATGCGCAACCGATGGTCGCGACCCCCGCGACGCCGGAAGAGCTTACCGCGATCGGGGACGAGGGCATTCTCGCGCTCGTTTGCGATTCGACCAACGTCTTCAATACCGAAGCGTCAGGTTCGGAAGCGGACGTCCGAAAGGGGTTGTTCAAGCAGATCTCGTCGGCGCAGGGGCGGCGGGTGATGGTCACCAGCTTCGCGTCGAACGCGGCGCGATTGCACACGCTGGGCGAAGTGGCGCGCGATACCAACCGCAAGGTCTGCGTGGCGGGCCGTTCGCTCGACCGAATCCTGAAGGTCGCGAAGGCCACCGGTTATCTGAAGGATTTCCCGCAGACGGTCGATTTTGACACCGCGATGCGGCTGCCGCGCGATCAGGTGCTGATCATCGCAACCGGTGGACAGGGCGAGCAGCGTGCCGCGCTGGCACGCATTGCGAACCGCGAACATCAGCTGAGCCTCGAAGCCGGCGACCGGGTCATCTTCTCGTCGAAGCAGATTCCGGGCAACGAAGTCGCGATCGGCCGAATCCAGAACCAGCTGGCCGCGGCCGGGATCGAGATGATCACCGACCGGCAGGCGCATGTGCACGTGTCGGGCCATCCGGGCCGACCGGAACTGGCCAAGCTCTATGGCTGGCTGCGGCCCAAGGTGCTGATGCCGGTGCATGGCGAAATGCGGCACCTGATGGAACATGCCCGGTTCGGCCTGTCGCAAGGGATCAAGCAGACGCTGGTCCAGACCAATGGCGACATCGTGCGCCTGGCCCCGGGCAATCCGGTCAAGGTCGGCAACGCGGTCGTCGGGCGTCTGGCGCTGGATGGCGACGTCATCCTGCCCGCCGACGGCACGACGATCAACGAACGGCGCAAGCTGGCGGCCTATGGCCACATGTCGGTGGCGGTGGCGGTCGACCGGCGCGGGCAATTGATCGGCGAACCGCAGATCCGCGTGCAGGGCGTGCCGGTCGAGGAAGATCGCGAACCCTTTCTCGAGGAAGCGGTCGATGCCGCGGTGGAGGCTGTCGCGTCGAAGGGGCGCGAGCGGTCCAAGCTGCCCGAGGCGATCCGTCTGGCGGTGCGCCGCGTCGCGACGCGCTGGACGGGCAAGAAGCCGGTCGTCGACGTCCTCATCATCCCGGCCTGACCGACATGGCATGGCAGTCGGCGCTGGCGATCTACCTGCTCTTCTGGGTGTTCGCCATGTTCCTGGTCCTGCCGTTCGGGGTTCGCACGACGCATGAAGCGGGCGAACCCCCGGTGCCGGGACAGGCCGACAGCGCGCCGGCGGGGTTCAGTTTCGGGCGGATGGCGTGGCGGACGACCATCGTCGCGACCGTGCTGTTCGCGATCTTCTATCTGAACTTCGTGTTCGGATGGGTGACGGCGGATATGCTGGATTTCTATCGCTGAGGGCGGCTTTTGAGCGTAGCGTGTCATCCGCGCTCGTTTGTATGAACCCTTCAGCCGTTTGCTTCGGGCGCAGGTTCGAGCTTGTCGAGAACCGTAGTCGAGAAGGGGTTGCCCCAAACTACGGCGTTCTCGACAAACGCTTCTCGACAGGCTCGAAGCTGCTCGAACTGAACGGTGGTGATTGGTGATGAGCCTGAGCCTCAGCTCCGCAACCGCTCGATCGCCTGCGCCAGCACCACGTAGAGCTTGCCCATATCCGACGACAGCAAGGTCACACCCATCGGCGATCCGTCGCGAAGGGTCAGGATGTGGCGCAGCATCGCTTCGAAATCATGGATGTAGCGGTTCACCTGATCGCGGAAGCCGTCGTCCTGATCGTACAGCGACGCGATCTCACGCGCCTGCGCGCTGTCGATCAGGCGGACCGCGCGGCGGGTGAAGACCCCTCGGTCACCCTTGAGGTAGGCGGCCCATGCCGTGTCCGACACATCGGTCGACAGCGAACGGGCAATGTCGATCGCGGCGGAGTTCATCGCTTCGATCAGCAACGACACCCGGCGCGAGAATTGATCGCTGTCCGCCGCTTCGCGCTCGGCACGGGCAGCGGCGATGCGTTCGTCCAACTGCTTGCTGGTATCCGCGATGTCGAGCATCTGCCGCGACAGCCGTTCGGACGCCTCGATCGCCGAAGCAACCGCATGGTTCGCGATGGTCGAAAGCTCGGCCACCTGCGCGGTCACGGCATTGTCGACGGCATTCGCGAGCGCGCGGGCGCCCTGTGTCTCCAGATCGCGGGCGGCGTCAGGCAAGACCTTGGCCAGCGTATCGCGCGCCTGTTGACTGGCCGCTTCGGCGGTGTCGCGGATGCGCAGCATCGCCTCCGACAGGCGGGGCGCGGCGTCCTCTGCAAAGCGGACGGTCGTCGCGATGGTATCGTCAACGATGGTGCGGACGCCCTCGATCCGCTCCGCGCCCCGGTCGAGCGTGTCGAGCAGCGACTGCTGCACGGTCGACAGCGTGTCGCGCTGCATCGCCACCACGCCGGCAATCGCCTCGATGGCGTCATGGGTGCTCTCGGCGGCGGTGACGAGGGCCAGCAATTCAGGCTTCGACCCGGCAACCACTGCGCGGCTGTCGGCGATCCGGGCGTCGAGCCGGTCGAGCGCCCCCGGCAGGGTCTCGTCCATTTCGCGCGCGGCGGCGTCGAGTGCGGTCAGCACCTCTTCCGCCGTGGCGATCACCCGGCGGGCGGTGTCGTCGCCATTGGCCAGCGCTTCCGCCAACGCATCGGCGACCTGGGTCAGCGCGCCGACCGATCCGGCAACCGCCTGCGCACGTTCGACGCCGGTCGTGCGCAGCACGTCGAACCGTTCGTCGACACCCGACAGGCCGTCATTGAGCAGAGTGAGCAATGCCTCGCTGTCCCGGCGGCGATCGTCCAGCTGGGCGGCAAGGCTGCGGATCGAACCGTCGATCTGGGCGACGCGGGTGGCGAGTTGCTCGGCGCCTTCGCGGCCGGCGCGTTCGATCGCCGAACCGTTCGCCTCGATCATCGCGATGGTCGCGTCGCCCTGCGCGGTGATCGCCTTGCGCGATTCGTCGATGGCGGCGGCAGCACGGTCGAGCACCGCATCGATCGCGCCGGACATGGTGGCGATGACGCTTTCCAGACGGGCACCGGCGCTTTCGCTGGTCGCCTCCATCCGGTTCATGTGCGCGGCAAGGCGTTGGGCAGCGCCCCCGGCAAGCTCGTCCGCTTCGCGCGACTGCTGGGCCACGTTCGCGAGCTGCGCGTCGAGCGCGGCGACCCGTTCGCTGGCGGTCAGGCCGGTCGCGTCGAGCAGCGCGGCCAGTTCCGCCGTTTCCGAATGCGCCCGCGGCAGGGTGGCGAGGACGGTGGCCAGACGCTGTTCGGTGGTCTGGCTCATGCGGTCGAGTGTCGCGGTCGTTTCGCCGATCGCCGCGATCTGTTCGCGCATATCGGCGCTGATGCCGCGCAGCCGGCCGGTGGCGGCATCGCCCAGCATCATCAGTGACGCACTCTGCTCGACCACCTCCGCGCGCGATTCGGCGAGGGTTCGGCGGACCGATTCCAGCACCTGTTCGAGTGCAAAGGCTTCGGCGCGCATCGACTGCGCGGTCGCGGCGAAGCGACGGGCTTCGCTGCGGCTGTTGCGGCGTAGCAGCAGCCAGCCGATACCGACCAGCATCGGCGGCACGCATAGCGCAGCGATGAACGACGCCATGCCGATCGGCCCGAGCGCGGGGAGGGAGGGGGCGCTCCATGCCAGCATGCCGCCGATCCATGCGACCACGACCAGTCCGGCAATCGAAGGGCCGATCCAGTTGCGTCGGATCGGTTCGGCATCCGGAAACGCCTCTGCCAGCCAATGTTGAGTGTCGTCGGTCACGGCATGCGGTGCCGTGAACCCGTCGTCGGCGTCGTGGCGATGCTGTTGCAGCCCGTTGTTCGAACCCCCGTTCATGGCCTGCGTCTAACACGATCGAGGGGGCAGCGACAGCCGGGTAAGAATCCATTAACCCCGTTCGCACTATGACGATTCCATGGCTTATGATCCCGGTGCGATCGATGCGACGCTGGCGGCGGCGGTAGGCGACGAGCCGCTGCTGATCGCCGAGCTGCGCGGAGCGTTCATCGACAGCGCGCGGCGGGTGCTGGCCACGATGGAAAGCGCGACCGGCGAGCAATGGGCGGGGGCGGCGTTCCGGCTGAAAGGGCTTGCCGCCAGCTTCGGCGCGGTGCGGCTGATGACGCTGGCGGCCGAGGCTGCGCTCGCGCCGGTTGGCGATCCGACGACGTTGCGTCGCCTCCACCGGGCGATCGACCGCTTCTGATCAGCGACGGCGCGATAGCTCGCGCATCGCTGCCTCCAGTCCGTCGATCGTCAGCGGATACATTCGTCCGGCAAACAGGTCGCGGATCAGCTGAGTGGATTGGGTCCAGCCCCAATGCGCTTCGGGTGCCGGGTTAATCCATGCCGCCGACCGCCAATGCGCGGTCAGGCGTTGCAGCCATACGGCGCCCGCTTCATCATTATGGTGTTCGACCGACCCGCCGGGATGGACGATCTCATAGGGGCTCATCGCCGCATCACCCACCACGACCAGTCGATAGTCGGGGCCATAGGTCCGCAGCAGCTCGGAGGTCGATTGGCGTTCGGCAAAGCGCCGCCGATTGTCGCGCCACACCCCTTCATAGATACAATTGTGAAAATAGAAGAATTCGAGATGCCGAAACTCGGCGGTGGCGGCGGAGAATAACTCCTCGACCTGCTCGATGAACGGGTCCATCGACCCGCCGACATCGAGGAACAGCAGCAGCTTCACCGCATTGCGCCGCGCCGGACGCATCGCGACGTCGAGCCAGCCGCGCCGTGCAGTGTCGGCAATGGTTGTATCGAGGTCTAGTTCGTCGGCGTTCCCCTCCCGCGCGAAGCGACGCAGGCGGCGCAGAGCGACCTTCAGGTTGCGGGTGCCCAGCTCACGGTCGTTGTCGAGGTTGCGAAACTCGCGCCGTTCCCAGACCTTTACCGCCCGGCGATGCCGGCTCTCGCCACCGATGCGAATGCCTTCGGGGTTATAGCCGCCATGGCCGAACGGGCTGGTCCCGCCGGTGCCGATCCATTTCGATCCGCCATGATGTGCCTCGTCCTGCTCGGCAAGGCGCTGACGGAGTGTCTCCATCAGCTGATCCCAATCGCCGATCGCCGCGATCTTAGCCATCTGTTCGTGTGATAGATATTGCTCCGCCACCGCCCGCAACCAGTCCGCCGGGATCGCGACCGGGTCGACTCCAGAGGGCGAGGTGATGCCGCCGAACACTTCGCCAAAGGCACGGTCGAACCGGTCGACCATCGCCTCGTCCTTCACGAACGTCGCGCGGGCGAGGTGGTAGAAGGCGTCGATCGTCGGTTCGATGACGCCGCGATCGATCGCTTCGATCAGGACGAGCTGTTCGCGGATACCGACCGACATGCCGGTGCGCCGCAGCGCTTCGACGAAGGAATGGAACATCGCGGCAGGTTACCGCATCGCCCCGTACAACCGCCAGTGCGTACCCGAAAGCCCGGCGGGGTCGCCGCGCGCGATCTCGCGATAGGTGCGGCCGCACCAGAATGGCCGGTCGGGGAAGCGCGTGTCGCCATCGCGTTCGACGAGATGAAAGCGGGCGGGCGGGCAGGCGGTTTCGGCGACGGTCAGGGAATAGCGTTGCGAGCGAGCGGCGGCGATCAGGATTGCGCTGGACCGGCTATAGTCGACCGATACGATGGCCCCGCCCGGCGCGACGCGTGCCAGGGTCGCGACCGCCCGGCCGGGGTCGCCGCGCAGGTTGCGGATTATTGCCCTGTCGGCGACTGCTGCGGTGAGGAGGAAGGTGAGCGAGATAGCTGCGGCAATCCACCGCTTTACAGGATGATTCCATGCCATCGGCAGGATGATGACGGTCAGCAACAGCAGGGGCGGGACGACGACGGCATAATAGCGCGCAGCACCGCTATTCGGCAGCGCGAGGAGCGCGACCGCCAAGGGCAGTGCGCAGGCGATCAGCGCAAGCGTCGCCAGCCGGTCGCTCGTGCCGCGCGCCAGATAGAGGAGCGGCACGGCCAGGATTGTGGCGCCGAACATGCCGGCAAGCAGCTGGCGCATCGCATCGGACCATTTGAGCCAGTCGTGCGGCTCGCGATTGCCGATATGGAACCCGCCGCCTCCAGCCGCGGCAGCCCACGCGCCGGCAACCAGCAGGACAGCGACCGCCGCCGCCGGAGCGAACAGGGCGATGGTGTCGGGCAATCCTTTGCGCCAGCCTGCATTGCGGCATCGTTCCACCGTGACCCATAATGTCAGGATCACAAGCGCAAACATCATCGTCGCCTGGGCAAGGCAGCCGAGCAGGGCGGCAATCGTCAAGGCGCTCGACGGCTTCGGCCGTGTGGGATCGGCCAACCAGCCATCTATGATGGCGATGGCGGAAACGCAGGCGAGTAGCATCGGGGCATAGCCGCGCGCCTCCGCGCCATAGGTCAGCAGGAAGGGCGCGACGGCGAACGCGACGGCCGCGCAGATTGCCGGTGCTGGCCCGCGTCGCGCAGCGATCGCTGCGGCAACGACGATGGTCGCGGAGCTGCTGACTATGGAAAGGGCGCGCTGGAGGATCGGTGGTGCTGCCGGACCGACCAGTTGGAGCCACAGCGTATTCAGATGGTGGTTGTTGTCGTGATTGATCTGGAACAGCACGCCCGCCGGCGTCGCCACTTCCTGCGCGAAGACTGCCGACCATGCTTCGTCTAGCCAAAGCCCGCCCCGCGCCGCAAAACAGCGCAGGACCAGTCCCGCCAGCGCGATCCCGACGATCCAGAGCCAATGTTCCCGCCGCATGCCCATCCCCCCGGGCGCGGGTCTAGCCGAGCGAGTATCCAGTCGTCACGCCCTCAGCGGGCATAGGCGTCGATCAGCGACCCGACATAGTCGGGCGCCGCGCTGCTCAGTTCGGTGGCGGGACGGGGGCCGTAGATGAAGCCGTGCGTCGGATAGACCGAACTGCCCAGTCCTTGCGAATCACGATACCAGACCTTCACCTGCGTCCAGTCGCCCTTCGGCGAAACGTCGAACACCGTCACGTCCTGTTCTACGCCGCCGCGCACCCCGTTGATCCGCGACCAGTTGGCATGCGTCACCATTGCCACGCGCGGTTCGACGACCCGACTGATGACGAGGACATGGCCGAGCGGGAGGCGGGACGTCCTGGCAAAGGTCAGGACCGCGCCGACCTTCGGCGTGTGGCCACGCGGATAGCGTCCATTGGCCTGATCCCACCATGTCCAGGCATCGCCGTAGATTTCCACACCCGACGCGGCCCGCGCGAAGGGAACGCATTGCCCGACATAATCGAGCAGTGAACGTGCCCCGAGCGGGAAACTGGCGGCACCGGCAAAGACGAGGAGCAACAGGCCCCGGACAAGCGAACCGAACATGGCGCCATAGTGCGACCGCGATGGTGACCGATCGGTTGGCGATCGTGGTTAACGAAATCTTCCGACCACGCATCGTCGCGTCATGGCAACGGCCTGGCCGATGTCAGCCGCCCGTGCGCCGGTGCAGGAAGGCGAGCCGTTCGAACAGCATCACATCCGCCTCGTTCTTCAGCAGCGCACCGTGCAGCGGCGGGATCGCCTTGCTCGGATCATGCGACGCCAGCACGTCCAGCGGCATGTCGTCGTGTAGCAGCAGTTTCAGCCAGTCGATCAGTTCGCTGGTCGACGGCTTCTTCTTCAACCCCGGCGTCTCGCGCACCGCAAAGAACAGATCGAGCGCGCGGTTGACCAGCACGCGCTGGATACCCGGGAAATGCACGTCGAGGATCGACTGCATCGTCGCCCGGTCGGGAAAGCGGATATAGTGGAAGAAGCAACGGCGCAGGAAGGCGTCGGGCAGTTCCTTCTCGTTGTTCGATGTGATGACGACGATCGGCCGCTCGCGCGCCGTCACCCGCTCGCCGGTTTCATAGACGTCGAACGCCATGCGATCGAGTTCGTGGAGCAGGTCGTTCGGGAATTCGATATCGGCCTTGTCGACTTCATCAATCAGCAGCACCGGCAGTGTCGGGCTGACGAACGCGTCCCACAGCTTTCCCCGCCGGATGTAGTTGCCGATGTCGTGGACGCGCGGGTCGCCGAGCTGCCCGTCGCGCAGCCGCGCCACGGCGTCATATTCGTACAGGCCCTGCTGCGCGCGGGTGGTCGATTTGACGTTCCATTCGATCAGTGGCGCATCGATCGCCCGCGCGATCTCCTGCGCCAGCACGGTCTTGCCCGTGCCCGGCTCGCCCTTGACCAGCAGCGGACGGCGCAGCGTCACTGCCGCATTGACCGCGACCTTCAGGTCGTCGGTCGCGACATATCCTTCGGTTCCTTCGAAGCGCATCGGTGGTGTCGTCATGGCCGCGACGATAGGCGGCGAAGCGAACGGGCGCTAGCCGCGGCTTTCCGCCCGGGCGAGCAGCAGGTCCCACAGCCCGCGATGCTGGGCCAGCAATTGCTGCAGGCCGAAGGTCATGGCGCGCTCGATCGGCGCCGCGTCCGTTACCTGATCGATCACGCGCAGCGTCTGCGCGGGCGACGGCAGCGTGAGCGGGATTGTCTCCAGCCCCAGCCGGATCGCCGCGGCGTCCAGCGGCCGGCGGATCACCGGCCAGTCGAGCGTCACCGCGATGGCCGCCCCCAGCGCGCAGCCGGGCCGCCCCGATCGCGCCAGCAGGTCGATCGCATGGCGCTGCGCCGCCAGTGCCGCTTCCGCAGCAGCCTGTCCCGGCGTGCCCGGCGGCGGGCCTGCTGCGGCCGATACGCGGATCAGATAGGCGCGTTCCTCGGCAAATGCGGCAGCCGCCTGTTCCAGCCATGGCGCGGCAGCCGGGTGGACGTCGGCGCGCGCCGCATGATCGACCACGCCCGGATGGCGGCCGTGAAGCGAGCAGAGCTGGTGCAGCGCGTCGGCGATATCGCGCAACAGCGCATCGTTTCGCGACAGGCGGTCGGGCGCGACATGCCCGGCGCTGCCATCGGCGAGAACGATCCGCGCCAGCCGTTCCGCGGTATCGCATCCATCCCTGTTCGCAATTGCCACTATCAACCGCCGGCTCCCATGATGTCGATGGAGCCGGTATGCCGACAATAGATAACCCAAGCGCGTAGGAACACGGTTGCCGCTATTTTAACCGCGATGACGCGCGGATTAACGGGATCGAAACTGTCCCGAAACGAAGCGCCCCGGCACTTTGGTAAGGGCCGGGGCGGTCGATTACTGGTCGAGGAAGGAACGCATCTTGCGACTGCGGCTCGGATGCTTGAGTTTCCGCAGCGCCTTCGCCTCGATCTGACGAATGCGTTCGCGGGTCACGCTGAACTGCTGGCCGACTTCCTCCAGCGTGTGGTCGGTGTTCATGCCGATGCCGAACCGCATGCGCAGCACGCGTTCCTCACGCGGGGTCAGGCTGGCAAGGACGCGGGTGACCGTTTCCTTCAGGTTCGCCTGGATCGCGGCATCGACCGGGATGATCGCGTTCTTGTCCTCGATGAAGTCGCCCAGATGCGAATCCTCCTCGTCGCCGATCGGCGTTTCGAGGGAGATCGGCTCCTTGGCGATCTTCATCACCTTGCGAACCTTTTCGAGCGGCATAGAGAGGCGCTCGGCCATCTCCTCCGGCGTCGGCTCACGGCCCTGTTCGTGCAGGAACTGGCGGCTGGTGCGCACCAGCTTGTTGATCGTCTCGATCATGTGGACCGGGATGCGGATCGTCCGCGCCTGATCCGCGATCGAGCGGGTGATCGCCTGCCGGATCCACCAGGTCGCGTAAGTGCTGAACTTGTAGCCACGGCGATATTCGAACTTATCGACCGCTTTCATCAGCCCGATATTCCCCTCCTGGATCAGGTCAAGGAATTGCAGCCCGCGATTGGTGTATTTCTTGGCGATGGAGATGACGAGGCGCAGGTTCGCCTCGACCATTTCCTTCTTGGCGATCCGCGCCTCGCGCTCGCCCTTCTGCACCATGTTCACGATGCGGCGGAATTCGCTTAGCGCCATGCCGGTCTGCTGCGCAATTTCGGCGATTTCGGTGCGGATGCGGTCGACGGCGGCGCCTTCGTTGTCGGCGAACGCCTTCCACTTCTTGTCGATCGTTGCGACCGAGGTCAGCCACTGTTCGTCGAGCTCGTGATCGACATAGCTGTCGAGGAACGCCTTGCGCGGTACCTTGTGACGCTCGGCGAGACGCAGCATCTGCCCGCCCAGCGCCGTCAGGCGACGGTTATAGGCATAGAGCTGATCGACCAGATATTCGATCTTCGCCTGATGGAACTGCACGCTTTCGACCTCGGCGGTCAGTTCCTCGCGCAGCTTCTGGTACTTGCGCTCCTCAGCCGCGTTCAGCCCGTCGCCGGCTGCCATCGCATCCAGACGCTGCGACTGCATCTTCGAGAATTTCTTGAAGATGGCGGTGATGTTGGCGAACTTTTCCAAAGCCTGGGGCTTCAGCTGTTCTTCCATCTGCGCGAGGCTGAGGGTGTTGTCCTCGTCATCATCATCGCTCGGACGCGGGGCGCGGCGTTCGCCGTCCTCGTCCTCGTCGGCCGATGCTTCCTCGGGCTCTTCCTCTTCCTTGAAGCTGGGGCCGGCGTTCTTCGACGAGATTTCGCCATTGTCGTCGGCGTCTTCGTCGTCGGACAGCGATTCCGGTGCCGGGTCCTTCGACAGCATCGCGTCGAGATCGAGGATCTCGCGCAGCTGCATCGTGCCTTCGTTCAAGGCGGTCGACCAGCCGATGATCGCGTTGAAGGTGATCGGCGATTCGCACAGGCCGAAGATCATCGTGTCGCGACCGGCCTCGATCCGCTTGGCGATGGCGATTTCGCCCTCGCGGCTCAGCAGTTCGACCGCGCCCATTTCGCGCAGGTACATGCGCACCGGATCGTCGGTCCGGTCGACGGTTTCCTTCTTCTTGACCGGTTCGAACGCGGCGGCGGAATCGTCCTGATCGGCGGACGAGTCGTCGTCGCCGTCCTCGTCCTGCTTGGCGCGTTCCTCGCCTTCGCCGTCCTCGCCCGCGTCTTCATTCTCGACGACGTTGACGCCCATGTCGTTCAGCGCCGACATGATGTCCTCGATCTGCTCCGAGGTCATCTGATCCTGCGGCAGCATTTCGTTCAGCTGGTCGACGGTGATGTAGCCGCGCTTCTTGGCGCGGGCGACCAGCTTCTTGATCGACCCTTCGTTCAGGTCGATCAGCGGCGCGTCGCCGGTATCGATCGTGTCGTCGCCGCCACCATTCGCCTTGGCCATCAATAACCCTCAAGAAATTTTACGCAGCGCGTCGTTCGCGCGATTTTACCCGTCGTCTTTGTCCGAGCCAGCGCGATTTGCAAGCAATCAGCGTGCAATCCGGCGTGCGACGGGTGGATTTCGGGCGATTCTATGCGCCGGATATGGGAGGGAGGCGAAGGGGGATCAAGCCGCCTCGTCCAGTTCCTCCATCCAGTCACGAATCCGGGCCTGCACCGCCGCATGGTCGGACCGCGCCTGCTGATATTCGGCGAAGGTCCGCTCGGTCGTGTCCTGACGACAGCGTTCGGCGGCAGCATTTTCCGCACGGCGGCACGCCTGTTCGTCGACCAGGATCTGGATCACCCGCAACAGGTCGGTTTCGGCGACCTCAGGAGCGGTCCCGCGCAGCCAGAAGCTGAAGGCGAGATCGGTTTCCTTGTTCCGTCGCGCCATGTCGACCAGCTGCCGGTCGGCGGCGATCGTGTCGGTCAGCAGGCTTTCGGTCAGGTCGTTGCGATAGATCGCCAAGTCGATCAAGTGATTGCGCCAGCGCTGCAATTGCCCGTTCAAGATCGGCAGCTGCGCGACGAGTTCGCAATGCCGCTTTAGCACGTCGACATGCTGCATCAGGCCCATCAGGATGGCACGCTGGAACGCGAAGACCAGATCAACCTTCCGCACGTCGGCCGCCGCCGCCATGTCGTTCGCGACGATGCGCAGGCGACGGTCCTTCGCCCCGAACAGCGCGAAGAACTGATCCTTGAAGGTCCGGAAATATTCGCGGCGAATGCCTTCATGGGTGATCGTCCCCGCCAGGCGCGCCAGTTCATGCTCGAACGCGGCGCGCTCGTCGGGGCCGGCGCCGGGCGGCAACGTCGCCAGCTCCAGCCGCCACAGGAAATCGGATAGCGATTCGCGGCGGGCGAGCAGGTCCTCGAACGCCTGCGGTCCCTCGGCACGAACCAGATCGTCGGGGTCCATGCCGTCGGGAATGGTGACGATCGAAATGCTCTTGCCTGGTTGCAGCAGCGGCAGCGCGCGTTCGGCCGCGCGCCGCGCCGCCTTGATCCCGGCCGCGTCGCCGTCGAAGCACAGGATCGGACAGTCGGCCATCCGCCACAGCCGTTCGAGCTGATGCTCGGTCAGCGCGGTGCCTAGCGGGGCTACGACTTCATCGAAACCAGCCTGGGCCAGCGCGATGACGTCCATATAGCCTTCGACCGCGATCACCCGCTTCGCCTTGCGCGCGGCGGCCTGGGCACGGTCGATATTGTAGAGCGTCCGCCCCTTGTCGAAGAGCGGGGTTTCGGGCGAGTTCAGATATTTCGGCTCGCCGTCGCCGAGGATACGCCCGCCGAACGCGATCGTCCGGCCACGCGCGTCGCGGATCGGGATCATCAGCCGGCCGCGGAACCGGTCGTACGGCTCCTTGCCCTCGACCGATATCAGCATGCCCGATTCGACCAGCATCGGGTCGCCGTAGGACGCCAGCGCGGCCTTCAATCGGCCACGGGCATCGGGGGCGAACCCCATGCCGAACGCACGGGCGGTTTCCGGCTTGATCCCGCGCTTGGCGAGAGCGTCGCGGGCGATGCCGCCTTCGTCGCCCAGCCGGTCCGCGAACCAGCCCTGCGCATCGGACATCAACTCGTGCAGCCCCTTGGCGCGTTCCGCCTGCCGCGCCGAGCGCGCATCCTGCGCCGGCATCTCCATGCCGGCGGCGGCGGCCAGTTCCTTCACCGCGTCGATGAAGGGCAGGCCGCGTTGGTCGGTCATCCAGCGGATCGCATCGCCGTGCGCGCCGCAGCCAAAGCAATGGTAGAAGCCCTTGTCGTCATTGACCCAGAAGCTCGGCGTCTTCTCGGTATGGAACGGGCAGCACGCCTTGAACTCGTTGCCCGAGCGCTGGAGCTTCACCGACTTGCCGACCAGCGCCGACAGGGTCGTGCGGGTGCGCAACTCGTCAAGGAACTGGGGGGATAGGGTCATGGCTTCCTGTGGCTCGCGTGCCCGCTATCGGCTGTTCAGCTTAGCGCCGCTTTGACCGCCGCGCTAGCCTTGCTCATGTCAAGTTCGCTGCCGTGGCGCGACTTCAGTTCGGCCATCACGCGGCCCATGTCCTTCATGCCGCTGGCGCCCAGATCGACCTTGATCGCCTCGATCGCCGCCGCCGTCTGCGCCTCGTCCATCGGGGCGGGCAGGAAGCGTTCGATGACGGTGACTTCGCGCGCTTCGCTGGCGGCGAGTTCGGGACGGTTGCCCTTCTCGTACATCTCGATCGATTCGCGGCGCTGCTTCACCATTTTCTGCAGCACTTCGACCACCAGCGCGTCGTCGCTCTCAGGCGCCTTGCCGGTGCGTGCCTCGATATCGCGGTTCTTGATCGCCGACTGGATCAGGCGGATCGTGGCGGTCGTCTCCTTATCGCCGCCCTTCATGGCGGTGACGAGGGCGTCCTTGATGGTATCGCGAATCATGGCGGTTCCGATGTCGTTCGTTTGGATAAGCGAATACCCATAGCCGCAATCGATGCGCGATCACAGGATTGACGCGACGCGGGGTTGGGACTAGCCGCCACCGCTTAGCGACATCATCAGACAAACCCGAGGAGTGCCCGCCCATCATGGCCGACGCCAAGCCATTCGCCATGCCCGAAGGAGCTACCGGGGTTCTTGTCCTTGCCAATGGCGACGTGCTGTGGGGCCGTGGCTTCGGCGCGGAAGGCGCTGCGGTCGGTGAGGTGTGCTTCCACACTGCGATGACCGGCTATCAGGAGATCATGACCGATCCGTCCTTTGCCGGGCAGATCATCACTTTCACCTTCCCGCACATCGGTAACGTCGGCACCAATGTCGACGACGTCGAGGCGAACGACCCGCACGCGCTGGGCATGATCGTTCGCGAGGACGTGACGGCGCCGTCGAATTTCCGTTCGAATGAACACCTTGATGCCTGGATGGCGCGGCACAACCGGATCGGTCTTGCGGGCATCGATACGCGGGCGCTGACCCGGCGGATCCGGGAGGGCGGGGCGCCGAACGGGGTGATCGCGCATTCGGCGAGCGGCGAGTTCGATATTCCGGCGCTACTGGCGCAGGCACAGGCATGGCCTGGGCTGGAGGGCATGGACCTTGCCAAGACCGTGTCGTGCGAGACGCATTATGGCTGGGCCGGCGGGGCTTGGCATCTGGGCAAGGGCTATGACGACAGCACGCACGCGGAAGGTCGCGAAGGTGTCGCGAAACGCGATTCGCGCCCGCATGTCGTTGCGATCGATTATGGCAGCAAACGCAATATCTTCCGCAACCTTGTTCACGCGGGTGCTGAAGTAACCGTGCTACCCGCCACCGCGACCTATGAAGAGGTCATGGCGGCGAACCCGGACGGCATCTTCCTGTCGAACGGTCCGGGGGATCCCGCGGCAACCGGCGAATATGCGGTGCCGGTGATCCGGAAGCTGCTGGATACCGGCAAGCCGTTGTTCGGCATCTGTCTGGGGCACCAACTCCTTGGACTCGCTGTGGGTGCAAAGACCACCAAGATGCATCAGGGGCATCGCGGCGCGAACCATCCGGTCAAGCGGCTGTCGGACGGTGCGGTCGAGATCACGAGCATGAACCACGGCTTCGCGGTCGAACGCGACAGCCTGCCGGACGGCGTGGTGGAGACGCATGTATCGCTGTTCGATGGTTCGAATGCCGGCATCGAAGTTGACGGCGGTCGTGCGTTTAGCGTGCAGTACCATCCCGAAGCGTCGCCCGGTCCGCAGGACAGCTTCTATCTGTTCGAGCGGTTCGTGGGGATGATGAAGAATTAGGCGAGACCCGACGGAATGCGCTTTCGCATCAAACCGGAATGTATCGACGCTGCACTTGCGGACTTCCGCGATGCTGGTGTCGAGCCGGACCGGATCGAAGCGCGGCCGGAAGAAGGCGAAGTCGCCGTCGAGTTTCACCGTTTGACTTACGATGACGCGGCCAAGCTGGTTCGCGCATTCAACCCTGAATATTCCGCGATCATTGGTGTGATCGGCGGGCCGCCGTTCGAGGACTAACTATGCCAAAACGCACCGACATTTCGTCCATCCTCGTCATCGGCGCGGGGCCGATCGTCATCGGCCAGGCTTGCGAGTTCGATTATTCGGGCGTGCAGGCGATCAAGGCGTTGAAGGAGGAGGGCTATCGCATCGTCCTCGTCAACTCCAACCCCGCGACGATCATGACCGATCCGGAACTGGCCGACGCGACCTATGTCGAGCCGATCACCCCGGCGGTCGTGGCCAAGATCATCGAGAAGGAGCGCCCCGATGCGGTGCTGCCGACGATGGGCGGGCAGACGGCGCTGAACACCGCGCTGGCGCTGGCCAATGACGGCACGCTGGAAAAGTTCGGCGTGCAGATGATCGGCGCCGATGCGGAGGCGATCGACAAGGCCGAGGACCGTCAGAAGTTCAAGGTCGCGATGGAGAAGATCGGCCTCGAATCCGCGCGCAGCCATATCGCGCATAGCGAGGCGGAGGCGCTGGCCGGGTTGGAGCATGTCGGGCTGCCGGCGATCATCCGCCCGTCTTTCACGCTGGGCGGGACCGGCGGCGGCGTCGCCTATAACCGCGACGAGTTTCTGAAGATCGTCCGCGAAGGGCTGGACGCGTCGCCGACCACCGAGGTGCTGATCGAGGAATCGCTGCTAAGGTGGAAGGAATATGAGATGGAGGTGGTCCGCGACCGTGCGGACAATGCCATCATCGTATGTTCGATCGAGAATGTCGATCCGATGGGCGTGCACACCGGAGATTCGATCACGGTCGCCCCGGCGCTGACACTGACCGACAAGGAATACCAGATCATGCGCAACGCATCGATCGCGGTTCTCCGGGAAATCGGTGTGGAAACAGGGGGTTCGAACGTACAGTTCGCGGTCAATCCGAAGGACGGCCGCCTGATCGTCATCGAGATGAACCCGCGCGTGTCGCGGTCGTCGGCGCTGGCGTCGAAGGCCACGGGCTTTCCGATCGCGAAGGTCGCGGCGAAGCTGGCGGTCGGCTATACGCTCGACGAGATCACCAACGACATCACTGGTGCTACGCCGGCGTCGTTCGAACCGACGATCGATTATGTCGTCACCAAGATTCCGCGCTTCGCCTTCGAGAAGTTCAAGGGGTCGCAGGCGGTGCTGTCGACGGCGATGAAGTCGGTCGGCGAGGTCATGGCCATCGGCCGCAACATCCATGAATCGATGCAGAAGGCGCTGCGCGGCCTCGAGACCGGGCTGTCGGGCTTCAACCAGGTCGACCGGCTGGTCGGCGCGCCGCGTGCGGAGATCGAGGCGGCTTTGGCCGTCGCCACGCCCGACCGGCTGCTGGTCGCGGCGCAGGCGCTGCGCGAAGGCTTCACCGTCGCCGAAGTGCACGCCATCGCCAAATACGACCCGTGGTTCCTCGAACGCATGGCGGAAATCGTCGCGGCCGAAAGCGAAGTTTGCACCAACGGCCTGCCGCAGGACGCGGCGGGGATGCGTCGCCTGAAGGCAATGGGCTTTTCGGACAAGCGTCTGGCATGGCTGGCGCTGCAATCGGCCAATCTGCGCGGCATGGAACGCGGTATCCAGCGCGGGTCCGGCCTGATCCACGAGGTCGTCAAGATGATGACCGGCGGCGTGACCGAGGACGAGGTGCGTCAACATCGGCACAAGCTGGGCGTGCGGCCGGTATTCAAGCGGATCGACACCTGCGCCGCCGAGTTCGAGGCGAAGACGCCGTATATGTACTCGACCTACGAAGCGCCGACCTTCGGCGAGCCGGAGGACGAGAGCCAGCCGTCGGATCGCAAGAAGATCGTCATCCTGGGCGGCGGGCCGAACCGGATCGGGCAGGGGATCGAGTTCGATTATTGCTGCTGCCATGCGTGCTTCGCGCTGAGCGATGCCGGGTTCGAGACCATCATGGTCAACTGCAACCCGGAAACGGTATCGACCGATTACGACACGTCGGACCGGTTGTATTTCGAACCGCTGACCGCCGAGGACGTGCTGGAAATCCTGCATGTCGAGGCGTCGAAGGGTGAGCTGGTCGGGGTGATCGTGCAGTTCGGCGGGCAGACGCCGCTGAACCTCGCCCGCGCGCTGGAAGCGGCCGGTATCCCGATCCTGGGCACCACGCCGGATTCAATCGACCTGGCCGAGGATCGCGAGCGGTTCGCCGATCTGGTCACGTCGCTGGGCCTACTCCAGCCGGCCAACGGCCTGGCACGCAGCCGCGACGAGGCGGCGGTGATCGCCGAGCGGATCGGCTATCCGGTGCTGATGCGGCCGAGCTATGTGCTGGGCGGACGCGCGATGGAGATCGTCGACTCGCTCCAGCAGCTCGACGACTATATCCAAACGGCGGTGCAGGTGTCGGGGGACTCCCCCGTTTTGATCGACCAGTATCTGCGCGACGCGATCGAAGTCGATGTCGATGCGATCGCCGATGGCGACGATGTCGTGGTCGCCGGCGTGCTGCAGCATATCGAGGAAGCGGGCGTCCATTCGGGCGACAGCGCGTGTTCGATGCCGCCCTATTCGCTGGGCGCCGACGTCATCGCCGAGATCGAGCGGCAGACGGTGGCGCTGGCCAAGGCGTTGAGCGTGAAGGGGCTGATGAACATCCAGTTCGCGGTCAAGGACGGCAAGGTCTATCTGATCGAGGTCAATCCGCGCGCCAGCCGCACGGTGCCGTTCGTCGCCAAGGCGATCGGCACGCCGGTCGCCAAAATCGCGGCGCGGGTGATGGCGGGCGAGAAGCTGGCCACCCTGCCGACTATCGATCGGGACATCGATCACGTCGCGGTCAAGGAAGCGGTATTCCCGTGGGGCCGCTTCCCCGGCGTCGATCCGGTGTTGTCGCCGGAAATGAAGTCGACCGGCGAAGTCATGGGGATCGACAGCGATTTCGCCACGGCTTTCGCCAAGGCACAGATGGGCGCGAACATCGTCCTGCCCAAGAGCGGCACGGTGTTCGTGTCGGTGAAATCAAGCGACAAGCCGGTGATCCTGCCGGGCGTGCAGTTACTGGTCGAGCTGGGCTTCAGGATCGTCGCGACCAGCGGAACCGCCGATTATCTTGCCGAGAACGGCGTGCCGGTCGAGCGTGTAAACAAGGTGGCGCAGGGTCGTCCGCATATCGTCGACAAGATCTTCGACGGCGATATCGCGATGATCTTCAACACCACCGAAGGGTGGCAGTCGCTGAAGGACTCCGAATCGATCCGCGCGTCGGCGCAGTCGCAGAAGGTGCCCTATTTCACCACGGCGCCGGCGAGCGTCGCTGTGGCGCAAGCCATTCAGGCGCTGGGTGCCCGGTCCCTTGAAGTGCGGCCGTTGCAGTCCTATTATTCGCAATCGCACAACTGATCCCCATCAGCGGAATGTTGCGCGCGGACGGGCAGGGAGGCCCGTCCGTGTGGCGGGGGTAATGACAAAAGGGACGCGCGCGCGATGGCGACGGTCGAAAAGATGCCGATGTTGCAGGAGGGCTATGATCGCCTGACGGCGCACCTCAAGCAGCTGAAGGTGGAACGGCCGCAGATCATCGACGCGATCGAGGAAGCGCGCGCCCATGGCGACCTGTCGGAAAATGCCGAATATCATGCGGCGAAGGAACGGCAGGGTCAGATCGAGGCGTCGATCGCCGATATCGAGGACAAGCTGTCCCGCGCGCAGGTGATCGATCCGAAGGACCTGTCGGGCGACAAGGTCGTGTTCGGCGCGACCGTGACGCTGCTCGACGAGGACGACAAGGCGATCACCTATCAGATCGTCGGCCAGACCGAGGCGGACGCCAAGTCGGGTCGCATCTCGTACAATTCGCCGATGGGCCGCGCGCTGATCGGGCGCAAGGTCGACGACGATGTCGAGGTGACGGTGCCGTCGGGCGACCGTTATTATCAGATTTCGAAGATCGAGTTCATCTAAGCCGCCATGTTCGAACGGCGTCCGTCACCGGCGATCCTGACGATCGGCGGGCTGATTGCGATCGTCAGCGGGTGGCTGATCCTTACCGGTGGCGTGTGGAGCGCGTCGATCGCGGCGGGCTTCGTACCGTTGCGGATGACGAGCGACCCGGCGTCGATCGAGGGGTTCGCCTCGTTCTTTCCGGTGTGGCTGACGCCGATCACCGCGGCGTTCATCCATGACGGGTGGCTGCATCTGGCGTTCAACCTGCTGAGCCTGGCGATCGTGGGTACGCCGACGCAGCGCGCGGTGGGGTTGCGTGGCGTCCTGGTACTGCTGCTGGTCGGGGCCTATGCGTCGATCGCGGCACAGTGGCTGGCCGGGCCGACATCACCCGCGCCGATGATCGGGGCGAGCGGCGCGATCTCCGCATTGATCGGGGCCTATGCGCTGCTGTTCGGCGGGGGGAAGGCCAAGCCGATCGGACCGATCCCGGCGCATGTGGTCCATGCGATCTGGCTGGGCGTCTTCTGGACCGCGCTGAACCTGTTCATCGGCTGGTCGAGCGCGGGCAGCGAGATGCCGATCGCCGGCGCGGCGCATGTCGGCGGGTTTATTGCCGGGATGGTGCTGTTGCGGCCGTTGTTGGTGTGGCGCTGGGGCGGGCGTCGCGGAGAGGGTTAGGCTTCGCCCTTCACCCTACTGCCAATCCCGTTTGCTTCGAGCGTAGGTTCGAGCCTGTCGAGAACCAAAGTCGAGAAGGGGGTGCTTCAAACGACCGGGTTCTCGACGGACGCTTCTCGACTTCGCTCGAAGCTGCTCGAACTGAACGGGTAGGGTAGCGAGACCCCTTACGCCGCCGGCAGTTCCGGCTCGAGCAGGCGGTGAAGGTGGACCACCACATATTTCATCTCGGCATCGTCGACGGTCCGCTGTGCCGCGGCGCGCCATGCCTTTTCGGCGCTGGCATAGTCGCCAAAGATGCCGACGACGTCGATCGCCTTCAGGTCGGCGAAGTCGAGCGTGCGCGGATCGGAGACGCGGCCGCCGAAGACGAGGTGGAGTTTGCTCATGGTCGTTCCCGCAGTGCAAAAAAGGATACGCCCCGTCGCATAGCGAACGGGGCGCACCCTTCAACCCATAAGTTGCGGACCGCGATGCGGATCAGCCCTTGATGGCGCTTTTCCCGCTGTCGGTCGCGGCCTGTACCACGTTCGAGAAGACCGAACGCAGCTGTTCCTTCGCGCCGTCCTTGCTGGGCAGCGCGGCGGCGAGCTGTTCCTTGCCCACGTCGCGGGCGGTCGTCGCGGCGGCGGTGGCGGCGGCCGACAGCTTCTTGCCGAGCGGGGCGAGCGCCTTGGTCTCCTGTGCGGTGCGCGGCAGCAGCGCGCCGACGACGGCGCCGAGCGCCAGGCCGCCCGCGAGGACGGCGAGCGGGTTCGCCTCGATCGTATCGGCCGCGCGCTGGCTCGCGTCATGGGCGACTTCGGAGGCGCGCTTGGCGGCGTCGTGCGCGGCGTCGCTGGTGGCGTGGGCGGCGGTCGCGGCCTTGTCCTTGATCGTGTCGATCGTGCCGGTGGTGGTCGCGGTCGGGGCGGTCTTGAGTTCGCTCATGATACTATTCCTTTGTCGGGGCGGTCGGGGGCAGGGGCGGCGGCGGGGGTGGAGGAGCCTTGCGGAACAGGCCCATGATCCGCTTGCGGGCGAGCAGCGCGACGATGCCGGTCGCGACACCGGCAGCGACGCCGGGCCGTTCGCGGACGATGGCGACGCCTTCTTCCGCCTTGTCGCGCAGGTCGTCGGCGACGCCCGAGGCGATGGTGGCGGGTGACAGGCGATGCTTCGCCTCGGCAAGGCTGGCCTTCAGCCGGGCGCGCTTGACGAGGACGTCGGCCTGCGCGGCGGCGAGCGAGGGCGGGATCAATGCTTGTCTCCCAGCGGTGCGGTGACCCGCTTGAGGCCGGACAGCGCCATCTTGGCCAGCAGGCCGGCGATGGCCAGCGCGACGACGACGACCAGCAACGTCGCCCAGCCCGGCCCCATGACCGGCCGAAGCGACAGGATCGCGCCGACGAGCAGCGCGGTTACCGCCGACAGCGCGATGACCACCGCGCCCGCCGCCAGCCCGGCGGCGATGCCGGCCTGCGACCCGCGCGTGCTGGCGACCGTCTTCCACAACGTCACCTCCGCCTGGGCATAGGCCTTGGCATCGTCGACGACGCGGGTGACGACCGTTCCCAGTCCCTCGTCCCCCATGATCGGGCTCAGCCCTTGGTCGACGGGGTGGTGTCGGTATCGACGCCGGCCTTCACGATGCGCGCCAGCACGAAGCCGAGCGCGGCGGCGGTGCCGATCGCGATCGCCGGGCTCTTGCGCACGAAGTCGCTGGCATCGGCGAGCAGGTCCTCGACCTCCTTGCCGCGCAGGCCGTCCGAAAAGCCCGAAATCGCCTTCGCGGCCGAGCGGGCGTACTGGCCATACTGTTCACCGAGCTTTTCATCGACGGTGCCGGCGGCGTCTTCCATCAGCTTCGAGAATTCGTCGAGCGCGCCGGTGGCGCGTGCCTTGCCTTCATCGGCGAGGCTGCGCGCCTTGTCGGTCGCCTTGGCCGACAGCTTCGACGCTTCATCCTTCAGCGTCTGCTTGGCGCCGCCGACGGTGTCGGTCGTGGTGGTGGTGCTGCCCGTCACGGGTGACAGGTCGGTGTCGAGCACGACGCTGTTGTCGCTGGTCGTCGGCGAGATACCGGTCCGATTAAAGTCGGTCATAACGAATCCTTTCGTCGTTTCGGTAGGAAAACCATGTCGCGGTGCGGCGGTTCCGTGGTCCGCAGAGGATTTGCGGGCAGCGGGCCGAATGGATAGAGGGGCCGCGACCAAGCCGCTTCGCGCGACAATAGAAGGAGTCGTTACGTGACCGCAATCATCCAGGTGCATGGCCGCCAGATCCTCGACAGCCGCGGCAACCCGACCGTCGAGGTCGATGTGCTGTTGGAGGACGGCAGCTTCGGCCGGGCCGCGGTCCCGTCGGGCGCGTCGACCGGCGCGCACGAAGCCGTCGAGAAGCGTGATGGCGACAAGTCGGTCTATCTGGGCAAGGGCGTGCTGGCCGCGGTCGAGGCGGTGAACGGCGACATCGCCGAAGCCGTGCTGGGCATGGATGCCGAGGACCAGAGCGACATCGACGAGGCGATGATCCAGCTGGACGGCACCGACAACAAGGGTCGTCTGGGCGCGAACGCGATCCTGGGCGTCAGCCTGGCGGTGGCGAAGGCGGCGGCGGATGCGCGCGGGCTGCCGCTGTATCGCTATGTCGGCGGCGTGTCGGCGCATCTGTTGCCGGTGCCGATGATGAACATCATCAATGGCGGCGAACATGCCGACAACCCGATCGATTTCCAGGAATTCATGGTGATGCCGGTCGGTGCCGAGAGCATCGCCGAAGCGGTCCGCTGCGGTTCGGAAATCTTTCACACGCTGAAGAAGGGCCTGTCGGAAAAGGGCCTTGCCACCTCGGTCGGCGACGAGGGCGGCTTCGCGCCGGCGCTGAACAGCACGATCGACGCGCTCGACTTCATCATGGCGAGCATCGAGCGTGCCGGGTACAAGCCGGGCGAGGACGTCATGCTGGCGCTCGACTGCGCCGCGACCGAATTTTTCAAGGGCGGCCGCTATGAGATGGTCGGCGAGGGCAAGTCGCTCTCCCCTCACGAAATGGCCGATTACCTTGCCGATCTTGCGGCGCGTTATCCGATCCTGTCGATCGAGGACGGCATGTCGGAAGACGATTTCGAAGGCTGGAAGGCGCTTACCGACAAGATCGGCGACAAGGTGCAGCTGGTCGGCGACGATCTGTTCGTGACCAATCCAAAGCGGCTGGCGATGGGTCTGGAGCAGGGCCTTGCCAACTCGCTGCTGGTGAAGGTCAACCAGATCGGCACGCTGACCGAGACGCTGGAGGCGGTGAACCTGGCGCATCGCAACCGCTACACCGCCGTCATGTCGCACCGTTCGGGCGAGACCGAGGACTCGACCATCGCCGACCTGGCGGTCGCGACCAACTGCGGCCAGATCAAGACCGGCTCGCTCGCGCGGTCGGACCGGCTTGCCAAGTACAACCAGCTGATCCGGATCGAGGAAGAGCTGGCCGGCGCGGCGCGCTATGCGGGGCGTTCGATCCTGCGCTAATCGGCAGCCTGTGGGGAAGGGGGCGTCGGTGCGAGCCGGCGCCCCATTTTCATGGCCGATCGATCGGAGCGCTTTCCGGTTGCGACTGAAAGGTCACGCGATAGGTTGTCGGCATGCGCATGCCTCTTGTCCTTGCCGCGATGGTCGGCGGTCTGACGGTCGCCGTCCCCACGATGGCTCGTCCGGCTGAGGAATGCCGCATCCCGGACGGATGGGCGCAGGTGGTGCGCAGCGATCCGCGCTACGTCGTGTTTGGCGAAATTCATGGCACGCAGCAGTCGCCGGCGTTCATCGGCAATCTCGCCTGCGCGCTGGCGATGCGCGGTGAACGGGCGCTGGTCGCGGTGGAGCTGGGATCCATCCACGACGCCGCGTTGCAGGTAGCGTGGCTGGTGCCCCATAAGCAGTTTCCGGCGGCATTGGTCAAGAATGGCTGGGCCGGACAGAATGACGGCGTCGGCAGCGTCGCGATGCGCGACATGCTCGTGCGGCTCCATGCGCTGAAAGATGCCGGCCGACCGATCGCAGTGGTCGCGTTCAACGGCGCCCGCGATGCGACACAACGGACGAAATTCGCCGATCAGCCGGGGCAGGGGCCGCACGAAGCGGCGCAGGCCGAGAATATCCGCAACGCTGCCAATGCCGGACGCTATGACCGCGTGCTGGTACTGGTCGGCAATCTTCACGCGCGCAAGCAGCCGGTCGAACGGCAGGCGGCGACATTCCGTCCGATGGCAATGCAACTCGCTCCCGCTGGGACGGTCGTCTCGCTCGATATGGCGACGGCGGGCGGGGCGTCCTGGAGCTGCCAGCTGCGCGAAGGCATAAAGCCGTCGCCCGGGACGCCGCTGACGCGGGAGATGATGGACTGTGCGGGCCATCCGCTGCGGGGCGATGCGACGATCGACCGCGCGCCGTTCATCACGCTCCAGCCGTTGCCGGGCGCGACGCGCGACCCGGGCTATGACGGCAGCTACTGGCTCGGACCGGTCAGCGCCTCGCCGCCCGCCGTGGCGGGTGACTGACGGCGATCCTAGTCGATATCGCCCGGGTCCCAGAACAGCCCGAGCGTGACCAGCGCGGCGATGGCGGTGCGACGTTCGGCCGGGGCGCGGGGCAGGACCAGTCGCCGGCTTCCGGTGCCGTTGGTTTCGATCGCGCCGACCGCCTGTCCGGCGGCGTTCGACACGATGTAGCCGATCGGCTGTTCGGCCGGATGGCGCACGCCGGTCATCGCGTGGCGGGATTCGACGGTCAGTTCGGTGCCGTCGAGATCGACCGTGCCCAGCCGGGGTTCGGCGAGCGTCGGGCCGACCGGCAGCACGCCCGACAGGTCCATGCCGCCCGCGTCGCGCCCGTCGAAGCGATAGGCGCAGGCGAGGCGCAGCGGGCGGGCGGGTTCGCTGACGCTCAGCGGGCCGCTGCGTTGCTGGACCTCCATCCGGCCATAGCGGCAGCGGCCCTCGATCCGGCCACCAACCTCCGTGCCCGACACGTCGAAGCGGAGCGTGCCGGTGCGTTCGATCACAGCCTGCGTCACCTCACCCCACGGATCGTCGCCCCATTCACGGGTCGCGCCGAGTGCGCGCCGCCGCACATGGCCCTCCGCGGTGCCGAGGCGGAAGCTGCCGTCCTGCCAGCCGGGGATACCGGTCAGGCCGATGCGTTCGCCCTGCGGCGCGATCGTGTCGAACCCTTCCATCGTCGCCAGCGTGCATCCGCCGAGCAACAGCGCCGCCAAGCCGATCCCGATCCGCATGTTTCCCCTCCCTGTCGTTCCCTGTGCGCAACGATCGGCGACGCAAGGTGGCTGGACGCTGAACGGGTCGTGGTTAACCGGTTCGTAGCTTCGATACCGCTAGGCGGGTGGGGATGACCGATCCGAGCGACCGCGATCCGCTTTTCCCGCCGGCCGAAGGGTGGCGGTACTGTGTCGTCCGCGCGGCCGTGGTTGCCGTCGCCTTGGCGCTGGCGATCTTCGGGCTGTTCCAATGGATGGCGATGGCCAGCCTGAGCGTCGACCGGAACAGCTTGGTGCAGCCGGTCGTGGCGGCCTTTGCCCATGGGGCGCTGGATGCCGATGCAAGCTGGCTGCATGGCAATACCGAGATCGGATCGCATCAATATAATGACTGCCTGATCCTGTTTCAGGCGATGGACGACCGGGCACCGGCACGGTTGCGCGCGATCAGTCCGTTATCGGTGCCGGTCGACACCGACAATAGCTGCGCGACGTTGCAGGGGTTTGCCGAAGGACGGGTCGAGCCGCCGCGGCGTTTCTATCACCAGTATCTGCATGGCCATACGACGCTGGCGCGGTGGCTGGTCCCGGAGCTGGGGGTGGCGGGGCTGCGCGGGCTGTACAAATTGCTGGCGACGCTGCTGGTTTTGGCGGGGATTGGCTACGCGCTGATGGGGCTGGCCGGCGGTGCGCGGGCGGCGGGGGCATGGCTGGCGATCTTCGTGGTGTTCGCACGCTGGTTCGGGTTGGAGTCGTTCGGGCAGTCGCTGGGCCATGGGCCGGCGGACTTGGTATTCCTCGCCTTCCTGCTGTTCCTGGCGCGCGGATCGGCGGAGCGGCCGCTGGGCGCGCGAGCGGTCGCGGTCGGGGCGGCGGTGTTCGGCGCGCTGACCGTCCAGTTCGAGTTTCTGACCGGGGGACTGCCGCTGGGCCTCGCCATCGTGCTCGGCGCGGTGCCGCTGGCGTTGCCGGAGCGTGAAGGAAGCCCGCGAGCCTGGATCGACGCGGTGGTCGCCTATGGCATGGCGGCGGTCACGACGATGGTCGCCAAGCTGGTGCTGGTCGCTATGGCCTTTCCGGCCGGGGCGTTCGGCGCCATCGAGCATCAGCTGCTGTTCCGGGTCGGGCTGGAACAGGCATCTCGGCGCGATACGGCGGTCGGCGCCGCGGAGTTCGTCACGCACCTCTGGGCCGGGCTGGAAGGGATGGCATCGGGCATGCACCTTCTGGTGCTCGGGTCGCTGCTGATCGCACTGGTCGCGGGCGGCTGGGGCTATCGGCAGTTGCGGTTGTCGGCGGAGGCGGGGGAGAGGTTCCGCGCGGGCGCGCTGGCCGCGTCGCTGCTGGTGCCGCCGCTGTGGCTGGTTCTGTTCTGGCAGCACAGCGCGGAACATGCATGGTTCATGGACCGCATCCTGAGCTGGGACATCGCCGGCGGCATGGCGCTGTTCGCGCTGGCGTTGCGGCGCGCGCGCGCTGCCTAGAACAGTCGTCCGCCGTCCGGGACGCGCTGGTCGGGGGCGAACAGGACGACCGCGCCGGCTTCGTCCGGGAAGCCGAGCGTCAGCACCTCGGACACGAACTTGCCGATCTGGCGCGGTGGGAAATTGACCACCGCGGCGACCTGTCGTCCGATCAGCCGTTCACAGTCATAATGTTCGGTGATCTGGGCGCTCGATTTCTTCCGGCCGATCACCGGCCCGAAATCGATCAGCAGCTTGATCGCCGGCTTGCGGGCTTCGGGATAGGGTTCGGCCGACAGGATGGTGCCGACGCGGATGTCGACCTTCAGGAACGTGTCGAAATCGGTCGGGTCGGTCAGCTTGGCGGGATCGTGGAGAAGGTGCATATCGGCTCGGTTCGCTGTACATACGGCTTGCGTGGAAACGGGCTATACACGACATACGCGCGATGCCGCGACCCTCGCCCCTTCGCCAGATGCTCAAGCGTGCCGGATGGCCGGCGCTGGTGATCCTCGTGATGGGATTCTTCGCCTATCACGCGGTATTGGGGCCGAACGGGGTGCTGGCCTATCGCGATTATCAGCGCAAGCTGACCGTGCGGAAGGCGCAATATGCCTGTCTGGAAAAGGTGCGCGCCGACCTGCGCAACCGGGTCGAGCTGCTCGATCCGCGCCATGCCGATCCCGACATGGTCGACGAACTGGTCCGGCGGAAGCTGAACGTCGCCCATCCGGACGAGTTCATCGTGCCGATCACGGGCGAGCAGGCGGCGCGGACCCGGTGCGGAATCCGGCTGGACGACTGATTTCCGCAGCGTAAGCGGCGCCCCGTCGGTTGCGCGGGGGGATAAATCGCGTCATAGGCGGCGCTCCTAACCCAATCCTTTCAGGAACGAGGCATCCGAACCGTGGCAAAAGCACCGGCGCAAGGCCGCACCAGCGAACCCGTCATTCCCAATCGCGAACGGCCGGGGGAGCCAAAGCGGTACGAAGCGTCGAAAGAGGAACTGCTTTCCTTCTACAAGGAAATGCTGCTGATCCGTCGTTTCGAGGAGAAGGCGGGGCAATTGTACGGCCTTGGCCTGATCGGTGGTTTCTGCCACCTGTATATCGGCCAGGAAGCCGTCGCCGTCGGGCTGCAGTCGGCGCTCGAATCCGGCAAGGATTCGGTCATCACCGGCTATCGCGACCATGGCCACATGCTCGCCTATGGCATCGATCCCAAGGTCATCATGGCCGAACTGACCGGGCGTGAAGCCGGCATCAGCCGCGGCAAGGGCGGGTCGATGCACATGTTCTCGACCGAGCATAAATTCTATGGCGGCCACGGCATCGTCGGTGCGCAGGTGTCGCTGGGCGCGGGTCTCGCGTTCGGGCACAAGTACAGCAACGACGGCGGCGTCTGCATGGCCTATTTCGGCGATGGCGCCGCGAACCAGGGCCAGGTGTACGAATCGTTCAACATGGCCGAGCTGTGGAAGCTCCCGATCATCTTCGTGATCGAGAACAACCAGTATGCCATGGGCACCAGCGTCAACCGCGCATCGTCGGAAGACCAGCTGTACAAGCGCGGCGAAAGCTTCCGCATTCCGGGCATCCAGGTCGACGGCATGGACGTGCTGGCGTGCCGCGGCGCTGCCGAAACGGCGCTCGAATGGGTGCGCGCGGGCAAGGGGCCGATCATCCTCGAGATGAAGACCTATCGCTATCGCGGCCACTCGATGTCCGACCCGGCCAAGTATCGCAGCCGCGACGAAGTGCAGGCGGTCCGCGACAAGTCCGACCCGATCGAAGGGCTGAAGCGCGAGTTGGAAGCCGCCGGCGTCACCGAAGCCGATCTGAAGACGATCGAGCAGGACATCCGCAAGGTCGTCAACGAAGCCGCCGACTTTGCCGAAAGCGCGCCCGAGCCGAACCCGGAAGAACTGTACACCGACGTGCTGGTGGAGACCTACTGAGATGCCGATCGAACTGAAGATGCCGGCGCTGTCGCCCACGATGGAAGAAGGCACGCTGGCCAAGTGGCTCGTCAAGGAAGGCGACACGGTCAAGTCGGGCGACATCATGGCCGAGATCGAGACCGACAAGGCGACGATGGAATTCGAAGCCGTCGATGAGGGCACGATCGCCAAGATCGTGGTCGCCGAAGGCACCGACAATGTGAAGGTCGGCGCGGTCATCGCGATCCTGGCGGCCGAAGGCGAGGATGTCGACGCGGCCAAGTCGGCGCAGCCGACCGAGGCACGCGCGGGCGACGCCGCCGTTGCCACGCCCAAGGCCGACGAGAAGAACGACGACAAGGCGCCGCCGACGCCGGAAGGCACGTCGCAGCAGCACGCCGAGACCGGCGCGCGCCAGCTGTTCGACGCCGCCGACCAGGAAGGCGAGACCGCTCCCGAGATCCCAGAAGGGACCGAGATGGTCAAGACCACGGTCCGCGACGCGCTGCGCGACGCGATGGCCGAGGAAATGCGTGCCGACGACCGCGTGTTCGTGATGGGCGAGGAAGTCGCCGAATATCAGGGCGCGTACAAGGTCACGCAGGGTCTGCTCGCCGAATTCGGCGACCGTCGCGTCATCGACACGCCGATCACCGAGTACGGCTTTGCCGGCATCGGCACCGGTGCGGCGATGGGCGGCCTGCGCCCGGTCATCGAATTCATGACGTTCAACTTCGCCATGCAGGCGATCGACCACATCATCAATTCGGCGGCCAAGACCAACTATATGTCGGGCGGCCAGATGCGCTGCCCGATCGTGTTCCGCGGGCCCAACGGTGCGGCGAGCCGCGTGGGGGCCCAGCACTCGCAGAACTACGGCCCGTGGTACGCCAGCGTTCCCGGCCTGATCGTGATCGCGCCCTATGACGCGGCCGATGCGAAGGGGCTGCTGAAGGCCGCGATCCGCTCGACCGACCCGGTCGTCTTTCTAGAAAACGAACTGATGTACGGCCGTTCGTTCGACGTGCCCAAGCTCGACGATTTCGTCCTGCCGATCGGCAAGGCGCGGATCATGAAGCCGGGCAAGGACGTGACGATCGTCAGCTATTCGATCGGCGTGGGCCTCGCGCTCGAAGCCGCCGAGAAGCTGGCCGGCGAGGGCATCGACGCCGAAGTGATCGACCTGCGCACGCTGCGCCCGCTCGACACCAAGACGGTGCTGAAGTCGCTGAAGAAGACCAACCGCCTGGTCGTGGTCGAGGAAGGTTGGCCGACCTGCTCGATCGCGTCGGAAATCGCCGCGGTGGTGATGGAGCAGGGCTTCGACGACCTCGACGCCCCGGTGCTGCGCGTCACCAACGAAGACGTGCCGCTGCCCTATGCCGCCAACCTCGAAAAGCTGGCGCTGATCACCAGCGACAAGGTGGTCGAGGCGGTGAAGAAGGTCACCTACAAGTAATCGGCAATTGCGCCGGGCGATGGGTCCGGCGGTCGTCCCGATGCGGAACGGGCTCCCTTCGCGAGGAAGGGAGCCCGTTTTCGTTGATCCGCTTGGCGAAGCGGCGCCGGTCAGGTGGTGTAGCGGTCGCAGGTCATGCGTTCGTCGGCGCGGGGCGCTGGATCGGTGACCCCTACCGCCAGTTCGCGATTGTCGCGAACGATGTAGGACGCGGTCTGCTGCAACTTCCGGCTGCCGAGGAAGTAGGGCGAGATCAGCGGCTGATAGTCGTAATTGATCTCGACGAAGATCACCGCCGCACCTTCCGGTGCGGTGACCGGCTGGGCCGGGTTGCCCATGCCATGGAACGACGTCCCCGCCGCGCCCCCGTCTCCCTCGCGGCCGTAGCTGGAGTCATAGCCCGCGCCGCGCTTCAGTCCGACGCACCGTTGCCAGTGAATCCATTGCGTGCCGTTCTTCGTCTCCAGGCTGGAGATGGTCACGCGGCCGTTGGTGGTCAGCCGGAAATTCTCGGTCTGCCGGCGCAGCCCTTCGATCACCTCGTTCACGTCGACTTCGCGAAGCTGCTGCGTCGCCATGGTGGTGTCGACACCGACGCGCGAAATATTGTCGGACAGGGTGAGCGTTGCCTGGCTAAGGCGCAGTTGCTGCAAGCCGAAGTTGGACAGTTCGACCGCGTACAGCCCGATCGGCAGTATCACCGGCAGCGACAGGGCGAATTCCATCAGCGCGACGCCGCGACGGTCGCGCCGCCACGCATCGAGCCAGTTTCGGTAGCGTATCATCCGCACCTCGTTTCCGGCGCATCGGCCGCTTGCGAGCCATAGGGCTGGTTCTTCAAACGCGTGCTGGCGCTGATTTCCTGCGTTGTAGGCAGGCCCATGAAGCCGGTCAGGGGGAACAACCGGGGGTAGGTGACGGTCATCGTATAGACGGTGATGTCGTTGGCGCCGCCCTGGCCGCTATTGCCCGGATCGGTGTCCCAGCGATTGTTGTTGTTGATGTCGCTGTAGCATTCGCCAGGGTCATATTGGTTGTTGTGGTTGGCGTCGTCGAACGGCTCGGCGCTGATGTTCGAATAGCTGCGATAGAATTTGCGGCTGCTGGACCAGGTCAGGTTGTTCGCGACGGCACGCATCTGGCGGATGACGGCTTCGTCCAGCGCGGCGGTGGCGGTCGTGGAGGAATTGCCTTCCAACGTTCCGCGACGGCCTGCTGCCTGCACTGCACCGGTCAGGATCGACTGGGCATAGGCGCGGTAGCACAGGTCGAACAGGCCCATCAGCAACAGCAGCATTACCGGCGCCACCAGCGCGAATTCGACGATCGTCACTCCGCGCTGGTCTCGCGCGAACCGCCTCACCGCGACACTCGCAGCTTGGCGATCTGCGCCGCGATGTTGCTGAATGCGGTATTGAGCTGCGCGGTATTCGCCGCCTGAAACGCCCGGCCGCCGGCGGCGCATTGTTCCAGCATCGGGCTGAGGGTCGTGCCGAACGCGATGACCCAGACGGTGATATTCTTGCGGCGCGCGACGTCGCACAACGCGCTCAGACGGTTGGCCACGATGTTGTTCTGTTGCGTATCCGTCGGCATGCCGTTGGTGCGACGCTGGTCGAGCGCGGACAGGCCGTACGCCTCGTAGATCTGCCGCCCGGTATCGGTCTGACCATCCGTCATGAAGATCAGGTGGCGGGAAATTTGGCTTCCGTTCGACGCAGCCGCATTCTCACTCGCGAATAGGCCAGTCGGCGATATGAGGCGAAGACCCCACAAAAATCCGATATCGTGGTACGTGCCGCCGCCAACCTGCAGTTGCTTCACATAGCTAACGAGGTTTCCGCGGTTTGTAACTTGCAGCTTCATGGCCGGACTGGGGCAATAGGCCAGCCGGTTACCGTTGACATTATAGTCGCCGATATTTTGGTAATTCGAACTGGTTCTAACCATTTGGGTTTGCCAGTTGTTTATGTCGTATCGTGCGTACACCAGGAAAGGCAGCCACGGTTTCCACTGTGTTGCCGGATCAGTTGTCGGGACCATGTCGACATCAAGGTCGTAGGCTGCAGCCGGAATCGTCGGGTAAGTGTCCTGCTTAACCGTCTGGCGTTCTTCAATGCACCCCGATGAGGAATTCCAGGAGATATCACGGAATGTGTGATTATTGCCAACTTGCACGCTGATCGTGCCACCACTGACTGTGGGACCACTGCCTTTCAATGGCCTGACGTCATACCTAACCGGCTGATATTTCCAGATGTAGTTTGTCGTTGTGGTGGTGGTCGTTTTCCCCTTGTTCGGGTTCGGTTTGCGGTAGTCGGTCCGCGTCTGGACTGTGTTGCTGAACCAGTCTTCCGTAATCGTACAGATGCCGTTCGACAGCGATGCGGAAAACTTGCTGCCGGTAATCGTCCATCGACTGAACTGGGACTGCCGGCCGTCTGCCGGTCCGGTCCAGTTTCCGTACTCAATCGGCGTCTCTTTATAAGTGTCTCCCGGTCGGACGCAGCTTTCGGCCGGTTGACGCGATATGCGTCGGCCGGTGTCACCGCTTTCCTTCGTCCATCCGGACCAGCCATCCCATACGTACGGATTGTTGTCAGTCGACGTCGAACTGGAATTCGAGGTGCCATCGGGAATTCGTGATTGGTAGGTCCATTCATCAACGACCCATTCGGGTTTCAGCAACATGCCGACATTGACGTTGGAAGAGTAGGGAACAGCACCGTAGCGGACTTGGGTGCCGGTCTTCTTGGCCGATTCCACCGTGTCGTAGAAATTGACGACGGCGTTGCGCAGGCCGGTGATCTTGTTCGTGCTGTCGCCCGGATTAGTGTCCGCCATCGACCCGGTCGTGTCGAGAACGAACATGATGTCGAGGTTCGGGATTTCCAGCTTCGCTTCGCAAGTGACCGAAATGTTGACCGGCGCAAAACCGGCCATTCGCATCAACGTCATCGGCACGGTGGTGCTGGCCGTGCCCGCAACCTGATTCTCGATCGTGCGCACGGGCACGAAGGACGGGGACTGGGACCCCATCATCCCGGCCCTGAAATTGTTGGCGAAGAACGCATGCGCCTGCTGTTGAGCGTTGGTGTCGAAATCGGTGCCGTTCATGAACTTGCGGCCGGCGAGCACACCCGCGTCGCACGCCTGCTGGAGGCGCACCTTCACATAATAGACGCGGGCCGTGTCGATCGCCGATCCGGCCAAGCCGACGAGCGGGATCAGCGAGATCGCCATCATCGCCAGCGTATTGCCGCGGCGATCGCGAGCAAGGCGGCCGAGAATGCCTCCCGCCCGTACCTTGTCCTGCTCGCCTGCCGATCCGCCCATGCCCCGCCCAGTCCATCTGCCATGGCGCGGAGTCGCACCCCGCGCATTTCACAGGCTTTCATGCCCGAGTGGGGTTGACGGATGTTTAATAGGCAGGCTGATCGCCGCGATGCACCATGATCCCGAACGCGACCTCGCCCTCGCCTATGCCCCCGATGACGGCCGCCGTGCCGCGCTGTCCGCGCTGCTGGCGCTGGATGCGGCGATGGGCGATGTCATCCGCTCGACGACGCAGCCAGCGCTGGGGCAGATCCGCCTGGCATGGTGGCGCGAGCAGTTGGCGAAGCTCGACTCCGCCCCGCCGCCGGCGATGCCGGTGTTGGAAGCGCTGGCTGCCGACGTGCTGCCACGCGGCGTGACCGGAGTCGATCTGTCGAGGATCGTCGACGGCTGGGATGTGTTGATCGAGGAAGAGGCGCTGGACGACGACGCTCTCGACCGGTTCGGGGCGGGGCGGGGCGGTGTCCTGTTCGCGGCTGCGACCAGGGTGCTGGGCGGTGACCGCGCGGCGGCCGAGCGACTCGGGCGGGGATGGGCGTTGTTCGACCTGGCGCGGCACCAGAGCGATGCGGCGACCGCTGCGAGGGCGGATCGGCTGGCGGGTGAGGCGCTGGCCGGATCGCTGCGCGGGGCGGCGCGTCCGTTGGGGATGCTGGCACTGTCCGCACGGCTGGAACTCGCAGGGGTGCCGCAGGGCGGCCCGAAGCGCGCCGCGCGGCTGATGTGGTTCGGGCTTGCCGGACGGTGATCGCTGGCGTGTAACGGGGTGAACTTCGGGGAGCGGGCGATGTGGCGATTCTTGGCGGGGGTGGGGTCGGCGCTGGCGCTGGTCGCGGCGGGGCTGTTCCTGTTTCGCAGCGATGCGGCGGTGGAGAAACTGCCGCCGCCGCCAAAGGTGACGGCATCCACCGCCGGCATCGATACCCCGCTTGCCGATGATCCACCGGCAGCGACGCAGCGCACGCGCGAGCAGAAGCGTTTCGACCGGTATGACAAGGATCGCGACGGCCGCATCACCCGCGACGAATATCTGGCGTCGCGGCGCAAGGCCTATGCGAAGCTCGACACCAATGGCGACGGGCGGCTGAGCTTCGACGAATGGGCCGCCAAGACGACGACCAAGTTCGCAACCGCCGACAAGGGGCGCGACGGAACGCTGGATGCGGCCGAATTCGCGACGACGGCGGTGAAGCGCAAGCCTGCGCGGCGGGCCGACTGCCCGCCCGCGCCTCCACCTGCAGACGAAGGTTGACGTTCACGTCAACGTAAACTAGGTTTATGGGCATGGAAGCATCTCCTGCCCAGACCATCGAATCGACCGAGGCCGACCGTTTCTCGATCACCGACCTGTGCAACGAGTTCGGCGTGACGGCGCGGGCGCTGCGCTTCTATGAGGATGAGGGGCTGATCGCGCCGGAACGACGTGGTCTGGCGCGCATCTATTCGCAGCGCGACCGCGTGCGTCTCGCCTGGATCCTTCGCGGCAAGCGGGTCGGGTTCAGCCTCGCCGAAATTCGCGAGATGATCGACCTGTACGATATCGGCGACGGCCGCGTCGTGCAGCGACAGGTGACGGTCCAGAAATGCCGCGACCGGATCGCCCTGCTCGAAAACCAGCGGCGCGATATCGATGCTGCCATCGCCGAACTCAGCGACTTCGTGACCACGATCGAAGCGCTCCCCTTGCAGGCCGCCCCGTCAGAGGGCGCATCCCCGGAGAAGGATTGACCCCATGCCCAGCTACACCCCGCCGGTCCGCGACACGCGCTTCATCCTCGACCATGTCCTGAAGATCGGCGACCATGCCGCGCTGCCGGGCTTCGCCAATGCCACGCCCGATACCGTGGAGGCGGTGCTGGAAGAGGGGGGGCGCTTCGTTGCCGAAGTGCTGTTCCCGCTCAACGCATCGGGTGACCAGCAGGGCTGTACCCGTCATGCCGATGGCAGCGTGACGACGCCTGAGGGGTTCAAGGATGCCTATCGCCGTTTCATCGAATCGGGCTGGGGCACGCTGTCGGCACCGGAGCAGTTCGGCGGGCAGGCGATGCCGCATGTCGTGGCGACCGCGTTCGAGGAATATCTGATTTCGGCCAACATGGCCTTTGCCATGTATCCGGGGCTGACCCATGGCGCGATTGCCGCGCTGCTGGTGAAGGGCAGCCCCGAACAGCAGGCGATGTACGTGCCCAAGATGGTGTCGGGCGAATGGGGCGGCACCATGAACCTGACCGAGCCGCAATGCGGCACCGATCTGGGCCTTATCAAGACGCGCGCAGTGCCGAACGACGACGGGTCGTGGGCGATCACCGGCACCAAGATCTTCATCTCGTCGGGCGAGCATGACCTGACCGACAACATCATCCACCTCGTCCTAGCCAAGACGCCGGGCGCGCCGGAAAGCTCGAAGGGGATTTCGCTGTTCGTGGTGCCCAAGTTCCTGGTGAACGAGGACGGGTCGCTGGGTGATCGCAATCCGGTCAGCTGCGGTTCGATCGAACACAAGATGGGCATCCACGCCAATTCGACCTGCGTCATGAACTATGACGGGGCGAAGGGCTGGCTGGTCGGCGAGGAGATGAAGGGCCTTGCCGCCATGTTCATCATGATGAACGCCGCGCGGCTGGGTGTCGGGTTGCAGGGGCTGGGCGTGGCGGAAACCGCGTACCAGAACGCGGTGATCTATGCCGGCGACCGGCGGCAGGGGCGGGCGCTGACCGGCCCGAACGAGCCGGGCGAGAAGGCCGATACGCTGTTCGTCCATCCCGATGTCCGCCGGATGCTGATGGAGGGGAAGGCGCTCACCGAGGGGCTGCGCGCGCTGTGCCTGTGGGGCGCGTTGCAGGTCGACCTCGCGCATATGAGCGAGGACGCGGCGGCGCGTGAGCTGGCCGACGATCTGGTCGGGCTGCTGACCCCGGTCATCAAGGGCTATGGCACCGACAAGGGCTATGACGTCGCGACCAACGCGCAACAGGTCTATGGCGGCCATGGCTACATTGCCGAATGGGGCATGGAGCAGTATGTCCGCGATGCCCGGATCGCGATGATCTATGAAGGCACCAACGGCGTGCAGGCGATGGACCTGGTCGGGCGCAAGCTGGCGCAGAATGGCGGGCGCGCGATCCAGCATTTCTTCCGTATCGTCGCGGAAGAGATCGCGACCGCCAAGGGTGCCGACGCGACGCGCGACTTCGCCGAGCGTCTGGAGCGCGGACTCAAGGACCTGCAGGCGGCGACGATGTGGTTCATGGGCAATGGCATGCAGAACCCGAACCATGTCGGGGCGGGCGCGCATTCCTACATGCACATCATGGGCATCGTCGCGACGGGCCTGATGTGGCTGCGGATGCTGACGGCGGCGGAAGCGCTGGCCGCGGCGGGCGAGGGCGATCCGGCGTTCATCGAGGCCAAGCGGGTGACCGCGCGCTTCTATGCCGAGCGGATCATTCCGGACACCGGCGCGCTGCGGCGGAAGATCGAAGGCGGGGCCGATGCGGTGATGGCGCTCGACCCGGCGCTGTTCGCGCGGGGGTAAGGGGTTTCACAAACATGTACCCCCGCGCAGGCGGGGGTCCAAGGTCGCAACCGGCACGTTGGCGTGTCGGGCTCTGGACCCCCGCCTGCGCGGGGGTACGTCATGTTGCAGGCGTTGTAGCCTTACTTCTCGCGCTTCTTGCGATGTGTCTCAAGGTCGAGCACCGCCGAATCCGCGCCTTCCGGCAACAGACCAAGCCGCCGCGCGACTTCCTGATACGCCTCGACCTCACCACCGAGGTCACGACGGAAGCGATCCTTGTCGAGCTTTTCGTTAGTGGTCATGTCCCACAACCGGCAGCCATCGGGGCTGATTTCGTCGGCCAAAATGATCCGGCTGAAATCATTGTCCCAAATGCGACCGAATTCGAGCTTGAAGTCGACCAGGCGGATGCCGATCCCGGCGAACAGGCCCGACAGGAAATCGTTCACCCGGATCGCCATGTCGGCCATCTCGTGCAGTTCGTCCTGCGCCGCCCAGCCGAAGCACAGGATATGTTCGTCCGACACCATCGGATCGCCGAGTGCGTCGTCCTTGTAATAATATTCGATGATCGTGCGCGGAAGCTGCTGGCCCTCCTCGATACCCAGCCGCTTGCTGATCGAACCGGCCGCGACATTGCGTACCACGACCTCGATCGGCACGATCTCGACCTGCCGGATCAGCTGCTCGCGCATGTTCAGGCGCCGGATGAAGTGGGTCGGCACGCCGATATTGCCGAGCAGCGTGAAGACATGCTCGGAAATCCGGTTGTTCAGCACGCCCTTGCCGTTGATCGTGCCCTTTTTCTGGGCGTTGAAGGCGGTGGCGTCGTCCTTGAAATACTGGATCAGCGTACCCGGTTCCGGACCCTCATAAAGGATCTTTGCCTTGCCTTCGTAGATCTGGCGGCGGCGAGCCATGCGATTCCCTTCAACGAAACGGCATGGGCCAGAGCGATTATGTCCGGCCCCCTGCGGAAAGCCGCCGCATAGCCGAAGGGGGCCGCTCGCGCAATCAGCCCGCGAGGGGGACCCGCTTCGGCAGCAGCGGCCGGACGCGGCGCCACAGCAGCAATCCGAGCAACGCCAGCGCCAAGGGCGGCAGGGTAAGGCCGATCAGGGCAAGTGCGGTGCCGATGGTCCAGCGCGCCGAGGCGACCGACAGGTCGGCGGCGCGGGTGAAGGGCGATGCCGGATCGAAGCTGCGGATCGCCTCGCCCGATCGATAGTCGAACACCACCGGCGTTGCGGCAAGCGCGGGCCGCTGTTCGGCGATGGCGGCGCCAGCCTCCCGTTCCGATCCGACGGCGGCGGCGCGTTGTCGTTCCAGTTCGGCGCGGGCTTCGCGACTGGTAGTGCCGCTGCGGGCGTCGATCGCCGAGCGGTCGGCGGTTGCGGCATCGCGCGCCTGTGCCAGCTGGTCGATCTTCGCGCCGGCGTCTTCGCCGGTGATTTCTGAATCGAGCAGCATGCCCTCGGCACCTTCGACCCCGCGAATACCGTCGCGCCCGAAGCTGCGGGCAAGTTCCGGGGCAAGCGAGAAGCCGAGCATTGCGGAAATCTCGTTATCCTCGCTGCGGGTATAGCGCATCGCGGTGATCCGGCAGCGCGCGATGCCGAGCCGTTCGCAGGCGGCGGCATGCGCCTCCTGCACGGCGGCGATCCGTGCGGCGGGCAGGCGGAAGCCGTAGCGATAGCTGAAGGCGACACCGGGTGCGGCGGTGACGTCGACGCCGGGGGCGGCCTGTTCGGACGGGTCGCCGGGCGCTTGGCTGCAACCGGCAACGACCAGCAGGGCGAATAAGGAAGCGCGATATCGCATGATCCACCTTTGCCTTAATTGAGGCCAAAATGTGGCTCAATCATGGCAATGTGTCAAATTTCCAGTTGTCTGCCGGGAGATGCAGCGCGCCAGACAAGGTTGATCGCCGCCTCCCAGGCCGGCGTTCCGGGGGAGATCAGCTCGACATGGCCCGTATCGGCGACCTCGTGGACGGTGACCTCGTCACCCTTCTCCTGCGCCATAGTGGCAAAGGCCGGCGCCATCCGTGCCGGCACGATCCGGTCGTCGCGTCCGTTGAGAAGGTCGACCGGCACGCCGATCGGAAGCAGGCACGGCACCGACGTGTCGGCGAAGCGATCGGGCCGGTCGCCGACCAAGCGGGCGATGACATCGGTGCCGCAACCATTGTCGGGGCTCGATTCGACTGCGGCCAGATCGGGCAGGCCGCCCAGGCTGACGACATGGGCGATCGGCAGCGGGTCGCCGTCCGCCAGCACGCTCCCGACCGGCAGGCGGTGGCGGGCAGCAAGCCACAAGGCAAGATGACCGCCCGCCGAATGTCCGACCGCGACGACCCGCGACAGGTCGAGGTGACAGGCATCGGCATGGTCGCGCAGCAGGTCGGCCGCTGCGGCGACGTCGCGGAAGGTGCCCGGATAGCCGCCTCCGTCGCGGTCGACTCCGCGATAGTCGATGTTCCACACCGCAAAGCCCCGGTCGCGCAGGTCGCCTGCGGCCCAGTCCATCAGCCGCCGGTCGGCGATCGCGCTCTGCCAGCATCCACCATGAACCATCAGGATCGTCGGCCAGCGGCCCTTTGTCGTGCCCTTCGGCAGCCACAGATCGACCACCTGCAAACTGTCGCCGCCGTAGCGGAAAACATGATCCGGTTCGGATCGGGGGCGCCCGGTCAGGTCGGGCCAGGTCATCGGAACCCAGGGACGGTCCGGCGTAACGGATTGTGACATGAAGAAAATCTGCAACAGCCGACAGAAAACAACAATGCTGTCGACAACATCGTATAATAAATTTGTGCGTATCCGGCTGGTTGGGTAAGAAGCGGTTGGGGAAAGACTTTGCTATCCGGGGAGATAGCCGCAGGGGGCGTTGCGTGGGTAGAATTCGTACGATCGAGCGGGACAAGCTGTTGGACGCTGCCGAGGCGGTAACGATGGAAAAGGGGCCGGCCGGCCTGACCATCGCCGCCGTTGCCGAACGCATGGGCATCACCAATGGCGGGGTACAGTACAGCTTTCGCAGCAAGGAATCGCTGATCGCGGCGATGTTCGAACGCTGGCAGGAAGAATATGCCGAACACATGATCGAACTGGGTGCGGTGCCGGACGATGAAGTGTCACGGATCCGGGCACATATTGCCTATGGTTCGAACTATGACGACCGGTCGCGGCGGGGCGCGCCGACGCTGCTCGTCTCGCTGCTCAATTCGCCACAGCACATGGTGCAGGTGCGGCGCTGGTATCGCAATCGATTGGATGCGATCGACGTGTCGACCGACGAGGGGCGCTGGCTGCGGCTCGCCTTTCTGGCGATGGAAGGGGCGTTCCTGATGCGCCTGTTCGGCCTGGTCGAGATGGACAGCGACGAGTGGCGCTCGATCGTCGCCGATGTCTGGGCATTGTGCGACGGAAAACTGCCGCAGGCGCAGGACGCTCCGGGCCGACAGGCCGCCTGATCCCGGTTCGTTCCATTTCGCCCCTCGCAGGGGTCGCATTCCCCTGCTATCGCATCCGCGATGGCAAGTGATCTGACCGACCCCGCGACGCCGATCGGCGTGTTCGACGCACCGTTTGACAGCGCCCTGTCCGAACGATATCTCGTCTATGCGCTGTCGACGATCACCGCCCGGTCGCTGCCCGACGTCCGCGACGGGTTGAAGCCGGTGCACCGCCGCCTGCTATGGGCGATGCGGCTGCTGAAGCTGGACCCCGCATCGGGGTACAAGAAATGCGCGCGCGTCGTCGGCGACGTGATCGGCAAATACCACCCGCATGGCGACCAGTCGGTCTATGACGCGATGGTCCGCCTCGCGCAGGATTTCGCGCTGCGCTACCCGCTGGTCGACGGGCAGGGCAATTTCGGCAATATCGACGGCGATAATGCCGCTGCGTACCGGTATACCGAGGCACGGCTGACGCAGGTCGCGATCGACCTGATGGCGGGCCTGGACGAAGACGCGACCGATTTCCGCCCCACCTATAATGGCGAGGAGCAGGAGCCGGAGCTGTTCCCCGGCATGTTCCCCAACCTGCTGGCCAATGGTGCCAGCGGGATCGCGGTCGGCATGGCGACCAGCGTGCCGCCGCACAATGCCGCCGAATTGTTCGACGCGGCGATCGTGCTGGTCGATCAGCCCGAGGCGGACGACGCGGCGGTGCTGGCGCATGTCCGGGGGCCGGATTTCCCGACCGGCGGCATCGTGGTCGATTCGCCCGCAGCGATCCGCGAATCCTATGCCACCGGACGCGGTGGCTTCCGGGTGCGCGCCCGGCACGAGATCGAGCGGGAAAAGGGCGGCGGCTGGCAGATCGTCATCACCGAAATTCCCTACGGCGTGCAGAAGGGCAAGCTGATCGAACAGATCGCGGCGCTGATCAACGACAAGAAGCTGCCGATCCTGACCGATGTCCGCGACGAATCGGATGCCGAGATCCGCATCGTGCTCGAACCGCGCAGCCGGACCGTCGACCCACAGGTGCTGATGGACGGGCTGTTCCGCCTGACCGACCTCGAAACGCGGGTGCCGCTCAACCTCAACGTTCTGGACAAGGACCGCACCCCGCGCGTGATGCCGCTGCGCGAGGCGTTGAAGGCGTGGGTCGATCACCAGTTCGTCGTGCTGCGCCGGCGCAGCGAACACCGGCTGGCGAAGATCGCCGACCGGATCGAGCTGCTCGACGGCTATCTTGCCGCCTATCTCAACCTCGACCGGGTGATCGCGATCATCCGGACCGAGGACGAACCGAAACCGGTGCTGATCGCCGAGTTCAGCCTGACCGACCGGCAGGCGGAGGCGATCCTCAACATGCGGCTGCGCTCCCTGCGCAAGCTGGAGGAAATGGAAATCCGCGGCGAGCGGGCGAAGCTGGAAAAGGAGCAGGCCGAACTGACCCTGCTGCTGTCGAGCGATGCGCGGCAGCGCACCCGGATGAAGCGCGACCTGACCAGGATGCGCGACCGCTACGGCCATGAAACGCCGCTGGGCAAGCGCCGGACGACGGTCGAGGAAGCCGCCCCCGCGCGCGAAATCCCGGCCGAGGCGATGATCGAGCGCGAGCCGCTGACCGTCATCCTGTCGCAGCGCGGCTGGGTACGGGCGCTGCGCGGCCATGTCGACCTGGCCTCGGCCGATACCGCGCGGTTCAAGGAAGGCGACGGGCCGGCCTTCGCCTTCCATGCGCATACCACCGACAAGCTGTTGCTGGCGACCGATGGCGGACGTTTCTACACGCTGGGCGCGGACAAGCTGCCGGGCGGGCGCGGCTTTGGCGAACCGGTGCGCGCGATGATCGACCTCGATGGCGATGCACGGATCGTCGGACTGTCGCGGGCGGCGGCGTCCGACCGGCTGTTGCTGGCGGCGACCGACGGGCGCGGCTTCGCGGTCCGGGTGGCCGATGTGCTGGCCGAGACGCGCAAGGGCAAGCAGGTCATGTCGCCGCGTCCGGGCGCGAAGCTGAAGGTCGTCCGCCCGATCGCGGCGGAGGACGATTATGTCGCGTCGATCGGCGACAACCGCAAGCTGGTGCTGTTCCCGCTGACCGAACTGGCGGAAATGGCGCGTGGGCAGGGGGTGCAGCTGCAACGCTTCCGCGATGGCGGACTGTCCGATGCACGCACGCTACGCTTTGCCGACGGGCTGCACTGGACGATGGGCGGCGAGACCGGGCGGATGCGGACCGAAAGCGACCTGTCGCCATGGCGCGCCGCGCGCGGTGCCGCCGGACGGATGCCGCCCAACGGATTTCCCCGCGACAATCGTTTTTGATCGAACCGTATTCGGTTTCAGAAGCTTTTAACCTCCGTCGGCCATAGCGGTAGCAATGGCGTTCGGCAGGCAGATATTTTCGGCGTTCAGGTCGCAGGCGTTCCCGATCCCGGAGCAGGGCGTGCGGATTCCGTTCGCCGACCTGTCCGCCTGCCAATTGGACGCGACGCCCGCGCTCGATCCGCGCGAAGCCATTCTCGACCTGTTGCCGGTGCCGACGGCGATCGCGTCGGTCGTATCGGGCGCGGTCGTGTTCGATACGGTGAATATCGCCTTTCGCGCGGCCGGCTTTGCGGCGCGTGAAGGGCGGGCCGCGCTGCTGAACGAAATCGGCGACCAGATTCTCGTGTTCCTGCTGTCGGGCGATACCCGGCGGCGGATGGCGCTGCGGCTCGGTGATGCGGTCGATAGCCGCCATTATGACGTGACGCTCGCCCGGCGGGAGGAATCGGCCGGTACGCCGCGCTGTATCATGTCGCTGGTCGACCAGACCCCGGAACAGCGCACCGAAACCAGCCTGCGTCGCGAAATGAACACCGATTCGCTGACCGGCCTACCGAACCGCACAGGCTTCGGCGATCTGGTCGAGGAACGCGTCGCGACGGGCGACCGGGCGCGCTATGCGGTGCTGGCGATCAACCTCGACCGGTTCAGCCGGGTCAATGCCTGTATGGGATCGCTGTCGGGCGACGAATTGCTGATCTCCGTGGCGCGCCGGTTCAAGGGCGTACTGCGCAGTTCCGACGTGCTGGCGCGGACCGGCGGGGACGAGTTCGCCGTGCTGTTGGGCCTGCGCGACGGGGCCGACGACGCGCTGCACGCCGCGACCCGGCTGCAACAGGCGTTGATCCAGCCGTTCCAGCTGTCCGACTTCACCATTCGGGTCGAATGTTCGATCGGCATCGCGTTGGCCGAGGATAGCGATGCCGAGGCGGAGGACGTGATCCGCCACGCACAGTTCGCGGTCAAGCGATCGAAACGGACCGGCCAGACCGAGGTCTATCGCCCGCACCTGTTCGACATCGTGCGCAGCCAGTTTTCGATCGAGACCCAGCTGCGGCATGCGCTGGAGGCGCGCCAGCTCCACCTCGCATTCCAGCCGATCTGCGACCTGTCCAACGGCCGGATCAGCAGTTTCGAAGCGCTCGCCCGCTGGCGGACGGCCGAAGGCGAAAACATCTCGCCGGTCGATTTCATCCCGGTCGCCGAGGAATCGGGCCTGATCGTCCCGCTCGGCCGCTGGGCGATGGACGAGGCGGCGCGCACGCTGTCCGACTGGGACCGGATGGCGGGCGGCGATTGTGGCGCACGGATGGCGGTCAACCTGTCGGCGGTGCAATTGCAGCGCGACAATGTCGAGGCGATGTTCGCCGAGGTGCTGGCACAGCACCAGCTGTCCGGCCACCGCTTCACCATCGAACTGACCGAAAGCGCGTTCGTCGTCGATCCCGACCGGACGCTGCGGACCATGCTGGCGCTGAAGGAAATGGGCGCGCAGATCGCGATGGACGATTTCGGCACCGGCTATTCCAACCTCGCCTATCTGCAGAAGCTGCCGATCGACAAGCTGAAGATCGACCGCAGCTTCATTACCGGCATGCTCGCCGATCGCGACAAGGTGGCGATCGTGCGCGCGATCCTCAGCCTTGCGCAGGCGTTGGGGCTGCGGACGACGGCCGAGGGGATCGAGACGCAGGAGCTGGAACACACGCTGGTCGCGCTCGGCTGCGCCTTCGGGCAGGGCTATTTCTATTCGCGGCCGATCGATGCGGACGCGGCTTACGCGTTGCTGCTCGCCCGCAACGCCTGATCCACCACGGCATCGGCGATGGCCGCGGTCCGCTCGGCGTCGGGGAAACCCTCGGCGATCCAGCGATCCTCGACCTGCCGCAGCGCCCGCGCAACGTCGGGGCCGCGCGCTAGGCCGCGTTCGACCAGCGCCCCGCCAGTCAGCGGCAGGCTCGGCCGCGTCCAGCCGGCGACCTTCTCCGCCGCCGCCGGATCGCCGGTCAGCAGCAGGCGGTCGACGGCGCTCTCCACCCCCAGGCGATAGCCCAGCGCCAACGGATGGTCAGCCGCGTCGCCCAGCGCAACGGCGACGCGCTTGCGCTGGGCATTGGACAGTTTAAGCCGGGCGGTGACCCCTTCCGCATTGCCGGTATCGAGCAACGCGGCGAGGCGACGGATCGGGTCGGGCGCGAGGCCCGCCGCCGCTTCTGCCGCGACCAGTGCGGCCAGACGGTCGACCGCGGCTCCGTCGAGTTCGGGCAGCACCGGTTGCCAGATCGCGTTATCGACCATCAGCCACAGCACGCCGACCGCATCGCGCGCGACCAGGAGCTTGAGCAGTTCGTCGGCGATCCGCTCCCGCGACAGCGCCATCAGGTCGTTGGCCCGCGCGACGCAGGCCGCCAATCCCTCGGCATCGGGCGTATCGCCGAACCGCGCGAGGAAGCGGAAGAAGCGCAGGATGCGCAGATGATCCTCGGCGATACGGCGCAATGGATCGCCGATGAAGCGGACGCGCCCGGCGCGCAGGTCGGCGATCCCGCCGAAATAATCGTGCAGCCGATGATCGCCCATGTCCGCGTAGAGCGCGTTCATCGTGAAATCGCGGCGGGCGGCATCGGCCTGCCAGTCGTCGGTGAAGGCGACCTCGGCATGCCGGCCGTCGGTGCTCACGTCGCGGCGCAGCGTCGTCACCTCGACGACCGTGCCGTCGGCGACCGCGGTGATCGTGCCATGCACGATTCCCGTGGGCACCGCCTTGATTCCGGCGGCCTGCAGCCGGCGGACGACTTCCTGCGGCGGATGGATCGTCGCGACGTCGATGTCGGCGACCGCAAGGCCCAGCAGCGTGTCGCGCACCGCGCCACCGACATAGCGCGCCGCGCCCTCCTCGGCACCGAGCGCCATGGCCAGCCGGTCGAGGCCGGGCCGCTGCGTCCAGTCGGCGGGGGCAGGGTGGTGGGTTCGTTCACGGCCATGTCAGTCTTTGCGCCAGGTTGACGATCATCGCCGCCGTCGCACCCCAGATGCGCCGTTCGCCGAAGATCAGTTCGTAATAATGCCGCTCGCGCCCGTCATGCCACCGGCTGCCCCGCCCGTGATTGGCGGCGTCGAGCAGAAAGGCGAGCGGGACTTCGAAGATCGCGTCCACCTCGCGCGGGTTGGCGACGAGCGGCAGGTCGGCCGGCACGGTCGCCAACACCGGCGTCACCTCGAACCCGGTCACCGTATGATAGCGATCGAGCGTCGCGACCACCTCCGCCGTGCCGATCGGCAGCGCGATCTCCTCGGCCGCCTCGCGCAGCGCCGCGTCGACCGGTCCCGCGTCAGCCGGATCGATACTGCCGCCGGGAAAGGCGACCTGACCGGCATGGGTGCGCAAATCGCCGGTCCGCTGCGTCAGCAGCACGCCGGGTTCCGGGGAATCGGTCACCGCGACCAGCACCGCCGCCGCGCGCCATCCGCCCTCGGGCATCGGCGCCTCGCCGTTCAGGTCCCCCACCAGCAGCGGTCCGGCGGGCGCCGCGAGCCGCGCCCGCAGCCGCTCCGCCAGCGTCATGCCGGTTCGAACGGAAAGAACGCGCCCTCGCTCCACAGCCCGCGCCGCCCGTCCGGCCCCTCGACCAGCTGCTCGACCAGCTCGTAGAATACGGTCCGCGCGATCAGCGCATCCATCCCGCCGCGAACCCGCAGATAGGGCCGGGGCGCGTCCGCCGTCCCCTCGATCCGGATCGGATGCTCGGCATCGGCGACCGCGACCTCGTCGGTGTTCAGGCGAAACGCGATGCGGCCCTGATCGCCTTCGCCCGACAGCTTCGCCTCGACCGCGACGAACGGTGCGTCGTCGACCGTGATCGACAGTTTTTCGACCGGCGTCACCAGGACATGGGAGCCGTCGGGTTCGCGCCGCAGGATCGTCGCGAACAGCCGCACCATCTCCGCCCGGGCGATCGGGCTGCCCTGATGGAACCAGCTGCCATCGGCGGCGATCCGCATCTCGCTGTCGCCGCAATGCGTCGGGTTCCAGCGATCGACCGGCGGCAGCTTCGCCTCGGCGGCAAGGCGCGCCACCTCAGCAAGCGACAGCGAAGCGAAATCGGCGGGGGGCTGCATGGGCATGGGAAATCCGTTAGCTCGCTCGGGGCGCCCGCGACAAGGGGTCAGGCGACGAGCGACAGGCGCGGCGCGAGCATGCCGTTTCGCAGCGGCACGTCGCCCCGCGCCAGCACCCGCGCCGGATCATACGGCCCGGGCATACGCCATCCGCCGGTCCGCTCCACCGTAAACCCGAAGCGCGCATAATAAGGTGCATCGCCGACCAGCATCAGCGGCGCATCGTCGCCCGCCGCCGCGATTGCCCGCTGCATCAGGTCATGACCGATCCCGGTGCCCTGCCGATCGGGCGCCACCGCCACCGGGCCGACCATGGTCAGCGGCAATACGTCGCCGTCATCCCCCTCCAGCTGCACCGGCCAGCACTGGATCGCACCGACCAGCCGCCCGTCCTCCACCTTCGCAAAGCTCAGATGGCCGATCGGCGACAGCCCTTCGCGCACCCGATAGGCGGTGCGTCCATGCCGGTCGGGTCCGAAGGCGGCATCGAGCAACGCTTCGACATCGGCGGCGGGGACGGAGGCAAGGGGCAGCAGGTCGGGCAAATTCGGTCCAGTCGATCGGGTATGAAAACGCGCCTGTACCGCCCCGTCGGCGTCGCACAAGCGAAGATTGGCGAACGGCTTACGCGCCCGCCGGCTTCTGCTATCGCGCGGATATTCCCTTTCGATGACAGGTGCCGTTTGCACGATTCGCTTCAACTGGAAGTCCACGACATCGAAGTGAATGTCCTGACGGGCATTTACTCCGAGGAAACCCATCTGCCGCAACCGTTGCGCATTTCGATGACGGTCGATCTCGACTGTCCGGAGCGCTTCACGCCCGACACGCCGCTGTCCGCCTCGAAAAGCTATATGGACCTGAAGGAAGCGGCAACCAGCTCGCTGCCGCCCGGCGTCCATTTCACCCTGATCGAAGGGGTCGCGGACCATATCGTCGATACGCTGTTCATGTCCGACCCGCGCGTGCAGCGGGTAAAGATCCGTATCGTCAAGCTGGCCATTGCCGAAGCGGGCGAATCGATCGGCGTCACCATGGTCCGGCACCGGCGGTGAGCCGCCCGCTGGCGCTGATTACCGGCAGCTTCCGGCGGCTGGGCGGGCATATCGCCGGGCGGCTGGCGCAGGCGGGTTATGACGTGGCGCTCCACGCGTCGCATGCCGGCGAGCCGGAGGCGGAGGTCACCGCGACCATTGCGGCCGCCGGTGCGACGCATCATTGCTTCGCCGCCGATCTGGCCGATGGGGACGCGACGCAGGGGCTGATCCCGGCGGTCGCGGCGCGGTTCGGGCGGCGGGTCGACCTGCTGGTCAACAATGCGTCATGCTTTCGTGCCGACGATGCGAGCCATCCGACGCCGGAATCGCTGACGTCGCATTTCGCGGTCAATGCCGCTGCGCCGTTCGTGCTGGCGACCAAGCTGGCGGAACAGGGTGGATGCGTGGTGGTCAACATCCTCGACCAGCGCATCGCCCATCCGCACCGCGATCAGCTGGCCTATACCGTGTCGAAACAGGCGCTGGGTGAAGCGACGCGAACGCTGGCGCTGGCGCTGGCGCCGGCGGTGCGGGTCAACGGCGTCGCCCCCGGGCTGACCCTGGCGACCGACGACTATAGCCCGGAACAGGTCGATCGGCTGGCGGCGCTGATGCCGCTCGGCCGGCTACCCGATATCGATCAGGTCGCCGATGCGGTGCTGTTCCTCGCCCGTGCGGAGGCGTCGACCGGACAGACGCTGTTCGTCGATGGCGGCGCCGGGCTGGTCTGGTTCGAACGCGACTTCGTGCACCTCGCCCGCTGAGGCGAGGTCAGCCGGTGCGTCCGTCGTCGCACCGGCCCAGCGATTCGCGCACGAACGCATAATCCTCGCGCGCGATCGCGGCATTGTCCGCATCCTGCGACTGCAGGCTGGTGTCGGGCAGCGCATCGGGCAAGCCGCAGCTCAGCCGATACCAGGCCAGCGTATCGGGCTTCGGCGCGCCGCCGGCCTCGTCGATGATGTCGCCCAGCGACAGCGCCCAGCGCTTCTGCTCGCCCGGACGGCGCAGGATCAGCAGCGACACCGGTGCTCCGGTGGTCGTTTGCAGGAAGATCTGCGTCTCGCCTTCGCCCGGCAGCGTGCCCGGTACGTGGAACGCATTGCCGATCCCGGTGATCGCGGGCGGTGCATCCGGCGCGATCACCTCGCGCACGACGTCGCGCACCCGCTGGTCGAGCGCCGGTGCCCAGGTAAATTGTGCGTCTGGCGTCACCAACTGTACCTGATCGGGACGCCCGGCCACTGCGCGGGCAAAGGCGATGATGCGCTGCCGCTTCAGGTTGGGCGCACGGCCGCGCGGGTCGAACGGGACGTCGACCAGATAGCCGACACGGGCGGGCAGGGGGCCGTTGGCGCGAATCAGCGCACCGACATCGGCGGTGACGTAGAAACGGACATGGCCGGGCGCCAGGCCGGGCGCTTCCGCCGGCGCGATCCGCGCGACCGAGCGAATCGTGGCATCCAGCACGATATCGCTTTCCAATGCCAGCCGCGCGACCCGGGCATAGGGAATGGCCGCCGATTCGCCGATAACGTTAACAGGAACGGGTGGGCCCTGGCGTGCCGACACCGGCGAACATGCGACCAGAAATGCTGAAAATGCTGCGGTGCAGAGCGGGATGCGTTTCATGCAACTGCTCTTAACCCGCGGAAAACCGTGGTTACAGACTTATTTCGGTAATGGCGCGATTGTACGAATGTTTCGTCCGACAAAGCGTTTGCGTCGTTTGTAAGGCCGCGATAGACAATCGCGGTCCGGAATGCCGCGTAGCCCCGGACACGACGGTCGTTGCGTGCCGGTTTCCGCCGGACGGACCGACCCAATGTACCGGGCTAGAGGAGTTTGGTTGCTGAATGGCTTACGCTGACCAAAAAGCAGGTAGTGGCCGGATCGTCGCGCTGATCATCGTGGGTATCCTCCACGTCGTGATCGGGTACGCGTTCATCTCCGGCCTTGCCTACAAATATGTGAAGAAGGTGACTGAGGATACCGAGACGTTCGACGTCGAGGAGCCGCCACCCCCGCCCGAGGAGATTCCTCCTCCCCCGCCGCCGCCTGAACAGCCGCAGCCGCAGTCGCCGCCGCCGGTCGTGACGCCGCCGCCGATCGTCCGTACGCAGGCACCGCCGCCGGTGGTGATCCAGTCGGTGACGACGCCGCCGCCGACCTACGCGCCGATCCCGACGGCCGGTCCGCCTGCGCCGCCGGCTCCGGTTGCGCCGCCGGCGCCGCCCGCGCCCGTGGTCAGCAAGGCCGCAGGTGCGAAGGGCGATCCCGCGCAGTGGATCACCAACGACGACTATCCGCCCAGCGCGCTCAACAGCGGCGACGAAGGTGTGACGGCGATCGCTTGGGACATCAACACGCAGGGTCGTGTCGAAAACTGCCGCGTGACGTCGTCGTCCGGTTCGGCCGCGCTCGATCGCGCCGCCTGCTCGGCGATCACCCGTCGCGGCCGGTACAGCCCGGCGCTCGACCAGTCGGGCAACCCGATCCGTTCGAGTTCGTCGCGTCGCGTCCGCTGGCAGCTGCCGGCCGATCGGTAAGACCGGGTGTCCCGCGACCTTCGGGTCACGGGACGGTCCGGGGCAATATTCTTCAAGAACATATCAGCTCTAAGGAAACTATCCGATGCTCACCCCCATCCTTGCTGCCGGCGCACCTGCCGGAGCTCCGAACTTCGGCTTCTGGGAAGCGCTTCAGCAGGGCGGCGCGATCGCGTTCGGCACGCTGGGTATCCTGGTCATCATGTCGGTCGGCTCGTTCTACATTCTCTTCACCAAGCTGTTCGAACAGCAGAAGATCATGAACCAGGCGAAGCGCGTCCGCGCCACCTTCTGGCAGTCGAACTCGCTGCGTGAAGGCGCCGCGAAGCTCGACAAGAACTCGGCCTATCGCCAGATCGTCGACGACGGCCTCGCCGCGCAGGAACAGCATGGCAAGCTGACCGATCCGGTCGAAGCGCATGACTGGCTGCACGGCTCGCTCGCTCGCTCGGAAGCCTCGATCAACTCGAAGCTCAACGGCGGCCTCGCCTTCCTCGCGACCGTCGGCGCGACCTCGCCGTTCGTCGGTCTGTTCGGTACCGTGGTCGGCATCTACCGCGCGCTCGTGAAGATCGGTGCCGCCGGTCAGGCCGCCATCGGCGACGTCGCCGGTCCGGTCGGTGAAGCGCTCATCATGACCGCCATCGGTCTGGTCGTCGCGGTTCCCGCCGTGCTCGCCTACAACTGGCTGCAGCGCCGTAACAAGTCGATCGCGGAAGACCTGTCGGCCTTCTCGAACGACGTGCTCGGCTACCTCGCCTCGAACGGTGCGGTCCGTCCGACCGTCGCCGCCCGTGGCCCGGCTCCGACCGCCAAGCCGGCAGTCGGCAGCACCACCGCCGGCCAGGCCGGTGGCGTGCCGACCGCTCCGCGCGTCTGATCGCACGGTGCTGATGCCGCCGGGGCCGTGACCGGTCCCGGCGGTTCGATTGAGTAGAAGTGGATAGGATAGCCTCATGGCGATGAGTGTTGGCGGCGGCGGCGATGAAGCCCCCCTCTCGGACATCAATACCACGCCGCTCGTGGACGTCATGCTCGTGCTGCTGATCATCTTCCTGATCGCGGTTCCGGTCGTGGTCCAGCAGGTGAGCGGCCTCAAGGTCCCGAAGGTCGTGTTCGAACCGACGACGACCAAGCCGGAGAACGTCTCGTTGTCGGTGCAGGGCCTCGATGGCCAGTGCGCGGTGTACTGGGGCCTGACCCGGGTCACGGCGGACGAACTGCGCACTCGTGCGGTCAAGAAGCTGGAAGACGAACTGGCCCGTCAGGGTGGCGTCGGCAACCCGAACCTCGAACTGCCCGAAGTGCACATCCGGGGCGACGTGAATACGCCGTATCGCTGCATCGGCGGCACCATCTACACGATGCAGTCGGCCGGGTTCACCAAGGTCGGGTTCATTTCCGAACCGGACCCGAACACCACGCCGCGTACGCGTCAATAGGAGTAGCCTGACATGGCAATGAGTGGTGGCGGTCGCAGCGACGACGAACCGATGATGGACATGAACACGACGCCGTTGATCGACGTGCTGCTCGTGCTCCTGATCATGTTCATCATCACCATCCCGATCCAGAGCCACGCGGTGAAGGTCGACCTTCCGCAGCCGGACAACCGGCCGCAGAACAATATCGACCCGCAGAAGAACAAGATCACGATCAACGCGCAGGGCCAGACCTTCTGGAACGGTTCGCCGGTCGATGAGGTCACGCTGACCCAGTATCTTGATCAGACCGTGGCGATGAGCCCGCAGCCCGAACTGCACTTCCAGCCCGACGCAACCGCGCGGTACGAAGTGGTCGACGGCGTGCTGGCGATCATCAAGCGCGCCAACGTGACGAAGCTCGGCTTCGTCGGCAACGAGCAGTATCGCGGCGATTTCTGATCGCTGATGGCTCGGCCGGTCGAACGGCGGATCAGGGGCGGCCTTCGGGCCGCCCTTTTTTTGTGCCTGCGGCACGCGGCATCGCTTGCGCAACCGTCTTCAAAGTGAAACATTGATGTCATCACGATGTAACAAACAGGAGATGGTATCATGCGAATCGGAACTGCCGCACTGCTTGGCTCGGCGCTGGCGGTGATGGGGATCGCCACCAGCGCGAACGCCCAGCAAGTTGAATACGCGCACGCCGCCATCACCGCCGGCAACCTCACCACCGCCGAACGCACGCTCGAGCGCGAAACCCGCGCCGGTAGCCGGGAACCGGAAGTCCTCCTCAATCTGGCAGCGGTCTATGCGATGACGCAGCGCCCCACCGAGGCGCGCGAACTCTATCTGCGCGTCCTGAATGCCAAGGACGCGTCGCTGGTGATGCCCTCGTCGCAGGTAGCGAGCGCCCACGACGTCGCCCGCCGCGGCCTGCGGCTGCTCGATCAGCCGGGCACGATGCAGATTACTTCGCGCTGATGTCGAACCGATCCGGCATGCCGATCGTGGCAGCCGGATCGGTCGAACCTGCACGGCCAACCCAGACCGGCTTCGTCGGATTGCTCGATCATCTGCCCAGACGACAAGCTACTTTCCTGCGAACCTATGCGATCTCGCAAGTAGCAAATCTTCGAATGCGGCCTGACCCTATCGTTTGAGTCCCGAGCCTCTGCGCGCGCAGTGGTCGTCGCAGATAGAAAGATTGCGAAAGGGAAACCCGCAACTGCGGGGACCGCACGAGCGATCTTTGCGACCCTCGCTACGGGAATACAGTCCCAAGTCGGACTGCACGCTGATCGTCAGGCTAAGAGCAGCCTCAATACCGTCGGCGCGACTGCTGTCGCATTGTGAACCTTCGGTATCACGTCGGGCTGCGAGACGATTGACGCCGGGTCGCCGTCTGCGAGCAGCAACGCCGGACCGTCATCCTAAGGTCGGCTCTGCTGAGTAAGCACCTGGCGTTATTTGATCGATCGTCCGGCAGCGCCGAAGATGAGCGCAACGCTTCCAGTTGCCGGAAGGTCGACAAGCGACCTGCCGGCACCTTTCGCATGTTCGGCGGGAGTTACCGGACGGTCAACGTGGCAGTCTTCAATTGAGTCGAGCTGTTGCCGGTGCTGATGGTGAAGGTACCGGGTTCGACAACATGTTTCATGTCGACGTTCCAGAAGGCGAGGTCGTTCGGCTTCAGGTCGAAGGTGACCGTCCGGCGTTCGCCCGGTTGCAGGGTTACGCGCTGGAAGTGCTTCAGTTCGAGCACGGGGCGCGTTACCGTCGCTTCGTCGTCGCGGACATAGAGCTGGACGACCTCGTCCCCCGCGCGGCGGCCCGTATTAGCGACGTCGACCGACACCCGGACCGTTTCGTCGCGGCCGATCGTCGTCTTGGCGAGCTTCGGCGCGCCGACGGTGAAGCTGGTGTAGGACAGGCCGTATCCGAACGGATAGAGCGGCGCGGTGGTGTCGAACAGATAGCCGCGCCGCGAGGTCGGCTTGTGGTTGTAGAAGATCGGCAGCTGCCCCTCGCTGCGCGGCACCGTCACCGGCAGCTTGCCGCCCGGATTGGCACGGCCGAGCACGACATCGGCGACGGCGTGGCCGGTTTCCTGCCCGAGATACCAGCCCTCGAGGATCGCGGGCGCGGTCGCGTCGAGATAGGTCGCGGCGAGCGGGCCGCCGTTCAACAGCACGACCAGCACCGGCTTGCCGGTCGCGAACAGGCGGCGGGCGAGTTCATTCTGTTCGCCGATCAGGTCGAGTTTCTGCCGGTCACCGAGATGCTGGTCGGCCCAGGCTTCGCGGCTCAATTGTTCGTTCTGGCCGAGCACCAGCAGGATCGTGTCGGCCGACGCCGCCTTGCGCACCGCCTCCTCGATCAGCGGCGCATTCTCGGACGCCGGGACCAGTTCGACCTTGTCGGCGGCCCATTGGCGGCTGCGGGTCAGGCGCACGCCCTCGGCATAGTCGACCGAGAAGCGGCCCTGCGCGGCCTGCTGCATGCCTTCCAGCACGCTCACGACATGCTTGGGCACGTCCGAATAGCCGCCGATCGGGGTGTCGCGGGCGTGGGTGCCGACGACCAGCATCCGGCCGACCTTGGCCGGATCGAGCGGCAGCAGGTTGTTCTGGTTCTTGAGCAGCACCATCGACCGCACGGCTGCTTCGCGGGCCAGCGCGATCGCGTCGGGCGTCGCCGTCTTTGCCTCCGCGGTGCGGGCGTCGGCATAGGGGTTTTCGAACAACCCCATCTGAAACTTCATGGTCAGGATGCGGCGGACCGCGTTGTCGACCTGCGACACCGGCACCTGGCCCGACTTGACCATTGCAGCCAGCGTCGACCAACCCTCGGCATCGGGCAGCTCCATGTCGACCCCGGCGTCGAGCGCGCGGCGGCCGGCGGCGGCCATGTCGGTGCCGTACAGCTTGTGCCGGGTGTTCAGTTCCTTGATCGCGAAATAGTCGCTGACCACCGACCCCTTATAGCCCCATTCGCGGCGCAGCACGTCGTCGAGCAGCCATTTGTTGGCGTGGCTGGGGATGCCGTCGATTTCGTTATAGGATGCCATCACCGCCTGCACCGGCAATTCGGTCACTGCACGCTGGAACGGCGGGAAGAAATTTTCGCGCAGCGTCCGTTCGGAGATGTTGGCCGGGCCGACATTGGTGCCGTTTTCGGGCTGGCCATGACCGGTCATGTGCTTGAGCGTCACCATGACCTTGTCGGCTTTCAACGGCAGCGTCGTGCCCTGGAACCCGCGAATCGCGGCGAGGCCCATTTCGCCGACCAGATGCGGGTCTTCGCCATAGGTTTCCTCGATCCGGCCCCAGCGCGGATCGCGCGCGACGTCGACCACGGGGGCGAGGGCGAGATTGGCGCCTCGTGCGCGCATTTCACGCGCCGCCACGCCGAACACGCGTTCGACCAGCGCCGGGTCCCATGACGAAGCGAGCGCGATCGACTGCGGGAAGCTGGTAGCGCCACGCGCGACATAGCCGTGCAGCGCTTCCTCATGCATGATCATCGGGATGCCGAGCCGGGTGTTCTCGACCGCCCAGCGCTGCGCCGCGTTGATGTAGTCGGCGGTTTCCTGCGCGGTGCGGTTCACCGCGTCCTCCGCGACACCGGCGGCGTTGTTGCTGGCGGTGACGCCGCGCTTGTCCGACGGACGGGTGATCTGGCCGAGGCCGTTGGGGAAGGCACGCGACGCCTTGGCAGCAGAAAAATTACCCTTTGCGTCCTGAATATCGCCCTTCTTTTCCCAGATGCCGATCATCTGGGCGACCTTTTCCTCCAGCGTCATGCGGCGCAGCAGATCCTCGACGCGGGCCGCGACCGGCTGCGACGCGTCCTTGTAGAGCATCTTTTCGGCAGCGGCGGTGCGTGTCGGGCGGTTCTGCGCGATGACGGTGCCGGTGGCGGCGGTCGCGAGCAGGCAGGCGAGCGCAAGGCGGACGGGCTTCGACGCTAGGGTCACGATCTCTCTCCCATGACATTCGGCGTCCGGCGCAGCCGTCACCGTATTTGGTAGCGCTATCAGCTATCGGGCCGCCGGCGATGCGTCAACCGATCGTCGCGATTTGCAATCGGCCCGGCTGCGCCATAATCAGTGATCCGAAGGAGCCAACCATTTTCATGGATAAACCCAGTCGCCGCAGCGGGGGCAGCGTCACGATCCAGGATGTCGCGCGCACCGCCGGCGTATCGGCGATGACGGTGTCGCGAGTCGTGAACGGCGGCGCCAATGTCCGCCAGTCGACCCGCGAGGCGGTGCTGGCGGCGATCGAGCAGCTCAACTATTCGCCGAACAGCGCGGCGCGCAGCCTGGCGGCGGGGGAGGCGGCGCAGATCGGTTTGCTCTATGCCAACCCGTCGATGGCCTATCTGTCGCATTTCCTGATCGGCGCGCTGGAAGGTGCGCGCAAGGTCGGCTGCCATCTGGTGCTGGAGCCGTGCGATGGCGACGGTCCGGAAGCACAGGCGGAAGGCGCGCGGCGGTTCGCGTCGACGCCGGTGCAGGGCGTGATCCTGCCGCCGCCGCTGTCGGATGCCCCGCTGGTGCAGGACGAACTGGACGCGGCGGGCACGCCTTCGGTCGCGGTCGCGGTCGGCATGGCGCAACCAGGCCGCTCGTCGGTTCGCATCGATGATTTCGCGGCGGCCAAGGCGATGACCGGGCATCTTCTGGGTCTGGGCCATCGCCGGATCGGTTTCGTGCGCGGCAATCCGAACAACGGCGCGAGTGCGGAGCGGTGGCGGGGGTTCGTCGCGGCGATCGAGGGCGCCGGTCTGCAGGTCGCGGACATGCCGGTCGAACAGGGGCTGTTCACCTATCGGTCGGGCATCGATGCGGCCGAAGGACTGATCGACCGGGAGGATCGACCGACCGCGATCTTCGCCAGCAACGACGACATGGCGGCGGCGGCGATCAGCGTCGCGCATCGCCGCGGGCTGCACGTGCCGCAGGATGTCAGCATCGTCGGGTTCGACGACACCTCGCTCGCCACCACCACTTGGCCCGAGATCACCACCATCCGCCAGCCGATCGCGGCGATGGCGGAGGCGGCGGTCGAGATGCTGCTGACCCAGGTGCGCGAACGGCGGGCGGGCAACGATGTCGGCGAGGACGAGGACCGGGTGTTGGAGCATGAACTGGTCGTGCGGCAGTCGTGCGGGCCGGTGCCGGAATGATGGCGTAGGCTGGGCCGGTCAACCCGGTCCTGTTGCCACCCCAGACTTGAGACTTTTGTGAAAGTCGCGCGCTATACTAGGAGATCTGCCGTACCCCCGCCTGCGCGGGGGTGCAGCAAGGGGCGAAGGGTTGGGACTTTCGCAGAGGTCTCGACTTGATCCGGGGTCCCGCTTTCTACGGGGGGCGGAGAAGAAGCGGGACCCCGGGTCAAGCCCGGGGTGACAGTGGGAGGTGGGCCTTTTCGACGCCACCGGCACTGGAATGGCGGAGGGGCGATCGGCCTCGCCAAACGTCTTCAGGTAAAATCGGTTTGACGTTCGATTGCGGCGCTTGCAATTATCATAAGAATTCGTCACCGTTACCGCTAACACGTCGCCATGCGCGGCAGTGAGCTTGGGAGTGGACGGGGATGACAGAGGCGAGCGGGGAGCGCGTGAACATCGCGCTTGTCATCGCCATCGTCGCGGTGGCGACGATTGGCGGTTTGCTGTTCGGATATGACAGCGGTGCGGTGAACGGGACGCAGGAGGGGCTGAAGAGCGCCTTCGGGTTGAGCGAGGCGGGGCTGGGCTTCACGGTCGGCTCGCTGCTGATCGGTTGTTTCGTCGGTGCGTTTCTGGCGGGCAAGCTGGCCGACGCGATGGGCCGCCGCAAGGTGATGATGCTCGCCGCGATCCTGTTCCTCGTCGGCGCGCTGGTCCAGGGGTTCAGCCATGTCCAGCTGCTGTTCGTCGTCGCGCGCTTCATGGGCGGCATGGCGGTCGGCGCGGCATCGGTGCTGTCGCCCGCCTATATTTCCGAAGTTGCCCCCGCCAATATTCGCGGGCGGATGACGACGATCCAGCAGATCATGATCATCACCGGCCTGACCGCCGCGTTCGTCGTGAACTATTATCTGGCCGCCGCCGCGGGCGCCTCGACCGAAATCTGGTGGGGCGGCTATGAGGCGTGGCGCTGGATGTACTGGATGCAGGCGATCCCGGCGGCAGTGTTCCTGGTCGCGTTGCTCTTCATCCCGGAAAGCCCGCGCTATCTGGTGCAGAAGGGGCGTCTCGACGAAGCGCGCATCGTGCTGACCCGGCTGTTCGGGCCGGCAGCCGCGGCGGTGAAGATCCGCGATATCGAGGCGTCGTTCAGCAAGGATCACCGTCCGCAGCTTCGCGACATCATGGACCCGGTGAAGGGCGGCATCCGCCCGATCGTCTGGGCCGGCTTCGTGCTGGCGGTGTTCCAGCAGCTCGTCGGCATCAACGTCATCTTCTATTATGGCGCGACCCTGTGGCAGCTGGCCGGCTTTACCGAAGACCAGTCGTTGCAGATCAACATCCTGTCGGGTGTCGTGTCGATCGCGGCCTGTTTCGTGACGATCGCGCTGGTCGACCGGATCGGGCGCAAGCCGTTGCTGCTGATCGGTTCGGCGGGCATGGCGGTGACGCTGTGGGCGCTGGTCTATTGCTTCCACAACGGCACGCTCGACGCGGCGGGTAAACTTCAGCTGTCGGCGGAACTCGGCACGCTCGCGCTATGGGCGGCGAACCTCTACGTCGTGTTCTTCAACGTCAGCTGGGGCCCGATCATGTGGGTCATGCTGGGCGAGATGTTCCCGAACCAGATGCGCGGATCGGCGCTGGCGATCTGCGGCTTTGCCCAGTGGTTCGCCAACTATCTGATCGCGCAGAGTTTTCCGGTGATGGCCGCCGGCCTGGGTCTGACGATCACCTACAGCTTCTACGGCATCTGCGCCGTCATCAGCTTCTTCCTCGTCCAGAAGTTCATTCATGAGACGAAGGGCAAGGAGCTGGAGGACATGCAGGGCTGAGAATCTGCGTTACGCGTAACCTTCGCTACCTTCGGCCCCGCGCGTTGCGGGGCCTCTCGACCGAGTGGACATGATGACCCGTACCCCCGCCCGTCCGTTCCGATCGCGCGAATGGTTCGCCGCGCCCGGCCGTCTCGACATGGCCGCGCTGTATCTTGAACGGTTCATGAACTACGGTATCACGCCCAGGGAACTGACCAGCGGGCGGCCGATCATCGGCATCGCCCAGTCGGGATCGGACCTGACGCCGTGCAACCGCATCCACCTGGAAACGGTCAAGCGGGTGAAGGCGGGGATCGAGGCGGCGGGGGGGATTCCGATGGAATTTCCGACCCATCCGATCTTCGAGAATTGCCGCCGGCCGACCGCGGCGATCGACCGCAATCTCGCCTATCTCGGGCTCGTCGAGATTTTGAACGGCTATCCGATCGATGCGGTCGTGCTGACCACCGGGTGCGACAAGACCACGCCGTCGGCGATCATGGCGGCGTCGACGGTCGACATTCCGGCGATCGTGCTGTCGGGCGGGCCGATGCTCGACGGGTGGCATGACGGCGATCTGGTCGGGTCGGGCACGGTGATCTGGCGCTCACGGCGCAAGCTCGCGGCGGGCGAGATCACTGAGGAAGAGTTTCTGGAGGCGGCGACCGCGTCGGCGCCGTCGGCCGGCCATTGCAACACCATGGGTACGGCATCGACGATGAACGCCATCGCCGAAGGGCTGGGCATGTCGCTGCCCGGCTGCGCGGCGATCCCGGCGCCCTATCGCGAGCGGGGGCAGATCGCGTACGAGACGGGCAAGCGTATCGTCGAGATGGCCTATGACGATTTGCGTCCGTCGAAGATTTTGACGCGGCAGTCGTTCCTGAACGCGATCGCGCTCATCACCGCGATCGGCGGATCGTCGAACGCGCATCCGCATCTGCACGCGATGGCGCGCCATGCCGATATCGAGCTCAAGCCGTCCGACTGGATGGAGTTTGGCTATGACCTGCCGCTGCTGGTCGATGTGCAGCCGGCGGGGCGGTTCCTGGGTGAGCGCTTCCACCGCGCCGGTGGCGTGCCGGCGGTACTGTCCGAACTGATCGCGGCGGGGAAGGTCGACGGCAATGTCGCGACGGTTACCGGCAGGACGCTGGGTGAGAATGTCGCCAACCGCTTTGCTACCGATCGCGAGGTCATCCGGGCGTACGACCAGCCGCTCAAAGAACAGGCGGGCTTCCTGGTGCTGTCGGGCAATCTGTTCGACGTGGCGATCATGAAGACCAGCGTGATCGGTCCCGATTTCCGGGCGCGCTACCTGTCGCGGCCGGGCCATGAGGGCTGTTTCGAAGGGCGGGCGATCGTGTTCGACGGGTCGGACGATTATCACCACCGGATCGACGATCCGGCGCTCGATATCGACGAGAACTGCATTCTCGTCATTCGCGGCGCGGGGGTGATCGGCTGGCCGGGATCGGCCGAGGTCACCAACATGCAGCCGCCCGCCGCCTTGCTGCAACGGGGTATCCAGAGCCTGCCGACGATCGGCGACGGGCGGCAGTCGGGGACGTCGGACAGCCCGTCGATCCTGAACGCCTCGCCCGAAAGTGCGGTCGGCGGTGGCCTCGCTTGGCTGTGTACCGGCGACACGATCCGCATCGACCTGAACCATGGCCGCTGCGACATGTTGGTCGACGATGCCGAGATCGCACGGCGCAAGGGCGAGGGCATCCCGCCGGTGCCGGCCAGTCAGACGCCTTGGGAAGAAATCTACCGCGAGAAGGTCGGGCAACTGGGCGAAGGTGGTGTGCTCGACCTTGCGCTGAAATATCGTCGGACGTCGGAAACGACGCCGCGCCACAATCACTGAGGAAACGGACATGAAAAGCGAACATGCCGCGCGGATGCTGCCGGCCGATCATGACCAGGCGCTGCTGGTCGGGCGGATGCAGCTGGCCGACGGCCCGACGCCGGTGGTGGTGAAGGGCGGCAAGGTTATCGACGTATCGGCGCATGCCGCGACCGTCGCCGACCTGTTGGAGTGCAGCGATATCGCGTCGCTTGACGGTCCGGTGGTGTGTGACACCGCCGCGCTGGCGGATCCGGCGGGCGAGCATCCGCCGATCCTGTCGCCGATCGACCTGCAATGCGTGAAGGCGGCGGGCGTCACGTTCGCGGTTTCGGCGCTGGAGCGGGTGATCGAGGAGCGCGCGCGTGGCGATGCCGATGCGGCGCAGGGTATTCGCGGCGATCTGGAAGCGCGCATCGGCGGGGGCATTCGCTCGGTGAAGCCGGGGTCGAGCGAGGCCGCCGAGCTGAAGGCCGCGCTGATCGACGCGGGCATGTGGTCGCAATATCTGGAGGTCGCGATCGGCCCCGATGCGGAGGTGTTCACCAAGGCACCGGTGCTTTCGACCATCGGCTGGGGTGGTGAAGTCGGCATCCGGTCGGACTCGTCGTGGAACAACCCCGAACCGGAAATCGTCGTCGTCGCCACCAGCGACGGCAAGATCGTCGGCGCGACACTCGGTAACGACGTCAACCTGCGCGACTTCGAAGGACGCTCGGCGCTGCTGCTCGGCAAGGCGAAGGATAACAACGCCTCGACCGGCATCGGACCGTTCATCCGCCTGTTCGACGGCACCTTCACCATGGACACCGTCCGCGACGCGGTGGTCGACCTGCGCATCGATGGACCGGAGGGTTATGTCCTGACCGGCACCAGCACGATGCGCGAGATCAGCCGCGATCCGGAGGATCTGGTGCGGCAGGCGCTGTCGGAGCACCAGTATCCCGACGGCTTCGTCCTGTTCCTCGGCACGCTGTTCGCGCCGGTACAGGATCGTGACGAACCGGGCCGGGGCTTCACCCATAAGCCGGGCGACGTGGTGCGGATCAGCACCACGTCGCTGGGCGAGCTGGTCAACACCGTCACCACGTCGAAGGTGGCCGAGCCGTGGCGGTTCGGCATCCGCGACCTGATGCGCAACCTTGCGCGCCGCGGCCTGATCGCCGCCTGACACCTCTTTGCTGGAAAACCTCCATGTCGCCTGACGATTTCGCCTACCCGATCGCGCCCGAAGCCCGTGCTTCCTATCCGTCACTCGCCGGCAAGCGCGTGCTCATCACCGGCGGCGGGTCGGGGATCGGTGCGGGCGTGGTCGAAGGGTTCGTGCGACAGGGCGCGCACGTCACCTTCTTCGACATTGCCGAAGAGGATTCGCGCAAGCTGATCGAGGAACTGGCAGACGTCGGTCCGACCCCCATGTTCCAGCGGGTCGACCTGACCGATATCGCTTCGCTCAAGGCCGCGATAGCCGATGCGATCGCGCAGGGCGGTGAGTTCGACGTGCTCGTCAACAACGCCGCCAGCGACGACCGCCATTCGATCGAGCAGGTCGACGAAGCCTATTGGGACAACCGGATGGGCGTGAATTTGCGCCACCTGTTCTTCGCCGCGCAGGCGGTGATCCCGGGCATGAAGGCCAGGGGCAAAGGCGTGATCGTCAACATGGGGTCGATCAGCTGGCATTTGGCGCTCGAGGAGCTGACCCTGTACCAGACCGCCAAGGCGGCGATCGAAGGGCTTACCCGCAGCTTCGCACGCGAACTGGGCGGCGACGGCATCCGTTCGGTCTGTGTCATCCCGGGCAATGTTCGCACCCCGCGGCAGTTGAAATGGTACACGCCGGAGGGCGAGGCGGAGATCGTGAAGGCGCAGTGCCTGAACGGTCGGCTGGTCGCCGGCGACATCGCGGCGATGATCCTGTTCCTTGCCTCCGACGATGCGCGGCTGGTAACCGGGCACAGCTTTTTCGTGGATGCAGGGTGGCGCTAGGATGACCAAGGTACAGAAATCCGAACCGGTCAGCGTCTGGGACCTGGCGGCACCGTTGCTGGAGGGACCGATCTGGGTCGATCGGGACCAGGCACTTTGGTTCGGCTGTATCAAGACGCCGCGCGTCCATCGCTACGATCCGGCGAGCGGTGAGCGGCGCAGCTGGGCAGCACCCGGCCAGTGCGGTTTCGTGCTTCCATCGGCGGACGGCAAGTTCATCGCGGGCCTCCAGACCGGGCTGCATCGCTTCGATCCGGTCACGGGCGGGTTCGAACTGCTGGTCGATCCCGAACCCAATCTGCCGGGCAACCGGCTGAACGATGCGACGGTGGATTCGTCGGGGCGGCTGTGGTTCGGGACGATGGATGATGGCGAAAGTGCCGCGACCGGGACCATCTATCGCCTAGGCGCAGACGGGCGGGCGGTCGCGTCGGCGCCGCCGGTCGCGATCACCAACGGCCCGGCGGTCAGCCCGGACGGGCGGACGCTGTATCATGTCGATACGCTGGGCGGGCATGTCTATGCCTGCACCATTGCCGACGACGGGTCGCTGACCGATCGGCGGCTGTTCGTGTCGATCCCGAACGACGAAGGTTATCCCGATGGCCCGGCGGTAGACGCCGAAGGTTGCGTCTGGATCGGCCTGTACACCGGCTGGGGCATCCGCCGCTATTCACCGAAGGGCGAGTTGCTGGAGACGTTGCGGATGCCGGTCGATGCAATCACGAAGGTTGCGTTCGGCGGGCCGGACCGGCGGACGGTGTTCGCAACCACCGCGAACAAGCATCACGACGCCGAACAGGCGGCGGCGCAGCCGCTGGCGGGGAATTTGTTCCAGTTCGAAGTCGATGTGCCGGGCGTGGCGGGGACGGAGATTTCGGTCGGGGTTTGAAGGGGCGGCTCTCAGGGGTACTCGATCGTCATCCCGGATGTGATCCGGTCCAGCATTTTTGAAGAAGCTGGCACGTGATCTACCCGGCGCGATACGTCGCCCCAGCGCAGGCTGGGGCCTCAAGCGGCTCCTGCCGTGTGCGATCACCGAGAGATCCCAGCCTGCGCTGGGATGACGTTTGTCGCGATGAGGAGGGTTCAGGCTTCGGGAGAAGGAGGGCCCCGGATCAAGTCCGGTATGACGTTGTTGCTGGCGCTACTGCCCTCAGCTCGACTTGCGCACTACCAGTTCGGGCGGGAGTAGCGCCGGCGCGGTTTCGCGGCGGTTGATGCGGCGGATCAGCATGTCGACCAGCAATTCGCCGGCGCGCGCATAATCCTGTCGGATCGTCGTCAGCGGCGGTTGGGCGAGCGAGGCGGCGGGGATGTCGTCGAAGCCGATGATGGCGACATCGCCCGGCACGCTGAGCCCCGCTTCGGCCAGCGCCCGCATCGCGCCCAGCGCAATCATGTCCGATGCGGCAAAGATGCCGTCGAACGCGATCCCGCGGGCGAGCAAGCGGCTGGCGGCGTCATAGCCCGATGCCTCGCTCGACAGCGCATCGACCTGCAATCCCGGATCGACCGGCAGGCCCGACGCCTGCAACGCGGCGGTGAGCCCCCGATAGCGGTCGCGGGACTCCGGATAGTGGCTCGATGCATCGCCGAGAAAGGCGATGCTGCGCCGACCCCGGTCGATCAGATGCTGGCCGGCATCGCGCCCGCCGCCGAGATTGTCACAGCCGATGACGGTGCCGGGATGCGCCGGATCGGCCGATCCCCAGCGCACGAAATGCGTCCCCTGCGCGACCAGCTGATCAAGGCGGCGCGAATAATCGTCGAAATCGCCATAGCCGAGCAGGATGAGCCCGTCGGCCTTGCGGCTGTCCTCATAATCGACATGCCAGTCGGCGGAGAGCTGCTGGAACGAGGTCAGCAGGTCGTAGCCGCGCGCGCCGCAGGTGTGGAGGATCGACCCCAGCATCGACAGGAAGAACGGGTTGATCCGCGATCCGTCGGGTGCGGGGTCTTCGAAGAACAGCAGCGCCAGGGTCGAGGTGCTGCCTCGGCGGAGCGCGGAGGCGTTCTTGTCGACCTTGTAGTTCAGCTGGGCGGCGATCGCCTCGATCCGGAGGCGGGTGGCGGCGCTCACCGTCCGGTCGCCGCGCAGGGCACGGCTGACCGTCGGTTGCGACACGCCGGCCAGTGCCGCGATGTCGAACGAGGTCGGCTTGTCGCCCGCCGCCATGCGATGTCCTCTCCCGGCCCCCCATGGGCGTTGCCGCCGGTGTAGCGGCGACGCATAACGTGGGGCAAGGGGCGACTGAATACGTATGCTGTCCGCTTCTCAACATGCCCCAATGGTTTCAATAGGGCGGTACGGACGAACCGGGCGAAAGAGCCGGGGAATCAACCATCGTTGGGGAGGATTGGATCATGCGGTATTCATCTCAAGCGTCGACGTGCGCCAAATTGGCGCGGGGGTCGAGCATCACGGCATTGATGGTCGCAGGGCTGCTGGCCGGGGCAGGCACCGCTGTTGCGCAGACCGCGCCGGCGCAGGCCGACGCGACCGATCCGACCGCGACTCCGGCGTCGGAAGAAGATACCGACATCGTCGTCACCGGCTTCCGCGCCAGCCTGGAAAACGCCGTCGCCGAAAAGAAGAACCGCGATCAGGTCGTCGAATCGATCAGCGCGGAAGATATCGGCAAGCTGCCCGATGCGTCGATCGCGGAATCGATCGCCCGCCTGCCGGGCCTTACCTCGCAGCGTGTCTCGGGCCGGTCGAACTCGATCTCGATCCGTGGTTTCGCGCCCGATTTCTCGACCACGCTGCTGAACGGCCGCGAACAGACGTCGACCGGCGACAACCGCGCCGTCGAATATGACCAGTATCCGGCCGAAATCATGAGCCAGGTGCTGGTGTACAAGACCGGCCAGGCGAACCTGGTCGGGCAGGGCCTGTCCGGTACAGTCGACCTGCGCACCGTCCGGCCGCTGGAATATGGGCGTCAGGCGATCTCGATCGGCGCGCGCGGCACCTATGCCGATCTGGGCAAGCTGAACGCCGGATCGCGCGACAAGGGCTATCGCGTCAACGGCACCTATATCGACCAGTTCGCCGACGAGACGATCGGCGTCGCGCTGTCGGCCAATTATCTGGACGAACCGTACCAGATCCAGGAGTTCAACGCCTGGGGCTATGCCGGTTTCAACGGGCAGGGCGTGATCGGCGGGTCGAAGTCGTACGTCACCTCGACGCGGCTCAAGCGCCTGGGTCTGTCGGGGACGTTGCAGTACCGGCCGGTGCCGAACCTGACCGTGACGGTCGACGGCTTCTATTCGGACTTCAACGACGACCAGATCAAGCGCGGCATCGAACTGCCGCTGGGCTATGGTCAGGATTTCAACAACGCCGCCAATCCCAATGGCGTGAAGCTGACCAACACGACAGCGAACAGCGACGGCTTCATCACCTCTGGCACGTTCGGCAATGTCGAGGGCGTGGTCCGCAACGACGCGTTCGAGCGCAAGGCGAAGCTCTATTCGTTCGGCTACAACATGGCGTGGCGCGGCGATGACGGCTGGAACGCGACGCTCGACGCCAGCTATTCGAAGACCGATCGGCAGGAGATCATCCTCGAAAGCTATGCCGGCACCGGCTACGGCCAGAATGTCGGGGCGAAGGACACGATTTCCTTCACCAGCGGCAAGACCGGCACGCGCTTCTCGCCGACGCTGAACTATTCGGACCCGAACCTGATCCTGCTGACCGATCCGCTCGGCTGGGGTGGCGCCAATCTGCAGGCGGGCTATTTCAACGATCGCATCGTCAAGGACCGGATCGCGCAGTATCGCTTCGAAGTCGAGAAGGAACTGGACAATTTCTTCGGCGCGGTGAAGGTCGGGCTGAACTACACCGATCGTGACAAGTCGCTGACCCCGGACGAAGCGCTGCTCGCGCTGAGCGGTGGCCTGCGCCAGCTGCGCATTCCCGACCAGTATGTGAAGGAGCCGACCAGTCTCAGCTATCTCGGGCTGGGGCCGATGCTGAGCTACGACCCGCGCGACCTGCTGGCAGGCGGTGTCTATTCGCTGATCGCGAACACCAGCCTCGACGTCCCGGCGAAGGCGTTCCGGATCGAAGAAGACCTGATGACGATGTATGTCCAGGCGGACATCAACCAGGACATCGGCGCATCGATCCTGACCGGCAATATCGGCGTTCAGGCGGTCAATACCGAACAGAAGTCGTCGGGTCTGGTTGCCGCCGCCGGGACGCTGGTCCCGACCATTCGCGGTGCGGATTATTGGGACCTGCTGCCCAGCATCAACCTGTCGCTGCGCATGCCCGGCGACTGGGTGATCCGTGCGGGTGCCGCGCGGCAGGTGCAGCGGCCGCGACTCGACGACATGCGCGTGTCGCAGGGCTATGGGTATAACCCGCAGGAACGCATCATCACCGGCGGCGGCGGCAATCCGTTCCTTCGCCCGATCCGGTCGAATTCGTTCGATCTTACGCTGGAGAAGTATTTCGGCCGGGCGGGCTACATCGCGGCGCAGGGGTTCTACAAGGACCTGAAGTCGTTCGTGTACAACCAGACCATCCCGTTCGACTATGCGGGCTTCCCGACGCCCACCGGTACGCCGCCGGGCACCCCGACGCTGGGCCGGGCCGACGTGCCGATCAACGGCGAGGGTGGCAGCATCTACGGCGTCGAACTGGCCGCTACGCTGCCGCTCAACACCTTCGTGTCGTTCCTCGACGGGTTCGGCGTGACCGGTGGCGGATCGTGGACCAAGACGCAGATCAAGCCCACCCCGACCGCCCCGGCCGAGGATATTCCCGGCTATTCGAAGTGGGTCATCAACGGCACGGCGTATTTCGAGAAGTGGGGCTTCAGCGCCCGCGGATCGGCGCGCTATCGCTCGACCTTCGTGGGTGAACTGTCGGGCTTTGGCGGTAATCGCCAGCGCCGCCGTGCACTGGACGAGACGATCATCGATGCGCAGATTGGTTACGAGTTCCAGAAGGGCACCGCGCTCGAAGGGCTGTCGCTGTTCGTGCAGGGGCAGAACCTGACCGACGAACGCTTCGCGACCGTCGATCCAGCGTACGACCTCGCCGTGATCGACTATCAGAGCTATGGCCGGCGCTTCCTGGCCGGGGCATCGTTCCGGTTCTGATGCTCTACCCCGCCTGCCCATGATCGGGCAGGCGGGACCGACGTGACGGAGGCGATGATGGCGATCGATCAGGAACCCGTCCGGACTGTCGCGATCATCGGCGGCGGTTCGGCCGGATGGATGGCGGCGGCGGCGCTGGCCCGCTTTCTGCCCGCCGGCACCGTCATCACGCTGGTCGAATCCGATGCCATCGGCACGGTCGGGGTGGGCGAGGCGACCATTCCGCAGCTGCGGCTGTTCAACCAGCATCTCGGCATCGACGAGGATGATTTCGTCGCGCGGACCGGCGGCAGCTTCAAGCTGGGCATCGAATTTGCCGGCTGGAACGGCGCGGACAGCCGCTACCTCCACGCCTTCGGCACGATCGGCCGCGCGGTCGGGTTGGTGCCGTTCCACCATTACTGGCTGGCGGCGGGCGGGGGCGACCGGCCGCAGTCGCTGTGGTCGCACAGCGCCTGCGCGGTCGCGGCGGCAGCGAACCGGTTCGACCGCGATCCCGGCAATCCGCAGGCGCCGTCCGGCATCGCCTGGGCCTATCATTTCGATGCGGCGCGCTATGCCGCCTATCTGCGTGAGCGGGCCGAGCGCGCGGGCGTCGTCCGGGTCGAAGGGCGCGTAGTCGATGTTTCGCAGGACGGTGAAACCGGCCTGATCGCCGGCGTTACGCTGTACGATGGGCGGCGGGTCGAGGCGGATTTCTTTATCGACTGTTCGGGGTTCGCCGCGCTGCTGATCGGGCGGATGGCGGGCGATCGCTGGGACGACTGGTCGGCGCTGTTGCCGTGCGACCGGGCGCTGGCGGTGCCGTGCGCATCGGTCGAGCCGATCACGCCCTATACCCGGGCGACGGCGCGCACGGTGGGTTGGCAATGGCGTATCCCGTTGCAGGAGCGGACGGGCAACGGCCTCGTCTATTCGAGCGCGCATCTGTCCGACGACGAGGCCGCGACGACATTGCTCGACAATCTTGATAGGGCGGCGCTGGGCGATCCCCGGCCGTTGCGCTTCACCACCGGGCGGCGTCAGGCGCCGTGGATCGGCAATTGCGTTGCGCTCGGGCTGGCCGCCGGGTTCATGGAGCCGCTGGAGTCGACGTCGATCCATCTGGTCCAGTCGGGGATTGCGCGGCTGTTGTCGCTTTGGCCGAGCGCCAAGCCCCGCACCGCCGATATCGCCGAGTTCAATCGGCAATCGGCGCGCGAATGGCTGAGCATCCGCGACTTCCTGATCGCGCATTATGCGCTGAACGGGCGGGACGAGCCGTTCTGGCAGGAACGTCGCGCGACGCCGCTGCCCGATAGCCTGATCGAACGCATCGCGCTGTTCGAACAATCGGGGCGGATCGTCCGCGACGAGCATGAATTGTTCGCCGAGGTCGCGTGGTTGCAGCTGCTGGTCGGGCAGGGGGTGGTCGCCAAGGGCTATCACCCGCTCGCCGATGCCCTACCCGCCGCCCGGCGTGACCAGTTTCTCGACATTTCGGCGCAACATGTAGCCGCCACGGTCGCGCGGATGCCGACCCATGACCAGTTTCTCCGCGCCCATTGCCCGGCGCCCGACGCAAAGGTTGCCGCGTGATCCGATCCCTGCTCCTCGCCCTGACCCTCGGTGCCAGCGCGCTGCCCGTCGCTGCCGTCGCGCAGGATTTCCGTGCGCGGGCGCCGGAGGACGAGGTCATCTACTTCGTCCTGCCCGACCGGTTCGAGAATGGCGACAAGGCGAACGACCGCGGCGGGATGACCGGCGACCGGCTGGTCCATGGGTTCGATCCGACCGCCAAGGGTTTCTATCATGGCGGCGACCTGAAAGGGCTGACCGCGCGGCTGCCCTATATCCAGTCGCTGGGTGCCACCGCGATCTGGGTCGGGCCGATCTTCAAGAACAAGGCGGTGCAGGGCGGGCCGGGCAGCGAGTCCGCCGGCTATCACGGCTATTGGGTGACCGACTTCACCCAGGTCGACCCGCATCTGGGGACCAATGCCGATTTCAAGGCGCTGGTCGATGCGGCACATGCGCGTGGGATGAAGGTCTATATGGACATCATCGCCAACCATACCGCCGACGTGATCCAGTATCGCGAATGCGTGGGGAAGGCCGAGTGCGTCTATCGCAGCCGCGCGGATTATCCCTATTCGGCTAGGGCCAAGAACCGGGGCTTTGCCGGCGATGGCGTGCAGACGGCGGAGAATTTCGCGAAGCTGACCGATCCGTCCTTCGCCTATACCCCGTTCGTGCCGCCGGCCGAGCGGTCGGTGAAGGTGCCGGCATGGCTCAACGACCCGATCTATTACCATAATCGCGGCAACACGACGTTCAGCAACGAAAGCTCGCAAATGGGCGATTTCGTCGGGCTGGACGACCTGATGACCGAGAATCCGCGCGTGGTGGCCGGGATGATCGATATCTTCGGCGGCTGGATCGACCGGTTCGGGATCGACGGTTACCGCATCGATACCGCGCGACATGTGAACCCGGAATTTTGGGCGGCGTTCGTGCCGGCGATGCAGGCGCGGGCGAAGGCGCGCGGTATCCCCAATTTCCACGTCTTCGGCGAAGTCGCGCTGTCGTCGCTCGACGCGGGTGGCCTCGCCGCCTGGACCAAGACCGGCAAGTTCCCGGCCGTGCTCGACTTCTCGTTTCGCGAGGCGGTGTTGCAGAGTGTTGCGGGTACGAAGGGCACTGATGTGTTCGAGACTGTGTTCGACGGCGACGTGCTCTATGCCGGCGGCGAGGCGATGGCGCGGCAGTTGCCGACCTTTACCGGCAACCACGACAATGGCCGCTTCGCCTTCTACCTGCGGCAGGCGCGGCCGCAGGCGAGCGATGCGGAAATCCTGTCGCGGGTGATGCTGTCGAACGCGATGCTGCTGACGCTGCGGGGCGTGCCGACGATCTATTCAGGCGACGAACAGGGCTTTGCCGGTGACGGCAACGATCAGGACGCGCGCGAGGACATGTTCGCGTCCCAGGTCGCGTCGTACAACGACAACAAGCTGGTCGGCACCAATGCGACCACCGCGACCGCCAATTTCACGCCTAGCCACCCGCTGTACCGGCAGATCGCCGAACTGGCGAAGCTCCGGAACGAGACCCCGGCGCTGACGCGCGGCCGGCAAGTGCTGCGCGCGCGGGAGGACAAGCCGGGTCTCCTCGCCATTTCGCGGTTCGATCCGATGAGCGGCGGTGAGGTGCTGCTGGTGTTCAACACATCGGACGCGCCGATCACCCGCAACGTGCAGGTCGAGACCGCCTCCACCCGGTTCCGCGCCCTGTCCGGCACATGCGGCAGCGTGACCGCGCCGGGTGCGATCCGCCTGACCATTCCCGCCCTTGGCTATGCGGTGTGCGCCGCGGAGACCCGATAATGACCGAAGCAGCCGCCCGGACGATCGCCCCCGAACCCGCCACCGCCCGTCCGTGGTGGCACGGCGCGACCATCTACCAGATTTATCCGCGCAGCTTTGCCGACAGCAATGGCGACGGGATCGGCGACCTGCCCGGAATCACCGCGCATCTCGACTATGTCGCATCGCTGGGCGTCGATGCGATCTGGCTGTCGCCGTTCTTCACTTCACCGATGAAGGATTTCGGCTATGACGTCGCGAATTATTGCGATGTCGACCCGATCTTCGGCACGCTCGCCGATTTCGATGCGTTGATCGCCAAGGCGCATGCGCTGGGCCTGCGCATCATCATCGACCAGGTGTGGTCGCACACCAGCGACGAACACCCCTGGTTCGTGGAGAGCCGGTCGAGCCGTACCAACCCCAAGGCCGACTGGTATGTGTGGGCCGATGCCAAGCCCGACGGCTCGCCGCCGAGCAACTGGCAGTCGGTGTTCGGCGGCCCGGCCTGGACGTGGGACGCGCGGCGCGGGCAATATTATCTGCACAATTTCCTGAAGGAACAGCCGCAGCTCCACGGCCACAATGCGGAGCTGCAGGAAGCGCTGCTCAACACCGCGCGCTTCTGGCTCGACCGCGGCGTCGATGGGTTCCGGCTGGACGCGATCAACTTCGCGATGCACGACCCGGAATTGCGCGACAATCCGCCGATGCCGAGCAACGGCAAAACGCGGACCCGCCCGTTCGATTTCCAGCGCAAGCTGTACAATCAGGGGCATCCGGACATTCCGGCATTCCTCGAACACGTCCGCGCGCTGCTCGACAGCTATGGCGATCGCTTCACCGTTGCGGAGATCGGCGGCGACGATGCGACGCGCGAGATGAAGCTGTTCTGCGAGGGCGACCGGCGGCTCAACACCGCCTATGGCTTCGACTTTCTCTACGCGCCCGAACTGTCGCCCCGTATCTTGCGTGACGCGTTCGATACCTGGGGCGAGGATGCGCCTTGGCCGAGCTGGGCGTTCGAGAACCATGATGCGCCACGTGCGGTCTCGCGCTGGCTGACCGACCCGGCCCATGCGGGGGCGTTCGGGCGGATCAAGATGCTGCTGCTCGCCTGCCTGCGCGGGAACATCTTCCTCTATAACGGCGAGGAACTGGGGCTGCCGCAGGTCGACATCGCATTCGAGGATCTGCAGGATCCGGAAGCGATCGCGAACTGGCCGCTGACCCTGTCGCGTGACGGTGCCCGCACGCCGATGCCATGGGCGGCGGATGCGGAGAATCTGGGGTTCGGGTCGGGCAAGCCTTGGCTGCCGACCGGCGAGGCGCACCGGGCGCTGGCGGTGGACCGGCAGGCGGAGGACGATGCGTCGCTGTTGAACTTTACCCGGCGTGTCCTGCGCCTGCGCAACGCCCATCCGGCGCTGCGGTCAGGCAGCATGACCATCGTCGAGGCATCGGATTCGATCTTCGCATTCGAACGCGAACTGGACGGGCAGCAGGCGCTCTGCGTGTTCAACCTGTCCGATGCACCGGCGACCTTCGCAGGCGGAGCGGGCCGGCGAGCGATCGAAACCATCGGCGATGTGGACGGGGACCGGTTCGGTCCGTTCGCGGCGCAGGTCGGGATCCGCGACTGAAACACGTGCGGCTTTCCACTCCCGTTCGTGCTGAGTAGCGGCTGAGCGAAGTCGAAGACGCGTATCGAAGCACCCTTGCCGGTCCTTCGATACGCCCCTTCGCTAAGCTCAGTGGCTACTCAGGATGGACGGAGGGAAGGCTCGGGAAAAAGGAGAAGGCGATGAGGATGATGAAATGGGCGCTGGCGTTGGCCGGCGCGACTGCGATGGCCTCGCCCGCCTTTGCCGAGGTCGTGGCACGCGCGGCGTCGCCCGACGGCAAGCTGACGGTGGCGGTGAGCCTCGATAACGAAGGGCGGCCGAGCTATTCGATCGCCAAGGACGGCCGGCCGGTGCTGAACGACAGCAAATTGGGCTTCATGTTCACCGACGCGCCGAAGATCGAGCGCGGGCTGACGCTGACCGGCACGAAGCGCGACCGGACGGACACCACCTGGACGCAGCCGTTTGGCGAATGGAAGACGATCCGCGACAATCACACCGAACTGACGGTGACGTTCCGCGAGGCGAAGAACCTGAAGCGCGAGATGGCGGTGACCTTCCGCCTGTTCGATGACGGCGTCGGCTTTCGCTATACCTTGCCCAAACAGGCCAATCTGACGACCGCCAACATCGCCGACGAACTGACCCAGTTCGCCTTTGCCGAACCGGGCACAGCATGGTGGAAGCCGGCGTTCGAGTGGAATCGCGAGGAATATCTCTACAACAAGACCCCGCTCGACGCGGTCGGCACCGCGCAGACGGTGATGACGGTGAAGCTCGCCAGCGGTCGCCATGTCGCGATCCATGAAGCGGCGCTGAGCGATTATTCGGCGATGAACCTCGCCCGCGCCGAGGGGACGACGTTCCGCGCGGTGCTGACGCCGGGATCGAACGGTCCCAAGGTGTCGCGCGCCGCCGGTTTCTCGACCCCGTGGCGGACCATCGCCATCGCCGACGACGCGCCCGGTCTCTACGCCGCCAGCCGGATCGGGCTGAACCTGAACGAGCCGAACAAGCTGGGCGATACGTCGGGCTGGATCCGGCCGGGCAAGTTCGTCGGCGTGTGGTGGAACATGATCAAGGGGGAATGGAGCTGGGCGCGCGGGCCGAAGCATGGCGCGACCACCGCCAATGTCCGCCGCTATATCGACTTCGCTGCCGCCAACGGGATTCAGGGCGTGCTGGTCGAAGGGTGGAATGTCGGTTGGGACGGCGACTGGTTCGGCAACGGCAACGACATGAACTTCAGCCAGCCGACCGAGGATTTCGATGCGGCAGGCCTCGCCGCCTATGCCAAGTCGAAGGGCGTGCGGCTGATCGGCCATCACGAAACCGGCGGGTCGGTCAGCAATTACGACCGCCAGCTGGACAGCGCGTTCAAATGGGCCGCCGATCATGGCGAGCGGGTGGTCAAGACCGGCTATGTCACCGATGCGGGTCAGATCGAGCGCGTCGATGCCGACGGATCGAAGCACCGGGAGTGGCATGAGGGGCAGTGGATGGTGAACCACCATCAGCGCGTCCTCGACGCCGCCGCCCGCTACAAGGTGTCGATCGACAGTCACGAACCGGTCAAGGATACGGGTCTCCGCCGTACCTATCCCAACTGGCTCAGCCGCGAAGGCGGACGCGGGATGGAGTATAATGCCTGGGGCGGCGGCGGGAACAACCCGCCCGAGCATGAGGCCAATCTGGTGTTCACCCAGTTCCTGGGCGGGCCGATGGACTTTACGCCGGGCGTGCTGAGCCTAACCGGCAGCCCGGGCGTGTTCCTGCAATCGACGATCGCCAAGCAGCTGGCGCTGTATGTCACGCTCTATTCGCCGGTGGTGATGGCAGCCGATACGCCGGAGAATTACGCGCGCTATCCGGCGGCGTTCAAGTTCATTCGCGACGTGCCGACCGACTGGTCCGACACCCGCGTGCTGAACGGCGAGGTCGGTGATTACGTCACGATCGCGCGCAGGGCGGCGGGCAGCAACGACTGGTTCCTCGGCGCGATCGGTGACGAAGAGGCGCGCAGCTCGACGGTCGAGCTCGACTTCCTCGAGGCCGGCAAGACGTACACCGCTGAAATCTATCGCGACGGCCCCGGCGCGGATTATCGCACCGATGCCCGCCATTCGATCACCATCGAACAGCGTCAGGTGAGGAAGGGCGATACGCTGACCATCGCGCTGGCGCCGGGCGGTGGCGAGGCGATCCGTTTCGTGGCACCGAAGCGGAAGTAACGATCCTCTCCCGTAAACGGGGAGGGGGACCGTCCACAGGACGGTGGAGGGGGTAGCCCCGCAACGCAACCGTGGTGGAGACGGACACCCCCCTCCACCATGCTAACGCATGGTCCCCCTCCCCGCGGAGCGGGGAGGAGCTTGAGAATATGCAGACCCGCCCGACGCTCGGCTTCGCCCAGCTCTGGAACATCTCGTTCGGTTTCTTCGGCATCCAGATCGGCTTCGCGCTGCAAAATGCGAATGCCAGCCGCATCTTCCAGTCGCTGGGAACGCCGATCGATCAGCTGGGGCTGATGTGGATCGCCGCGCCGCTGACCGGGCTGCTGGTCCAGCCGCTGATCGGCCATTATTCCGACCGGACCTGGGGACGGCTGGGGCGCCGGCGACCCTATTTCCTCGTCGGTGCGATCCTGTGCACCTGCGCGCTGTTCTTCATGCCCAATTCGCCAAGCATATTGGCGGCGGCGATCACGCTATGGATCCTCGATGCGTCGCTGAACGTGTCGATGGAGCCGTTTCGCGCGTTCGTCGGCGACATGCTGGCACCCAAGCAGCGACCGGCGGGTTATGCGTTCCAGACCTGGTTCATCGGCGCGGGCGCGGTCGTCGCCAGCATCGCACCCTATGTGCTGGAAAATGTGTTCGGCGTCAGCAACACCGCCCCGGCCGGACAGGTGCCCGATGCGGTGCGCTATGGCTTTTACTTCGGCGGCGTCATGCTGCTGATCGCGGTGCTGTGGACCGTGCTGACCGTCCGCGAATACAGCCCGGCGGAGATGGCGGCGTTCGGCGAGGAGACGGCGGAGGCCGACGATGCCGCGCCGATGGTCGTGCCGACGCGCGGGGCGCTCTGGATCGTCGGCGGCGCGGTGGTCGCGGGGCTGATCGCGTGGGCGGAGGCGGCCGGTGCGCTGGAAAGCGGACGCGAAGCTTATTTCGTCGCGGCGGGCATCGCGCTGTACGGTGTTGCGCAGCTGGTATCGGCGGCGCTGGTCCGCGCCGGACGCGGCGACAATGTGCTCAGCCACATCATCGGCGACCTGGCGACCATGCCCGACACGATGCGGCGGCTGGCGCTGGTGCAGTTCTTCACCTGGGGCGCGCTTATCATCATGTGGGTCTACACCACCCCGGTGATCGCGCAGCAGGTGTGGGGTACGGTCGATCCGGCGTCGGACGGCTATAATCAGGCGGGCAGCTGGGTCGGCGTTCTGTTCGCAATCTATTCGGGCGTGGCTGCGGTCGCGGCGTTCGCACTGCCGCTGCTGGCGCGCCGGATCGGGGCGGGGCGGACGCATATGCTGTGCTTGGCTGTCGGTGCGGCGGCCTATATCGGGATATACCTGACCCATGACCGGCTGGGCATGATCGTGCCGATGGTCGGGATCGGTATCGTCTGGGCGTCGGTGCTGACCATGCCCTATGTGCTGCTCGCCAACGCACTGCCGCAGCGCAAACTGGGCGTGTATATGGGCATCTTCAATTTCTTCATCGTCCTGCCGCAGCTGATCGTCGCGACCGTCATGGGTGGCGTGATCAAGACGTGGTTCCCGACCCAGCCGGCCTATACCATGCTGGTCGCGGCGGCGGTGATGGCACTGGCGGCAGTGGCGATGCTGCGGGTGCGCGAGCCTAGCGCAGCGTGACGCTTCGGGCCGCGCGATCGATCCGGATCGTCGCGCCCGGCAAATGCAGCGCGAAGCCGGGGCAGTCGGGTGCCTCCCACCGCTCCGCCGTCATCGGCTGGCCGTCCAGCGTGAGCCAGGTCGCCTGTTCCGGTACGTCGGTATCGAACACCGCCGGACGGTCGCGACGCCATGCGGCGAGCGTGGCGACATGCTCCTCCAGCGCGACGTCGCGCGCGGTCCAGTCGATCCAGGTGATCGCATTGTCCTGCGCATAGGCGTTGTTGTTGCCGCGTTGTGTCCGGCCGAATTCGTCGCCGGCGGTCAGCTGGATATAGCCGCGCGTGGCGAACAGCGTAGCGAGCAGCGCGCGCAGGTCGGCGGTGCGGGCGGCTGTGACGGTGGGGTCTTCGGACGGCCCTTCGACGCCGTGGTTCCAGGAGAGGTTCTCGCCGTGCCCGTCGCGATTATCCTCGCCATTGGCGTGATTGTGGCGGTCGACATGCGATACAAGGTCGGCGAGGGTGAAGCCGTCATGCGCGGCGAGGAAGTTCACGCTGCGCGTCACCGGACCGAACACGTCCGCCGATCCCATCAGCCGCGTCGCCAGCAGCCCGACGCTGCCGTCGCCCCGCCAGAAGCGGCGGACATCGTCGCGGTACCGGTCGTTCCACTCGAGCCAGTCGGACGGGAAATTGCCGAGCTGATAGCCGCCGGGGCCGATGTCCCACGGTTCGGCGATCATCACCTTGTGGTTCAGCAACGGATCGGCGGCGATCGCGGCGAAGATCGGGGCGTGGCGGTCGAACCCCGGCGAGCGGGCGATGACGGTGGCGAGGTCGAAGCGAAAGCCATCGACGCCCAGCGCGGCGAAGTGGCGCAGCGAGGCGAGGATCAGGTCGCGCACCCCCGCATCGCCTGCATCTAGCGTATTGCCGGTGCCGGTATCGTTGATGAGGCTGCCGTCGGGCGCATGGGCGTAGGATAGATTGTCCAGTCCGCGCAGGGACAGGATCGGGCCGTCGCGGTCGCTCTCCCCGCTATGGTTGAACACCAGGTCGAGGATCACGCCGATCCCCGCTTCGCGCAGCGTGGCGACCGTATCGCGCAGTTCCGCGACGCCGCCCGGCGCAAGGCCGGGATCGATCGCCATCGGGACGACCGGATTATAGCCCCATGCGTTGCGCAGGCCAAGCGGCGGCAGATGGCGTTCGTCGATCCACGCGACGATCGGCATTAGTTCGACGGTGCCCACACCGATCTTGCGGAGATGTGCGATGACGGCCGGGTGGGCGAGGGCGGCGATGGTGCCGCGCTGCGCCTCCGGAATGTCGGGATGCTGGATGGTGAAGGCGCGGACGTTCAATTCGTAGATCGGGCGCGCCGGATCGATCCGCGGGCGTTCGACAGGCGCCGGGTCGGAGAGCGCAGGAACGATCGCGCACGGGACGATAGCCGCCGTGTCCTCGCCATATACCGGCAGGATCGGATGATAGCGGAACCGGCGGTCCAGCTCGATGGCATAGGGGTCGACCAGCAGCTTCGCCGGATCGAACCAGCGGCCGGTATCGGGCGCCCAATCGCCTTCCGCACGATAGCCGTAACGCTGTCCGGGGCCGATGCCCGGCACGTCCGCGACGAACCAGTCGCCTTCCCGGGCCATGGCCAGCCGGCGCTCGGCATCACCATCGAACAGGCACAGCCAGACCGCCGCGGCGTCGCGCGCGCGGACGGCGAAGCGGGTGCCGCCGGGGATCGCGCTGGCGCCGGGGATCATGCCGCCACCAGGCTCCGGTACAATTCGGCATAGCGTGCGCCGCTCCGCGTCCACGAAAAGTCGGCGCGCATCCCTTGCTTCTGCATTGTCGACCAGGGATCGGGCTGGGCGTAGAGCGCCATCGTACGGCGCAGCGCCTGCGACAGGCCGTCAGGGGTGACTGCGGCGAACTGGATGCCCGTGGCCACGCCGGCTGCGACCGCAGCCTCGTTCGCGTCGATTACCGTATCGGCAAGGCCGCCGGTCCGGGCGACCACCGGCACGCAGCCATAAGCGAGGCCATAGAGCTGGGTCAGACCGCAGGGTTCGAAGCGCGACGGGATCAGGATCGCATCGCCGCCGCCCTGCAACAGGTGCGAGAGCGCTTCGTCATAGCCGATCCGCACGCCGATCCGGCCGGGATGGCGGTTGCTCGCTGCCCTGAATGCCTGTTCGAGCGCGGCGTCCCCCGACCCGAGCAGCGCCAGCCGCCCGCCCATCGCGACCATGGCGTCGAGTTGCCCGGCCAGCACGTCCATGCCTTTCTGCCATGTCAGGCGGCTGACGACGACGAAGATCGGGCCGTCATCCCCGTCCAGGCCGAACGCCTGTTCGACCGCGCGCTTGTTGGTCCGGCGGCGGGACAGGGTGCGGGCCGTATAGCGGGCGGGCAGGGCCGCATCGGTTTCCGGAGACCAGACCGCCGGGTCGATGCCGTTGACGATGCCCGACACCCGGTCGCGACGTGCCTCGATCAGGCCCTCCAGCCCCATGCCGAATTCGCCGTGCCGGATTTCCTCGGCATAGCTGGGCGACACGGTGGTGATCGCATCGGCCGAGGCAAGGCCGGCCTTCAGCAGCCCGACCCCGCCATAATATTCGACGCCATCGAGCGCGTAGGCCGTTTCGGGCAGGCCAAGGCCGGCGAACACGGCGGCATCGTAGCGGCCCTGAAAGGCGATGTTGTGGATCGTCAGGACGCTCGGCACCTGCGCGCCGTCATAGCGCAGATAGGCCGGCGCCATCGCGCCCTGCCAGTCGTGGGCGTGGACCAAATCGAACTGCCCGGCCAGATCGGCCGCCGCCCGCCCGAGCGCGGCGAAGCGCCGCCAGTTGTCGTCCCAATCGCGGCCGGTCGCATCAGCGTAGGGTCCGCCGTCGCGCGCGAACAGGTCGGGGGCGTCGAGCACCAGCAGCGGGTGGCCGTCGATCCTGCCGCCGAGCAGGCGTGCGGGCGTGCCGAGCAGGTCGTCCCAGCGGCGGATGGCCTTGGCGCGGCCGAGCGATTTCACGACCGACGGGTAGCCGGGCAGGAGCGTCGTCGTCTCGATTCCGTGCGGGGCTAGGGCGGCGGAGAGGGCGCCGACGACATCGGCGAGGCCGCCGGTCTTGACGAGGGGATAGGCTTCGGAGGCGACGGACAGGACGTGCATCAGGTCCTCCGCGGCACGGGGAGGAGGACCATGCTGAGCATGGTGGAGGGGGCGTTCCCCCTCCACCACGCGGAGTGGACGACGACGCCCCCCTCCACCGTCCTGCGGACGGTCCCCCTCCCCGTGCCGGGGAGGACCTGACGAGTCGCCATCACGCGCCCAGCCGGTCGATCATCGGCTGGGTAATCAGGCAAATGCCGCGATCGGTCCGGCGGAAGCGGTGGCCGTCGAGCAACGGGTCCTCGCCCACGACCAGCCCATCGGGAATGGTCACCCCCGCATCGACCACGCAGCGCGTCAGCCGAGCATTCCGCCCGATCCGGGTCATCGGCAGGATCACCGATTCATCGATGCTGCTATAGCTGTGCGCCCGCACCCCGGTGCTGAGCAGGCTGCGATGCACGGTCGATCCCGACACGATGCAGTCGCCCGCGACCAAGCTCGACACTGCGCTGCCCCGACGTCCGTCGAGGTCGTGGACGAACTTCGCGGGAGGCGTGATCTCCGAATAGGTCCAGAGCGGCCAGCTGCGGTCGTACAGGTCGAGCTGCGGCACGACGTCGGTCAGGTCGATATTCGCTTCCCAGTAGGCATCGACCGTGCCGACGTCGCGCCAATAGGCACGCGGTTCCTCCGGGCTGCGTACGCAGGACGAGGAGAAGCGGTGCGCCTGCGCATGGCCGTGCTCGACCAGCCAGGGGATCAGGTCCTTGCCGAAATCGCGGCTCGACCCTGCGGTATCGGCATCGCGGCGCAGCTGCTCGAACAGCAAGGCGGTGCGGAAGACATAGATGCCGAGGCTGGCGAGCGAGCGGTCGGGATCGCCGGGCAAAGTGGGCGGATCGGCGGGCTTTTCGACGAAATCGATGATGCGGTCGGTCGCATCGACATGCATCACGCCGAACCCGACCGCCTCGGCCTTCGGTACCTCCATGCAGGCGACGGTCACGTCGGCGCCGGTGTCGACATGCTGCTGGAGCATGAGCTCATAGTCCATCTTGTAGATATGGTCCCCGGCAAGGATGACCATATATTCCGGACCGTAGCTCTGGATGATGTCGATATTCTGGAACACCGCATCGGCGGTGCCTTCATACCATTGAAACTCGCTGATCCGCTGGCTGGCAGGCAGGATGTCGAAGCTTTCGTTGCGTTCGGGGCGCAGGAAGTTCCAGCCGCGCTGCAGGTGGCGGATCAGGCTGTGCGCCTTGTACTGCGTCGCCACCCCGATGCGGCGAATGCCCGAATTGATCGCGTTCGACAGCGCAAAATCGATAATCCGGCTCTTGCCGCCGAAATAGACCGCCGGCTTGGCGCGGGTGTCGGTCATTTCGAACAGGCGGCTGCCCCGGCCGCCCGCCAATACATAGGCCATGGCATCGCGTGCCAATGGTTGTCCTCGCCTTTCCACGCAGCACTCTCCCCCGTATTATGCTGTAAATTCGAACCACATCGTCGCCAGCGGCGGCAGCGTCAGCACGACCGCACCGTCGCTGGCGGTGACCTCGCCCAGATTGCCGATGCCGCTGCCGCCATAGACGGCGGCGTCGCTGTTCAGCACTTCGCGCCAGGCGCCGTCGGCCGACACCGGCACGCGGTATCCTTCGCGGACCACCGGGGTCAGGTTGCTGACGACCAGCACCGGCGGCTCGCCCGGCGCGCGACGTTCCCATGCGAAGACCGAATTGGCGGCATCGTCGACCACCGCCCAGTGGAACCCCTCGCCCTCGCAATCGCTCGCATGCAGCGCGGGCGTGTCGCGATAGAGCCGGTTCAGGTCGCGGACCAGCGCGGCGACCCCTTTATGCGCAGGCGCGTCCATCAGCTCCCAATCGAGCGCGCGCTCCTCCGACCATTCGCGGCGCTGGGCAAATTCCTGCCCCATGAACAGCAGCTTCTTGCCAGGATAGCCCCACATCAACGCATAATAGGCGCGCAGATTGGCGAATTTCTGCCAGTCGTCGCCGGACATCTTGGTCAGCAGCGAACCCTTGCCATGGACCACTTCATCGTGGCTCAAGGGCAGGACAAAATTCTCGCTGAAGGCATAGGTCAGCCCGAAGGTGATCTCGTCATGATGGTGCGAACGATGCACCGGCTCGCGCGCCATGTACGACAGCGTGTCGTGCATGAAGCCCATGTTCCATTTGAATCCGAAGCCGAGCCCTCCTTCATGCGCGGGTTTCGACACGCCGGGCCATGAGGTCGATTCCTCGGCTATGGTGAAGAAGCCGGGATGCTCGCGATAGACGGCGCGGTTGGCGGCGCGCAGGAACTCGACCGCTTCCCAATTCTCGCGCCCGCCCGCGTCGTTGGGAATCCATTCGCCGTCTTTTCGCGAATAGTCGCGGTACAGCATCGATGCGACCGCATCGACGCGCAGCCCGTCGACATGATAGCGCTCGGCCCAGAACAGCGCGTTGTTCACCAGGAACTGGAAGACTTCACGGCGGCCGAAATTATAGATGGCCGTGTTCCAGTCGGGGTGGAAGCCGAGGCGCGGGTCTTCATGTTCGTACAGCGCGGTGCCGTCGAAACGCGCCAGGCCGTGCGCGTCGGTCGGGAAATGCGCCGGTACCCAGTCGAGCAGCACGCCGACCCCCGCCTTGTGCGCGCCATCGACGAAGCGCGCGAACCCTGCCGGATCACCGAACCGCGCGGACGGGGCGTAGAGGCCGGTCGTCTGGTATCCCCAGGACGGGTCGTAGGGATGCTCGCTGATCGGCAGGAATTCGATATGGGTGAACCCTAAGTCGACGACATAGGGGATCAACCGGTCGGCCAGCTGGTCCCAAGGCAGGAACCAGCCATCGTCACCCCGCCGCCAGCTGCCGGCATGGACTTCGTAGATCGAAATCGGCACGCGGCGCGGATCGACCGACGCCCAATGGTCGCGATGCGCCTTATCACGCCAGTCATGATCAAGCGGGGCGGCGGTGCGCGAAGCAGTCGCGGGGCGCAGCTCGCTTTCGAAGGCGAACGGGTCGGCCTTCAGCGGCAGGCGTTCGCCGTCCGGGCCGATGATCGCGAACTTGTAAGCCTGTCCGGCATTGATATCGGGCAGAAAGATTTCCCACACGCCGACGTCGCTCCGCCGCCGCATCGGGTGGCGTTTCGCGTCCCACATGTTCCAGTCGCCGACGACGCTGACGACCTGCGCATTGGGCGCCCAGACCGCGAAGTGCATGCCGTCGGCCCCTTCGTGCCGGATCGGATGCGCGCCCAGTTTGTCGTGGAGGCGCAGATGCGTGCCCTCCGCCAGCAGGAAATCGTCGGTCGGGCCGAGGACGGGGCCGAAGCTGTACGGGTCCTTCACCCACCATTCGCCGCCGCCGCCGCGCGCATAATACCATAGCGGCTGGGGCGGGGCGTCCATCGTCCCTTCGACGATACCGTCGCCGACGGGTTTCAGCTCGCCCAGCACCTTGCCCGACAGGTCGTGCACCAGCACCTTCTGCGCGCCGGGCAGCCAGGCGCGCACGAACGTCCCCGCCGGCCCGGCATGGGGGCCGAGCAGCGAAAAGGGATCGGCGTGACGCCCGCCGAGCAGCGCGGCGATGGCGTCGTCGCCGGGGGTCACATCACCTTCCAGATGTCGCGCGCATATTCGCCGATGGTGCGGTCGGACGAGAACCATCCGACCCCGCCGACATTGCGGATCGCACTGGCGTTCCAGCCGGCACGATCGGTCCAGCGGGCATCGACCTGCCGCTGCGCCTGCGCATAGCTGTCGAAATCAGCGCAGCACAGGAACCAGTCGCTATTCTCCAGCCCGTCGATCAGCCCCGCATAGCGGCCGGGATCGTCATGGCTGAACACGCCGCCCTTGATCGCGGAGAGCGCCTGTTGCAGCTCGCGCGACGCGGCGATCGCCTCGCGCGGGTTATAGCCGGCGGCGCGCTTTTCGGCGACTTCTTCGGCGGTCAGGCCGAAGATCACGATGTCGTCGGCGCCGACATGATCGCGGATTTCGACATTGGCGCCGTCCAGGGTGCCGATGGTCAGCGCGCCGTTCAGCGCCAGCTTCATGTTGCCGGTGCCCGATGCCTCCATGCCGGCGGTGCTGATCTGTTCGGACAGGTCGGCGGCGGGCATGATGAGTTCGGCGAGCGAGACATTATAGTTCGGCACGAACGCGACGCGCAGCAGCCCGCGCACCGCCGGGTCGGCATTGATCCGCCGCGCGACGTCGTTGGCCAGTTTGATGATGAGCTTGGCGTTGTGATAGCTCGACGCCGCCTTGCCAGCGAACAACTTGACGCGCGGCGTCCAGTCCTTGTCCGGATTGCTGCGGATCTGGTCGTAGAGCGCCACCGTTTCGAGGATGTTGAGCAGCTGGCGCTTATATTCATGGATGCGCTTCACCTGCACGTCGAACATCGCATCGGGGTCCAGCCGGACGCCCATCACCTCGCGCAGATGCTGCGACAGGCGTACCTTGTTGGCGCGCTTTACCGCTTCGAACTTCTCGCGGAACGCCGCGTCGGCGGCAAAGGGTTTGAGGTCGGCGAGCTTCGTCGCATCGTCGAGGAAGGCATCGCCGATCGCCTCGCGGATCAGCGACGTCAGCCCCGGATTGCTTTCGAACAGCCAGCGGCGCGGGGTGATGCCGTTGGTCTTGTTGTTGATCCGGTCGGGATAGAGCCGGTGCAGGTCGGCGAACACCGTCTGCTTCATCAGGTCGGTGTGGAGTGCGGCGACACCGTTGACGCTGTGGCTGCCGGCGAAGGCGAGGTTCGCCATGCGCACCCGCCGCTCGCCGCCTTCGTCGATCAGGCTGATCGCGGCGATGGCACCGTCGTCCTGCCCCTGGGCCCGGGCCTCGCGCAGGATCTTTGCATTGATCGCGTAGACCAGCTGCATGTGGCGCGGCAGCAGCCGTTCGAACAGCGGCAACGGCCAGCTTTCCAGCGCTTCGGGGAGCAGCGTGTGGTTGGTATAGCCGAACGTTGCCCTGGTAATCTCCCACGCGCCGTCGAAATCGAGCGCATGGTCGTCGACCAGGATGCGCATCAGTTCGGCGACCGACACCGCCGGATGGGTGTCGTTCAGCTGGATCGCCGCCTTGTCGGGCAGGGTGCGGATATCGCCGAAATACTGGACGTGGCGGCGGACGATGTCTTGGATCGAGGCGGAGGAGAAGAAATATTCCTGCCGCAGCCGCAATTCCTGTCCCGCCGGGGTCGAATCGGCGGGATAGAGCACGCGCACCAGCGTGTCGGCGCGGACCGATGCGGCCAGCGCGCCTTCGTGGTCGCCGGCGTTGAACCGGTCGAGCCGGATCGGATCGCGGGCCCGCGCGGTCCACAGCCGCAGCGTGTTGACCCGCGCGCCCCGCCAGCCGATCACCGGCGTATCGACCGCCACTGCCTCTACGCTCTCGCCCGGCATCCAGTGGATGTCGCCATTCTCGTCACCGACGACCTCGCCGCCGAACCCGATGCGGTAATTGCTCTCGCGCCGTTCGAACTCCCACGGATTGCCATGGCGCAGCCACGTCTCCGGCAGTTCCACCTGCCAGCCATTGTCTATCCGCTGGCGGAACATCCCGTTCACATAGCGGATGCCGTACCCATAAGCGGGCAGGTCGAGGCTCGCGAGGCTTTCCATGAAGCATGCCGCCAGCCGGCCGAGACCGCCATTGCCGAGCGCCGCATCGGGTTCCTCCCCCTCCAGGTCGGCGAGGTTCACGCCCAGCGAGGCCAGCGCCTCGCGCACCTCGTCGGTCCGCGACAGGTTCGCCATCGCATCGCGCAGCAGTCGGCCGATCAGGAATTCGAGGCTGAGATAATAGACCCGCTTGGCACCCGCGGCATGGGCCTGCTTGCTCGACGCCATCCAGCGTTCGATGATGTCGTTGCGCACCGTCAGGATCGTCGCCGCCAGCCAGTCGTGCGGTAGTGCAGCCTGTGCGTCCTTGCCGATCCGGTGGATCAGCGTGTCGAGGATCGCCTCGGCGAGCGGGGGCGTGGTCGGGGCAACGGCGGCTAAAGCAGGCTGGGTCACGCAGGTTCCTCGACGAAGGGGCGCGCACGACAGTATCGAATGCCGGACGCTTGTCACGCGCAATACGTATGCGCGATCCGCGTCGTTCCGGTTACAGGCAAAAGCTTACAAACCGTGTCGTTTCGCCCATTCGAGGAACAGCGCGGTCCACGGCGCCGGCTGCCCGTCGCGCAGCACGCCGAAGCCATGCCCGCCCAGTTCGGGCAGATACGCTTCCGTCGCCACCCTTGCCCGGCGCAGCGCGCCCAGTAGCGCCAGCGCATTGTCGACCGCGACGATGCGGTCGTCGATCGCATGGGTGAGGAAGGTCGGCGGGCTGGCGGCGGTGATGCGTGCGTCGCTGCGATAGCGGGCGGCCTGTTCCGGGCTGGCGCTGCGTCCGACGAGTTCGTCCTGCGACGCGCGATGGGTGCCGGGCACGCCCATCAGGGCCACCGGATAGAGCAACGCGGCGATCCGCACGCCCAGAGGCTGGGCATCGATCGCGTCGGTCGGCCGATAGGTCGCGTCGCCGCGATAGGCGAGCATCGCCGCCAAATGCCCGCCCGCCGACGATCCCAGCACTCCGATGCGATCGCGGTCGACGCCGTTCGCCGCCGCCTCCGCCCGCACGATCCGCAGCGCCCGCTGCGCGTCCTGCAACGGTGCGTCCGGTCCCGCCGCCCAGCCATCGGCCGGCAGCCGGTATTTCAGCAGATACGCATGATAGCCACGCTCGGCGAAGAAGCGCAGCATGTTGCGGCCGTCATGACCGATCGCGACCCGGCGATAGCCGCCGCCCGGGATCAGCAGTATCGCCGCGCCGTTGGGGCGCGTCGGGACGGCGTGTAGTAGACCCGGCGTGCGTACATGGACGAAGGCGGTGTCGTCCACCGGCCCGGTCGCCGAGCGGGGGACTTCCTGCTCGACGGCATGGACCGCCGCGCTGCCCGGCGGTCCGCTGGGCCAGATCTGGCGGAAGCGGGCGGGCTGCGCCGCGCTGGCGGGAAGGGTCGCGGCAATGCCTGTCGCGATGCCACCGCCGATCACGGCGCGGCGGCCTAGCACGCTACCCGGTCCGGTCGTCATCGCGGTCGCTTGTCCCTCTTCATGTCGTGTCCAGCATGCCGGGCCGACACCGGAACGTCGAGCGGGCGCCGTCTCCGCTTGACGTATCCGGGGCACATCGCGAGGGGAAGGGACGAACCGGCGCCCGGGCGGTCGCCGCAATGCTTGGGAGACGTCGCATGAAATTCTGTCGCTATGGCAACCGGGGCGCGGAAAAGCCGGGCATCGTCGACGCCGATGGCCGCATCCGCGACCTGTCGGGCGTGATCGACGACATTACCGTCGATACGATCCGCGACCTGTCGGTCGACATCGCGGCGCTGCCGGTGGTCGAGGGCGAGCCGCGCTATGGCGTGCCGGTGAAGGGGATCGGAAAGATCGTGGCGATCGGCCTGAACTATGCGGATCATGCGGCCGAATCGAACCTGCCGGTGCCGACGGAACCGATGATGTTCATGAAGCCGCTGTCGGCGCTGACCGGTCCGAATGACGAGGTGATGCTGCCCAAGGGGTCGACCCATAGCGACTGGGAAGTCGAACTGGCCGTCGTGATCGGCAAGACCGCGCGCTATGTCGCCAAGGAAGAGGCGTTGACCCATGTCGCAGGCTTCACCATCGCGAACGACGTGTCGGAACGCTTCAACCAGAAGCAGCGCGGGTCGCAATGGTCGAAGGGCAAGGGGCATGACAGCTTCTGTCCGGTCGGCCCGTGGCTGGTGACCCCCGACGAGATCGCCGACCCGCAGAACCTCGACATGTTCCTCGACGTGAACGGCGCGCGGATGCAGACCGGCAATACCCGCACGATGATCTTCGATGTCGCGGAGCTGATCGCCTATGTCAGCGAATTTATCACGCTCTATCCCGGCGACCTGATGATCACCGGCACGCCGCCGGGCGTGGGCGAAGGGAAGAAGCCGCAGTCGATCTATCTGAAAGCCGGCGACAAAATGACGCTCGGCATCGCGGGGCTGGGCGAACAGACCCAGCAGGTCGTCGAATGGCGGCACCTCGGTGACGCCGTTCTCGGCTGACGCTCCGGGGCGCCCTTATCCTGCGGGCAGGGCGCCCGTCTGACGCAGGGCTTCGCCCAGCGCCAGTGCCGCGGCGGTGGCAAGGTTCATCGAGCGCACCTCTGCCCTGATCGGCAGGCGAAGGGCGACGTCGCAGCTGTCGGCTACGCCGTGCGGTACGCCCGCGCTCTCCTTGCCGAACAGCAGCACGTCGTCCGCCGCGAACCGGAAGTCGTAGGCGGACTGCGTCGCCTTGGTCGTGAACAGCACCAGCCGGCTGCCGGCGCGGGCGCCTTGGAAGGCTGCGAAGCCGGCATGGCGCGTTACCGACACATGGTCGATATAGTCCATCGCCGTGCGCCGCACCCGACGGTCGTCCCAGGCGAAGCCCAGCGGCTCGATCAGGTCGACCGCCACGCCCAGACAGGCCCCCAGCCGCATGACGGCCCCGACATTGCCCGCGATTTCGGGTTCATAAAGCGCGATACGCATCGGCGCTGCTTGGCGCGTGCCGACGCGTGGCGCAAGCGATAGTGGCCGCTCGAAGGCGGGCCATTCTATCGTTCAATTTGGTGGGTAAGTGGCGGAGAGGGAGGGATTCGAACCCTCGGTACCCGTAAAGGCACGCCGCATTTCGAGTGCGGTACAATCGACCACTCTGCCACCTCTCCGCAGAGGTTTTCCGCTCATATGCCGTGTTTGACGCGGCACGTTGGTCAGCGAGGGCGGTCCGTTAGCCCATGGAATCGGGATGTGCAAGCGCATCCTTGCTGCAATCGCGCATCGACCCTAGATTATTTCGCATGAAGGCTTCTTCCGCCCCGCTTCTCGACCTTGGCACGCCCGTCCCGCCGATCGCCCATGCCCGTTTTTCGATCGGGGAGGTCGTGCGCCACCGGCTGTTCGATTTTCGCGGGGTCGTGTTCGACATCGACCCGGTCTTCGCGAACAGCGAGGAATGGTATGAATCGATTCCCGTCGACGCACGCCCGCGCAAGGACCAGCCCTTCTACCACTTGCTCGCCGAAAATGCCGAGGCGAGCTATGTCGCTTATGTCAGCCAGCAGAACCTGATCGTCGACGACAGCGAGGAGCCGGTCGATCATCCCGCGATCCGGGGGCTGTTCGATGACTATGCCGACGGGCGCTACCGCCTGCGCCGCGAGCACAAGCACTGATCGGCGGGCCGGGTTAGTAGATGTCCCGGCGATAGCGGCCGTTGCCGAGCATGTCCTCCAGCAGCGATTCGCCGAGGATCGCCGACAAGGCGGCGTGGACGCCCGGCGCCATGCCCTGAACGCTGCCGCAGACATAGATCGCCGCACCGGCCTCGACCGCCGAACGGATATGCTCGCCATCCGCAGCGACCGCATCCTGCACATAGCGGTGGCCGCCCGGCTGGCGTGACCAGGCGACTTGCTGGCTTGCCATTGTGCCGTTGGCCATGAGCGCGCGGCGTTCGTCGGCGAGAAAATCGTCGTGCGCCTGATGCCGTTCGCCCCAATAGAGGTAAGCCGGCGCGCCGCCCCGAACGGCACGGTGCCGCAGATGCGCGAGCAAGCCGGCGAGGCCGGTGCCGTTGCCGATCAGGATCAGCGGCACGCTGGGGTCGGCGGGCGGGTGGAAGGCCGGGTTGGCGCGGACGCGTGCCTGCATGATGCCGCCGACCGGAGCGCCATGGCACAACCAGCCCGATCCCAGCCCATCGAACCCGTCGGCCGCCGTGCAGCGACGAACGATCAGTTCGATCCGGCCCGATGCGGCGATCGATGCGATCGAATATTCGCGATGCCCTATCGGCTTCAGCGTTGCCACATCGCCGGCGCCGGTCGGCAGGATGCTGGTCATCAGCATCGCCCGGTTTTCGGGCGTATCGGGAAGGCCGGACGCGCCAAGATAGGCCGCAACGCGGCGCACATCCTGTTGCGGCCGGATCTCGACGATATCGCCCGGTGTCCAGTCCGCGCCGGCGGTGACCGGCTCCAGCGCGACATGCCAAGCCTCGCCCCCGGCGCTGCCGGGGTTGAGCAGGCGGCGTTCGACCAGCCGCCATTCGTCCATCGCGGCGGGTGCCCAATCCGGCTGATCGGTACGCCCACCAAGCCCGGCGAGTTGATGCTGCCACTGACGCTGGGCATCGGCATCGGTGCCGTCCGCCTCCACCGCATCGAACAGCCGGGTGGCGCCGTGATCGTGCAGCCAGCGGTCGACGCGGTGACCGAAGGCGCAGAATTCGGCATATTTGCGGTCGCCCAGCGCCATTACCGCATAGTCGAGATGCGACAGGTCGGGCGCCTCGCGCTCCATCGTTCGGGCGAAGCCGCGGGCATTGTCGGGCGGCTCGCCCTCGCCATAGGTGCTGGCGACGACGAAGAGGCGGCTGGCACGCGACAGCTGGTCGGGGTCGAGCGAGGCGATCGGCAGCGCCGCGGCATCGGGCAGGGCGGCGGCGGTCAGCCGGGCGATGCGCTCGGCCGATCCGGTCTGGCTGGCATAGGCGACCAGCGTCGTCGCGTGGTCGAGCGGCGCGGCGGAGGTATCCGCCACGACCTCGGCCAAAGCCGCCTTGCGACGCCGCCTGGCAAAATAGAGAAGGAAGCCGGTGATCGTGAACAGCGGCATGGTCAGGCTGGCGAGCATCATCGCGATGCGGCCGATCAGCCCGAAATATGCGCCGCGATGCAGTTCGAAGATGCTGGTCACGATATCTTCGCCCACGGGCCGCGCAGCATAGCGCTTGTCGGCGATCATCTGGCCCGTCGTACCGTCGATCGACAGTTCGTCGCTGACCCGGTCGTGACGGCCGTTCGGCAGCTTCGCGCGGAACTGCACCTCCCCATGATCGCGTACGATCAGGGTCACCCGGTCATAGTCCCGGCCCCCCGTCGCATGGACGAAGCCCTGCCACGCGCGCGTCGGATCGACGGGAACGTCCTTCGGATGCTTGGGCTTTTCGACCGGCCCCTCCGCCACCAGCAGCGCACGCACGCCCTGTCGATACCAGTCGTAGGACCACCACAGCCCGGTAAAGCCGCTGATGCAGTAGAAGATCAGCACCCAGCCGCCGATCACCGCATGCAGCATCCGGTAGAGATTGCGCCCGGTTTTTCGGAAATCGAGCACTAACCAGTTGCGCCAGTCGAGCGGTCGCTTGGGCCAGCGCAGGTACAGGCCGGACAGCGCGAAATAGATCAGGGCGATGGCCGAGAAGCCGCTGATCTGGCGACCGATGCCGTTGCCGCCGCCGGGCAGCGCGAGCCAGCGATGCAGGTCTTCGAGGAAGTCGATCGTCGCGCCGCCGCGCGGTTCGCCCAACAGCGTGCCGTCATAGGGGTCGAGGCGTTCGAACTGGCGCTCCTTCGATCCCTTCAGCCGATAGGTGACGCTGGTCAGCTCGTCCGAACCGCTCGGGACGATCAGCCGCCCGATCTCCGCATCGGGGCGCTGGCGCATGACGGCGGTGATCAGTTCCGGTCCGGTCAGGCGGGCCGTCCCGGCTGCGACCGGGCGATCGCGGTTGAGCGCGGCCAATATCTCCGGTTCGAAGCTGAGCGCCGCGCCTGTCACGCCCATGACCGCAAGAACCAGCCCGGCGGTAATGCCCAGGAACCAGTGAATCTGAAACAGGACGTTCCGGGTCATGCCGCGCTCGAATGACTTGATATTGATAATTGATCGCGTTAGCGGGCCGCGCAACAAGCGTCAATATTACGCGGGGGAAACGAGAATGCGCGGGGGAACGGGCCGGCTGTTGCTGGCAGCGGTGGCGACGGTAGCGATACTGGCGATGCCGGTGGCGGCGCAGAGCGTCGATGGCGACGCGGACGCTGTAAAGACTGCCGAAAGTGACGAAGAGATCGTCATAACCGCCGCGCGCACGATTCTGCCGCCCAATGCCCTGCCGCTGACGATCGACCTGATCGACAAGCAGGCGATCGACCAGCAGATCGCGATTTCGGGCAGCATCACCGACGCCGTCGCGACTCTGACGCCCAGCTTCTCGCCGACGCGCGGCAAATTGTCGGGAGCGGGGGAGACGCTGCGCGGCCGCTCGCCGCTTTATGCGATCAACGGCATTCCGCAGACGACGCCATTGCGCGACGGCAGTCGCGACGGCTTCACCATCGACGGGTTCTTCATCGACCGGGTCGAGCTGATCTATGGATCGAACGCTCTGCAGGGCGTCGGCGGCACCGGCGGCATCGTCAACCAGGTCACGGTCGGTGCCCCGCGACAGGAGGGTGTGAGCGGCCGGACGCTGGTGCAGGGCACCGCATCGGACGGGTTCGAGCCCGACGGCTTCGGCGGCAAGATCGCGGGGCTGGTCCAGTCGAAGGTGGGGCGGTTCGATGCGACGATCGGCGCGAGCTATGAAAGGCGGGGAGCCTTCTACGACGCGCAGGACCGGCGGATCGGCATCAACCTGACCCAAGGCGAGACGCAGGATTCGCGCGCGACCGACTTCTTCGCGCGGCTGGGCATGGAGGTCGGCGCGACCGGTCGCCTCGACCTGATCGCCAACCGGTTCGAGTTGAAGGGCGACGGCGATTACCTCGCGATCGCCGGCAACCGTCGCACCGGGGTGCCGACCAGCGCAGTGCGCGGTACTCCGCCGGGCAGGCCGGCCGCCAATCGGGCGGAAGCACTGTCGCTGTCTTACACCGATAGCGATGTGTTGGGCGGGAACCTGGTCACGCAGCTGTTCTTCAACCGCACCCATGACACGTTCGGCGGCGAGGTGGCGATCCAGCCGACATTCCAGGATCCGGCCATCGCGCCGGTGGGGACGTTGTTCGACCAGTCGGAGAACCGTTCGCGCAAGCTCGGCGCCAAGGCCAGCTACGAACGCGCGGTTCCGGGGTTCGAGGCGCTGGTCGCGACGATCGGCTTCGACGCGCTGTTCGACAAGACCGAACAACGGCTGATCGCGACGAACCGCATCTGGGTGCCGCCCGCCGATTTCCGCAGCCTGGCGCCGTTCGTGCAGGGCAATCTGAAGCTGGCGGACGGGCTGGTCCGCGTTGCCGGCGGCGCGCGATGGGAGAATGTGCAGGTTCGCATCGACGATTTCCGCACGCTGGCGTCGACCACCTATGACGGCCGGAATGCGCGAACCTTTGGCGGCGTGGCGGTGACGGGGGGCAAACCTAGGTTCAGCGACGTGCTGTTCAACGGCGGGGTGATCGTCGAGCCGCTGACCGGCGTCCGCGCCTATGCCAGCTATGCCCAAGGGTTCACCATGGCCGATATCGGGCGCATCACCCGCGCGATATCGACGCCGGGCGTGCGGCTGGACGATTTCCTCGACATCCAGCCGGTCGTGTCGAACAACCGCGAGGTCGGCGTCGAGGTGAAGCGCGGGCCGCTGGACGCCGGGGCGACCTATTTCTGGTCGTCGAGCGACCGGGGGCAGCTGCTCGTCGCGCAGGGCAACGGCATTTTCGAGGTGCAGCGTCAGCGGGTCGAGATACAGGGGCTGGAAGTCAATCTGGCGGTGCAGACGCCGCTGCCAGGGCTGAAGCTGTCGACCGGCTATGCCCATATCCTCGGGCGCTATGACAGCGACCGCAGCCCGCCGGACGGCGTGGTCGATACCGACCTAGACGGGACCAATATTTCGCCCGATCGGCTGAACCTTGCCGCCGACCTCGCGTCCGGGCCGGTGACCGCGCGGGTGCAGACGCAGGTATATCTGTCGCGCAATTTCCGCGGCAAGGCGAACCCCAGCCCCGACAATAATTTCGGCGGCTATGACGTGACCGATGCATCGATCCGGTATCAGACGAAATTCGGTGGCCTGTCGCTCAGTGCCCAGAATATCTTCGACCGCTTCTATATCGACTATAACAGCGACACCCGCCTGCCGAGCGACAATTTCGCGTTCTTTGCGGGGCGCGGGCGCACCTTTACGCTCGGGTGGGATATGCGGTTCTGAGGGCTGGACAGCGGGGCGGGGCGGCGGCTAGTCGCCCGGCCCATGCCTGTCATTGCCACCATCATGAATTCGACCACTGGCCAGCCGATCCAGAAGATGACCTTCGGCCGCATGCCGAAGCCCTGGGCTTCGTTCAATCTGGAGACCGGCGAGCTGGTCACCGCTGACCGGGTCGATATCGGCAAGCCCGCGCCGGGCAAGGTGGTGGTGCCGGTATCGGTGTGGGTCACGCCCAAGAAATAACCCCTCCCGGCGGGTGTGCCGGAAGGGGTCGGATCGCTCAACCGCAGACGCGGCGGCCGTTGCGGATGACGTAGCGGCAGGGACCGCGATAATCGACGCCCTGCGCCGCGGCCTCGCGCGACCAGCCGGGGATCACCCGTTCGCCGCGATGGCCGTAGCGGTCGCCGCGCCGCGCGTCCCAGCGACGACGATCGTCCCAACGGCGGCGGTCGTTCCATGCGCGGCGATTGTCCCAGCCGCGCCGGTCGTTCCAGCCGCGACGATTGTCCCAATGGCGCCGGTCGTCCCAGCGGCGATTGTCGTGATGCGCACGCGGGCCGTGGTCGCGGTGCGCATGGCGGCCGGGCTGAGCGTCGGCCACGGCGGGAACGGCGGTCAGGCCGGCGATGGTCAGGCCGATACCGGCGAAAATGTTCATCAACTGCTTCATGATCGCTTCCTCTCTGCCCCTGTCTGGCGGGATTCGGCTGAACCCATGCTGGACAGGATTGACAGCAGTCAGAAAGACTTGGTTCGCATCGATGGTTCCCGATTCGGGGAAGGCGTCAATAGGCTGGTTGCCACATCCGCGCCGCAATCGTGTCGCGGTCGATCGCTGCGTCGGGTGCCGCGACCTTGTCGGCAACCGCCTGAGCGGCGACGACCACGGCGATGTCGAGCGCGACATCTCGCAGCCGCTCGATCGGTGGCAGCAGCGTGTCGTCGCCCCCCATCGCGCCCAGTGCACGCGCGGCGGCCATGAACATCCCGTCGGTGATCGTATGCGCCTGCGCCGCCAACGCGCCCAGCCCGACGCCGGGGAAGATATAGACGTTGTTGACCTGGGTGACGCCGGTGATGCCGAACGGGCTGCCGGTCCCGATCACCGCGCGTCCGGCGCTCCAGCGGGTCAGATCGGTCGGATGCGCCTCCGCGCGCGACACCGGGTTGGACAGCGGAAAGATGACCGGCCGCTCGACCGCCTGCGCCATGGTGCGGACGACCGCCTCGCTGAACGCGCCATGCTGTCCCGACGCGCCGATCAGGACGGTCGGATGGATGTTGGCGACCGTGTCGAACAGGTCGATGTCACCATGGGCGGTGCGGGTCCAGCCTTCCACCTCGGCCGGATCGCGCGCATAGCTGCGCTGCCCGGCCGACAGGTCGCCCATGTCGGACAGGATCAGCCCGTTGCGGTCGACCGCCCAGATGCGCCCGCGCGCCTGTTCGGCGTCGAGGCCATCGGCCTTCAACGCCTGCACCAGCATGTCGGCGATGCCGCATCCGGCGGCGCCGGCGCCGAACAGCACGATCCGTTGTTCGCCAAGCGGTGCGCCGGTCCGGCCGATCGCCGACAGCAGCGTCCCGACCGCCGTGGCGGCGGTACCCTGAATGTCGTCGTTGAAGCTGAGCAGGCGGTTGCGATAGCGGTCCAGGAGTTTGTAGGCGTTGTGTCCGGCAAAATCTTCCCACTGGAGCAACACGCCCGGGAAGCGGTCGGCGACGGCGGTTACGAAGTCTTCGACGAACGCGTCATATTCGGCGCCGCGGATGCGCGGGTGGCGCCAGCCGACATAGAGCGGGTCTTCGCGGCGTTCGGCATTGTCGGTGCCGACGTCGAGGAGGATCGGCAGGACCTCCGACGGATGGATCCCGGCGCAGGCGGTGTAGAGCGCGAGCTTGCCGATCGGGATGCCCATGCCGCCCGCGCCCTGATCGCCGAGGCCCAGGATGCGTTCGCCATCGCTGACGACGATCACCTTTACCCGGTCGAGCGCGGGATCGCCCAGGATTTCGGCGATGCGGTGGCGGTTGGGCCAGGAGAGGAACAGCCCACGCGGCCGCCGCCAGATTTCGCTGAAGCGTTCGCAGCCCTCGCCGACCGTCGGCGTATAGACCAGCGGCAGCATGGCGGGCAGGTCGCGCTGCACCATCGCGTGGAACAGGATCTCGTTCGAATCCTGCAATTCGCGCAGGAAGCTGTAGCGATGAAAGTCGTCCGGCATGCCGGCCAGCGCCCGCTGCCGCCGTTCGATCTGGCTGTCGAGCGTGCCGACATGCGGCGGAAGCAGCCCGTGCAGTCCCCATTGGTCGCGTTCCGCTTCGGTAAAGGCGGTGCCCTTGTTGGTCAGCGGATCGGCGAGCAGCGCGCGGGCGGCGGCATGGGCGGCGGGGGACATCGGCGGACCCTTCGGTATCGGAAACAAAAAAGTAGCGCCCCGGCGGGGTCCGCCGGAGCGCCAGGCTGCTCTAGGAACTCAGAAGCGGAAGCTGATCCAGCCGGCGAGGAAGTCGGAGCTTTTGTAGTTCGCATCGGTCAGCGCCGGACCGGCGATCAGATGTTCGTAGCGTGCGGTGATGCTGACCCGCGGGCTGATCGGATAAATCGCCTGGAAGCGGATCGTGTCCGCGATCTTGCGCGAATTGCCCAGCTGCGTGCCGGCAAAGGCCTGTCCGTTGGCACGATAGACCGCGTCGTTCAGGCTGTCGCGCCACGACAGCTGATATTCGGCGGCGATGCGCAGCTTCGAGGTCGGCTGGAACTGGACGCTCGGCGCGAACGCGATCAGGTTGGTCGGCGTCGCATAGAGCTGATAGCTGTAATAGATGTTGTTGCCGAACGGCGCGAGCGACGTCTTGAGCGTCCCGTTGCCATAGGCGCCGCCGCCGCTGGCATAGTCGAAGTGGAAGCCGACGCGCGGCGCGGTCTTCGACTTGCCGACCTTGTAGGTCTGCTGCAGCAGGACCAGCCATGCCGAGATCGGGCGGTTCTGGAACTCGCCGCCCTGATAGTTGACCGTCCAGTCGAGATTGACCGGGCCGGTATCGCCATAAAGGTGCAGGCCGTAGAATTTGCGGACTTCCTCCGCCGTGCGGCCGCCCCAGACGGCGTTGCTGTTGCGCAGCCGCCAGACGAAGGGATCGAAGAACAGGTTCGATCCGCCGAGGAACGTCTTAGGAATGACGAAGCCTGCCGTCGCACCGGAGAAACGACGGTTGCGGTCGATGATGTCGTCGCCGGTGCCGCCGACGCCGAGGCGGGTCGTGTAGTAGTCGAACACGTCGCCGCGGATCGTATCGCCCTTCGCCCACGCCCGCACGCCGTTATACACGAAGAAGATCGTGTTGTTGTCGCGCGGCACGACCATCAGGTTCGGACCGTCGGCAAAGGTCTGTCGACCATAGCGCACGCCCAGATCGACCCCGCCGACCGTCCCGGTCACGTCGACGAAGCTCTGCTGCACGACCAGATCGTTGTGCAGCTGCCCGGCCTTCACCCCCAGATTGCGTCCCGACATGCCGGCATGCGCCAGTTCGCCGTACAGCCGGACATGTTCGCCCAGATGCAGGTCGGCACCGCCGACGACGCGGAAAATGTCCTGCCGCTGCGCCTCGCGGTCGCGCAGGTTGGGATTGGTCGTCAGGTTGACGCGGGCGCGGAACTCGCCCGACAGCGTCAGATAGACATCGTCGCCGGCGATCGGAATGTATTTGAGCTGGTCGAGAATGTCGTCGCGCTTCTTGGGATCGCGAAACCTGGTCCAGTCCTCGGCCCAGCGCGACTGGTTGTAGCCGCCGGCGGTGACGCCGTCGCCGATACCGGCGGTCGGATATTCCTGGGCGACCGGGCGGGCATTGCCCCGATCGGCGACCTGGCTGGCGATCGTGCTGGTCGTGGTCGGGATCGCGGGTTCGGTCGCGAATGCGGGAGCGATGGTCGATGCGACGATCGGGGCAGCGGCACACAGCCGCAACAAGGTCTTCATCTTGGCATACCTTTGTTCGCCCGGGGGCGAGAACGTCGGTGCCGGTCCGGGGATCGCCCGGACCGGCACATAGGGAGTTACTCGGCGGGAACTGCGCCTTCGGGCATCTGATCGACCCGCACGCTGCGACCGGCCAGAGCCTCGTCGAACTGGTGCTTGTCGAGCTTGCCTTCCCATTTTGCGACGACAACGGTTGCTACTGCGTTACCGATGAAGTTCGTCAGGCTGCGGCACTCGCTCATGAAGCGATCGACGCCGAGGATCAGCGCCATGCCGGCAACCGGGACCGTGGGGACGATCGACAGCGTGGCGGCGAGCGTGATGAAGCCCGCGCCGGTGACGCCCGCCGCACCCTTCGACGACAGCATCGCGACGGCGAGCAGCAGGATCTGCTGGCTGAGGGTCAGTTCCACGTTGCACGCCTGGGCGATGAACAATGCGGCCATGGTCATGTAGATGTTGGTGCCGTCGAGGTTGAACGAATAGCCGGTCGGAACGACAAGGCCGACGATCGACTTCGGGATGCCGGCACGCTCCATCTTCTCGATCAGCGAGGGCAGCGCGCTTTCCGACGACGAGGTTCCGAGCACCAGCAGCAGTTCGGCCTTCAGGTACGAAATCAGCTTGAAGATCGAGAAGCCGCAGAAATGCGCGACCGCACCCAGCACCACCGTCACGAACAGGAAGGCGGTGAGGTAGAAGGTGCCGACCAGCGCGGCGAGGCTGGACAGCGTGCCGATGCCGTATTTGCCGATGGTGAACGCCATCGCGCCGAACGCGCCGATCGGGGCCGCCTTCATGACGATCGCGACGACCTTGAAGAAGGCGATCGAGATGTCGTTCAGCGCGTCGAGCACGCGTTCGCCCTTGTCGCCGATCATGGCGAGGCCGATGCCGAACAGGATCGCGACGAACAGCGTCTGGAGGATGTTGCCTTCGGTCAGCGCCGAGATGAAGGTGTCGGGAATGACGCCCATCAGGAAGCCGGTGATCGTCGAATCATGCGCCTTTTCGGCATATTCGGTGATCTTCGACGTATCGAGCGTCGACGGGTCGATGTTGAGGCCCGCACCCGGCTGCACGACGTTGCCGACGATCATGCCGATGATGAGCGCGAGCGTCGAGAAGGTCAGGAAGTAGGCGAACGCCTTGCCCGCGACGCGACCGACGCTGGCGAGGTCGCGCATCCCGGCGATGCCGGTGACGATGGTCAGGAAGATCACCGGGGCGATGATCATCTTCACCAGCTTGATGAAGGCATCACCGATCGGCTTCAGCGCTTCGCCGGTCGACGGATAGAAGTGGCCGAGCAGGACGCCGGCGACGATGGCGATCAGCACCTGGACGTACAGATGCTTGTACCATGGTTTCGCGGCGGGCGGCACGGGCGGGTGGGCGGTGTCGGTGGCAAGTATCATGCGGCGACCTTTCATCCTCTGGCTGCGCCGGTCCGACTCTTCATGGCGGTTGGCGCTTCTGGGACGATTTAACCGCACGCAATCCAGCTTGTCGTGATTGCAATCGTGTTTGCTAAGTCGTTGACAAACAGTGATTGTGTATTCCGCCATGGTAGATTTTGCGTAGATTTTTGCCAAGACTAAAGTCTAATGTGCAGAATATTGCACATGGGCGGTGCCGCTCGTACAAGGCGGCGATGCGCAGCCTTAGACCCCATGACTGCCAGAGCCTCGGAGGCTCGAATCTGAGATGCTGATGATGGATTTGTCAGCAGCGGAGACGAGTCATGACGGAGACGGTGAAATACGTTGGTCTGGACGTTCATAAGGAAACCATTGCGGTCGCGGTTGCCGATGGGGAACGCGGAGGCGAGGTGCGTTTCGTCGGCACGGTCGCCAACGAGGACGATGCGATCAGGAAGCTGGTCAAGCGGCTGACTGGACCGGGCGTGACGTTGAACGTCTGCTACGAAGCTGGTCCCTGCGGGTATGGCTTGCATCGGCTGCTGACGAAGCTGGGACAGAATTGCATCGTCATCGCCCCCTCGATGATGCCGCGGCGCCCGGGTGACCATGTAAAGACGGACCGGCGTGACGCGATGACCCTGGCGCGGCTGCTACGCGCTGGCGAACTCACCGCAATCTGGATACCGGACGAAGCGCACGAGGCGGTACGCGATCTCATCCGCGCGCGACGCAGCGCGCAAGATGATGCCATCGGAGCCAAGCAGACAGTGCGCAGCTTCCTGTTGCGTCATGATCGTCGTTTCGGTGGCAAGGCGGCCTGGACGAAAATGTACTGGCGGTGGTTGTCCGAGCAGCGGTTCGATTTTCCCCACCAACAGCTGGCATTCGAGGAAATGCAGAAGCGGGTGCTGGAGGCGCAGGCACGGGTTGGGCGCTTAGAAGCGGCGCTGACTGAAGCGGTGGACGCATGGTGTTTTGCGCCGCTGGTCCGCAATCTACAGGTCCTGCGCGGTATCAGGCTGGTCAGCGCTGCGACGCTGGTCGCTGAAGTAGGCGATCTCACCCGCTTCGACAATCCCAAGCAACTGATGGCGTATGTCGGCTTGGTGCCGTCCGAGCACTCCAGCGGCGCTCGGACCAAACGGGGCCGGATCACCCGCGCGGGCAACGCGCAGGCACGAACCATGCTGATTGAGGCGGGCTGGTCGTATCGACTGCCCGCTCGCGAGGAACGACGCTACCGTGAGCGGGTCATCGACTTGTCCGAGGACATCCAGGCGATCGGGTGGAAAGCGCAGGTTCGCCTGTGCCAGCGCTACCGTCGCCTGGCGGCCACGGGCAAGCCTCAGCCCAAGGTGACCACCGCGATCGCGCGTGAACTGGTCGGCTATGCCTGGGACATCGCCCGTCGGGTGTCGCCGGCGATAGCCGGCTGATCCACCCACGACATTAACGAGAGGAGGCGCCAGCGCACCAACTGCATAGCCTTGGCCGGCGTGCCGCGGGCACCCGACTGTGATGGGCAATCCACGGTGTACGGTGGGGCAGGTTCGTCCGACGCCCGAACTTAGACGGAGGATAGGCCCAGCGACGGATACGGGTAGTGCGGTAATCAACCCGCGGATGAGAGCATGATCAATCGTCGTCGATCAGGCGCCCGCGGCACACCCGCCAAGGTCAATGCGACCGCTGGTCTCGAGGCCAGCGAAGGAGTAAACTCGGCCAGCGTCTCGGATGGCAGTCATGAGGGCCGTACCTGGTGGATTGGATGGATATTGGGCGGCCTGCTGCTCAGCGCCGCGATGGCGGCTGCGGTCGGCCGCTTCGTCGAGCAGCGGGCCCAGGCCGAATCGCTTGCCAAGATCGAGAGCGACGCGCGGCTGCGCCAGGTCCTGCTGACCAGCGAGATCGCCCGGTTCCGTCTGTTGCCGCTGGCGCTGTCCGACGACCGCGACGTGGTGGCGGCGGTGCGCGGGGGCGATGCCGCGCGGCGCGCACTCGACCGGAAACTGGCGGCGCTGGCGCAGTCGACCTCGGCCAGCGTGATCTATGTCATCGGGCGCGACGGGCTCGCGATCGCGGCGAGCAATTGGGACGATCCGCAGAGCTTCGTCGGCAACGACTATAATTTCCGTCGCTATTATCGCGACGCAGTGCGGACCGGGGCGGGGACGCAGTTCGCGCTGGGCACGGTCAGCCGTCGTCCCGGCCTCTATCTCAGCCGCCGGACCGCCGATGGCGGCGTCGTCGTGGTGAAGCTGGAATTCGACCGGATCGAGAGCGAATGGCGCGCGGCGGGCGGCATCACCTTCGTCACCGATGCCGCCGGGGTGGTGCTGATTTCCAGCGATCCGCGCTGGCGTTTCGCGACGACGCGGCCGATCGAGCCGGCGGTCGCCGCCGCAGTGCGCGCCGATAGCGGGGCGGCGGCGCTGAAACGCCCGCCGTTCGCGATCCTCGACGATGCGCTGCGGCTGAACGGGCAGCGCGGGACGCTGCAGCATGCGGTGACGCCAGCGGGGGACGAGGGGTGGCAGGTGCATCTGGCGATGCCGCTGCCCCCGACGATCGGCAGCGCGGTGCGGACCAGCGCGCTGGCGGCGGCGGCGGTGACGCTGGCGCTGATCGGGGCGCTGTGGGGATTGCGCGAACGGTCGCGGCGCCGCGCGATGCGCACGATCGAGCTGGAGGCGGCGGTCGCCGACCGGACCAGCGCGTTGCGCACCGAAATCGAGGAGCGCGCCGCCGCGGAGGCGCGCGCGGCCGAGCTGCGCGAAGGATTGCGCCAGGCGAACCGGCTCGCCGCGCTGGGGCAGATTACTGCCAGCGTGGCGCATGAAACGGCACAGCCGGTGGCGGCGATCCGCAACTATGTCGCCGCCGCGCGCCAGTTGCTGATGCGCGGCGACATGCGCGCGGTGGACGATAATCTGGGCGCGATCGCGCGGCTGACCGACCGTATCGGGCTGGTCACCGCCGAATTGCGCGGCTTCGCGCGCAAGGGCAGCGGCACGATCGGCCCGATCCGGCTGGCGGATGTGATCGACGGCGCGCGGCTGATCCTGAAGGAACGCCTGTCCGAGGTGACGTTCGTCGTGCCGCCGATTTCGGACGAACTGATGGTGGTCGCCGGGCGGGTGCGGCTGGAGCAGGTGCTGGTCAACCTGTTGCAGAATGCGATCGAGGCGCTGGCGGCGACACCCGACCCGTGCATCGCGATCGAGCTGGAGGTCGAGGCGGAGATGGTCTCGCTGATCGTCGCCGACAACGGGCCGGGCATCGATCCGGATGTCGCCGAGCGGATCTTCACCCCGTTCGTTACCAGCCGGGAAACCGGGCTGGGGCTGGGGTTGGTGATCGCGCAGGATATCATGACCGATCTGGGCGGCACGCTGCGGCTGTTGCCCTCGGAGCGCGGCGCGCGGTTCGCGCTCACCCTGCGGCGCGTGCCGTGAGTGGGGCAGGTGGGCGCGTCGCGCTGGTCGAGGATGACGACGACCTGCGCGCATCGACCGCGCAGTTGCTGACGCTGGCCGGGTTCGACGTGGTGGCTTTTCCGGCGGCGCCGCCCGCGCTGCTCGCGATCGACGCCGATTTCGAGGGGATCGTCGTCACCGACGTGCGGATGCCGCACATGTCGGGGATCGAACTGTTCCGCACCCTGCGCGAACGCGATCCGACGCTGCCGGTCGTTCTGGTGACCGGTCATGCCGATGTCGAAACCGCGGTCGATGCGATCAAGAACGGCGCATGGGATTTCCTGTCCAAGCCGTTCGATCCCGACGCGCTGATCGCGGCCGCCACCCGCGCGATGGCGGCGCGGGCACTCGCGCTCGACAATCGCCGCCTGCGTGCCGAGGCGGCGGGCGGCGAGGACATGGTGTTGGTCGGCCGGTCACCCGCCATCGCCCGGCTGCGCGAGATGATCCCGGTGCTGGCCGATGCCGATATCGACCTGCTGATCGAGGGGGAGACGGGGACGGGCAAGGAACTGCTCGCCCGCGCCATCCACCGGGCGGGGCGGCGGGCGCGGCATCGCTTCGTCGCCATCGCCTGTGCCGCGCTGCCCGGGCCGGCGATCGAGGACGAATTGTTCGCCAGCGTGGGCGATCGCGGCATCGTCGGCGCGCAGCGCGGTACGCTTTTCCTCGACGATATCGACCAGGCGTCGCGCGGATTGCAGGGGCGGCTGACGCAGGTGATCGAGGACCGGGCGATCCGGGGTCCGCGCGATGCGGTGCCGGTGGATATCCGCGTCATCGCGACGGCGGCGGAAGAGGCGCAGCGTGGGCCGGATGCGATCGCACCGGCGCTGCTCTATCGCTTGGCCGCGGTACGGCTGCGGATGCCGCCGCTGCGCGAACGGCGCGACGACGTGCCGCTGCTGTTCGCGCATCTGGTCGATCAGTCGGCCAAGCGGCTGCGGCGCGAGGTGCCGCCGCTGACCCATGGCGCGCGCGACCTGCTGGCGCGCCACGACTGGCCGGGGAATGTGCGCGAACTGGCGCACTTCGCCGACCGGTTCGTGCTGAGGCTGGAGGGCGATGGGGGCGAAGGGGGCGGGAGCGACGCCACGCGTCCGCTGCCCGAACGGATCGCCGCGTTCGAGCGCGAGGCGATCCTGTCCGCGATCGCCGCGACCGGCGGCGAGATCGGCGCGGCGATCGAGCGGCTGGGGATCCCGCGCAAGACCTTCTATTACAAGGTGCAGCGGCTGGGCATCGACCTGAAGTCGGTGCGCGGCCAGTCCTGAACGCCGGTCAGTCCAGCCCGTCGTCCGTGACATAGGCGAGGCCGGCGCGGGCCTCCAGCGCGGCACGGTCGCGCATCACGATCCGCCCGCGCGAACAGCGGACCATGTGCTCACCCTCTAGGATATGCAGGCAATCGGTGACCGTCGCGCGGCGCAGGTTCAGCGTGGCGGCGATCGACGCATGGGTGACCGACATGGTGTCGCCATCGATCCGGTCGTCGATCATCAGCAACAGGCGGGCGATGCGCCGTTCGGGCACGTCGCGCAGCGCCGATGCGAGCGTCCGCGCGATCTGCATCGAAAAGCGCTGGCCGAAGCTCAGGATCGCCTTCAACAGCGCGCTGTCCTCGTTCGCGGCATCGACGACGGCGGTCGCCGGGATGACGATCGCGCTGCCGGCCTGGATATGCGCACGGGCGGTGAACGGGGTCGGCTGGTCGCTGAACAGCCGCGACCAGCCGACCACGCCGTCGCGCCCGATCATGCCGACGTCCTGCGACGACCCGCCGGTCGACAGCGACAGCATCGCCGGCGCCCCTTCGGGAAAGACCAGCCGGTCGATCGGCTCGCCGCTGCGCGTAAGAATATCGCCAGGTTGTAAAATGACGCGACTGGCCACCGACGCCAATTTACGCCGGGTGTCGGGACGCATGGCGCCCAACAGCCTGTTGTCGGTCGTAGGCAGGGTAGTAGATGTCTCGCCCACGCGATCGATATTCACTGCGAAAGCCATTTCGCGTCTTTTGCCTGCAAGATTTGAGGCAATCCAGTCACCCCGGGCATCTTGTACGGAACCGTACATCCACCTTTGGCACGCATCGTTTGTCATTTACGGTTCGTTAGGTCGTGACAACGATCCAGGGAGACGGTGTCATGGACGAGCAAATGTCAGTGACGCACGCGTTCGATGCGCGGGCGAAGCGGCGTGAGGAACGGCGCGATTTCTTCAAGATGCTGGGCGGCGCTGCAGCAGTTGGCAGCGCCGCTTTTGTTATGGCGCAGTCCGGGGAAGCACAGGCGCAAAGCGGTCCGACCGATGCGGACATTCTGAACTTTGCGCTGAACCTCGAATATCTCGAAGCGCAATTCTACTATTTCGCGGCGTTCGGCAGCGGGCTTCCCAACTCCATCCTCACCGGCACCGGCGCGCAAGGGGCGGTCACCGGCGGGCGGCAGGTCACCTTCTCCGACACCTTGGTCGCGCAATATGCCCGCGAGATCGCGGCCGACGAACGTGCGCATGTCGAATTCCTGCGCACGGCGCTGGGCAGCGCGGCGGTCGCGCAGCCGGCGATTGACATCAGCGCATCGGCGAACGGTGCCTTCTCCGCCGCCGCACGCGCGGCGGGGCTGATCGGGGCGGGCGCATCGTTCGACCCTTATGCCAGCGACGAGAATTTCCTGCTGGGCGCGTTCATCTTCGAAGATGTCGGCGTCACCGCCTATAAGGGTGCGGCGCCGCTGCTGAGCAGCAAGACCTTCCTCGAAGCCGCCGCCGGCATCCTCGCGGTCGAGGCCTATCACGCCGCGATCGTGCGCACGACGCTCTATGCGAAGGGGATTGCGACGCCATCGGCGCAGCTGATCCAGGCGACCGATGCTATTTCGAACGCGCGCGACAGCCTCGACGGCACGACCGATCTCGACCAGGGCCTGTCCCCGCTGTCGAGCAACCCGAATGCCAGCAATATCGCGCCGCTCGACGCGAACGGCATCGCCTTCAGCCGGTCGGCCGGACAGACGCTCAACATCGTCTATCTCAACAACGCTCAGGTGAATGGCGGCGGTTTCTTCCCGAACGGGGTGAATGGCACCATCCGCGCCAGCGCCGCCAACTGAACCTGAGGAGAGACATCATGCAAAACGATCCGATCCTGCAGGTCCTCGAAGCCTGCGACCAGCGGCGCAACGCGCGTCGCGAGTTCATGCGCTATGCCGGCGGTGCCGCGATCGCCACGGCGGGCGCATCGGTACTGGCCGCGTGCAGCGACAGCGGCGGCGGCTTCATCACCCCCGGGCCGACGCCTACGCCGACCCCGACCGCGACGACGGCGCTGACCGATGCCGATGTGCTGAACTTCGCGCTGAACCTCGAATATCTCGAAGCGCAATTCTATTCCTTTGCCGCGACCGGCGCGGGCCTGCCGAACAGCAGCCTGAGCGGAACGGGCACGCAAGGGGCGGTCAGCGGCGGGCGGCAGGTGACGTTCACCGATCCGCTGGTGGCGCGCTATGCGCGTGAAATCGCGGCGGACGAAATCGCGCACGTCAACTTCCTGCGCACCGCGCTCGGGTCGGCGGCGGTGGCGCAGCCGGCGATCGATATCGGCGTGACCGCGACCAGCGCCTTTTCGAATGCGGCACGCGCCGCCGGGCTGATCGGGGCGGGCGCGGCATTCGACGTGTACGCCAATGACGAGAACTTCCTGCTTGGCGCGTTCATCTTCGAAGATGTCGGCGTCACCGCCTATAAGGGTGCCGTCGGTTTCGTCAGCAACAAGACGTTCCTTGAGGCGGCGGCGGGCATCCATGCGGCGGAAGCCTATCATGCGGGCCTGGTCCGGACCGTGCTGTACCGCAAGGGCGTGGCGACTCCGTCGCTGATCGACGCGACCGAAGCGATCTCGACGGCGCGCGACAGCCTCGATGGCAGCAGCGACCTCGACCAAGGGATTCGCGCGACCGGCAGCGGCAATGCAACCGCGTCGAACATCGTGCCGACCGATGGCAGCGGCATCGCGTTCAGCCGGACTCCGGGACAAGTGCTGAACATCGTCTATCTCGATCGGACGGCCAAGACGGCAGGCGGGTTCTTCCCGAACGGCGTCAATGGCACGATCCGCTCCAGCGCGGCGAATTAAGGGAGAGGGCGGCGTTCCGCGTGTCGGGACGCCGCCTTCGCTCAGTTGCCGGGGGTGCCGACCAGTCGCTGATAGGCTTCCTCAGGCGGGCCATAGGTCATGGCCGCCATCTCCAACAGCTTTTCGCGGTCGCGGACGATCACCCGGCCGCGGACCGATTTGATGGCGAGCGTTTCTTCCAATCTATGCAGCGCGTCGGTAATGCTGCTGCGGCGGACCGCCAGCATGAGCCGAAACTCCTCATGCGTCATCGAGATTTCGTCACCGCGTACCCGGTCGTGGTACAGCAGGATCCAACGCGCCAGCCGCCGTTCGACCGGGTGCGACAGTGCCGACACGACCGTCCGGCCCATCTGGATCAGGAACACCTGGATGAAGCGGAGTAGCGCGGCGCGCAGCGTATCGCTGCGTTCGACAGCCGCGAGCAGCCGATCGGCCGGTATCCGGAGCGCCGTGCCCGGTTCGGCGCGCAGCACGACGTCGTGCGGCGACCGGTCGTCGCCCAGCAGGATCGGCCAGCCGACATAGCCGTCCGCGCCGAGCAGGCCCACGGCATGCTGCCGTTCGCCGTCGATGACTTCCAGCACGGCGGCGATCCCGCCTTCGAGGAAGTAGACATAATCGATCGACTGATCGACGGTGAGCAAAGTGTCCCCGACGACCAGCGAGACCCGTTCGAGGTCGGGGGCGAGCAGGGCGCGGTCCGACGTCGTCAACGCGGCGAGCAGCCGGTTTTCGCCGCCTTCGCTGACCGGGGTGGCAGGGCGGTCGGCAATGTCACTCGATAGGGTCATCATGGCGGCCATTTTCCACGCGTTCGGCGACAACGCAATTGCGAACCGGTCGGTTCGATCCGCATTGCCGTTTGCCCGCGCCTTGCATAGACAGGGCGCGACCGTGCCGAGCCTTCACGCCCTTGCCAATCCACGACGATTCCTAGCGATCGCCCGCCCGCTGACCCCGATCCTGGTCGGGGCGGGGGCGGCGTTGTTCGCGTTCGGTTGCTGGGCCGGATTGACGCAGACCCCGGCGGATTATCTGCAGGGCGAGAGCGTCCGCATCCTCTATGTCCATGTACCCGCCGCGTGGCTGGGGATGGGCGGATGGTCGAGCCTGGCGATCGCCAGCATCGTCTATCTGGTCTGGCGGCACCCGTTGGCGGCCGTTGCCGCGCGCGCGATCGCGTTGCCTGGGGCGCTGTTCACCGCGCTGTGCCTGGTGACCGGTTCGATCTGGGGGCGACCGACCTGGGGGACATGGTGGCAATGGGACGGGCGGCTGACGTCGATGCTGCTGCTGTTCTTCGTGTATTTAGCCTATCTGGCACTCGCCCGTGCCGATGCCGATCGCGACGGCGACGGGCGTATCCCGGCACTGTTCGGTATTGCCGGGACGGCATTGTTGCCGGTCATCCGCTATTCGGTGCTGTGGTGGCGGACGCTGCATCAGGGGCCGAGTATCACGCTGACCAAATCGACCATCGACCCGACGATCCTGTGGCCGCTGTTCTTCACGGCGGGCGGCGCGAGCCTGTTGTTCGGTGGGGTCGTGCTGATGCGGATGCGGACCGATCTGGCCCGGATCAAGGCGGAGGCGCGGATGCGTCGGCGGGCGGCGGCATGAACCATTGGGCGTTCATTGCGGCGGCGTATGGGGTCACGCTGGGCGGGATCGCCGCGATCACCATTGCTTCATGGGTGGCGATGCGCCGCGCGGAGCGGGGATGAGTCCGAAACGGCAACGCATGACGCTGGCTTTGCTGGCGGTGGTCGCGATCGTCGGCGCGGTGCTGCTCGCCATGTCGGCGCTGGGTGAGGAAGCGGCGTTCTTCTACGCACCCGCCGATGCCGCCGCCGCGCCGATCGACAAGCCGGTGCGGCTGGGCGGGATGGTCGCGGCAGGATCGGTCCGTCGGGCGGCAGATGGCGTGACGATCCATTTCACCGTGACCGATGGCAAGGCGACCGTGCCGGTGCGCTTCGCCGGGATCGTCCCCGACCTGTTCCGCGAAGGATCGGGCGTCGTGGCCGAGGGACGGTTCGTGGCAGGCGGCGGGTTCGTCGCCGACAATCTGCTCGCCAAGCACGACGAACGCTACATGCCGCCGCAGGTAGCGGGCAAGATGCACAAGAGCGAGAGCACCGCCCCATGAGCGATCGCAACCGATGATTGCCGAGGCTGGTCTTGCCGCCTTGTGGCTGGCGGCGGCGATGGCGTTGCTGCAACTGGCGATGGCGGCGATCGCGCTGACGTCGCGCGAGGCGGAGCCGCCGGCGATCGTGCGGGAGTTGCTGGCGGCGGTGCGGCCGGTCGCGGTAGCGCAGGGGCTGCTGGCGGCCGGGGCGTTTGCGGCGCTGATCGTGCTGTTCGCGAGGACCGACCTGTCGGTGCTGCTGGTCGCCGAAAATAGCCATTCGGCCAAGCCGATGCTGTACAAGATCGCGGCGACCTGGGGCAATCACGAAGGGTCGATGCTGCTGTGGGTCACGGTGCTGGCGGTGGCCGGGGCGGGGATCGCGCTGTTCGAACGGTTGCTGGCGACGCGTACCCATGCCGCGACGCTGGCAGCGCAGGCGGCGATTGCGGCCGGCTTCTACGCATTTCTGCTGTTCGCCTCCAATCCCTTTGCCCGGCTGTCGCCTGTACCGCGCGACGGGCTGGGCCTCAACCCGTTGTTGCAGGACCCCGGCCTCGCCTTCCATCCGCCGACGCTCTACCTCGGCTATGTCGGGTTGTCGGTGGCATTTTCCTTCGCGGTCGGCGCGCTGATCACCCGCGATGTCGGCCGTGATTTCGCGCGGGCGATGCGGCCATGGGTGCTGGGGGCGTGGATTTTCCTGACGATCGGGATCACGGCGGGCAGCTACTGGGCCTATTATGAGCTCGGCTGGGGCGGCTGGTGGTTCTGGGACCCGGTCGAGAATGCGTCGCTGATGCCGTGGCTGGCGGCGACCGCGCTGCTCCATTCGGTGACGGTGCTAGCGACGCGCGATGGGCTGCGGGCATGGACGATCATGCTGTCGGTCGTCGCCTTTTCGATGTCGATGGTCGGTACGTTCCTGGTGCGATCGGGCATTTTGACCAGCGTCCACGCCTTTGCGGTCGATCCGACGCGGGGCGGGTTCATTTTGGCGCTGCTGATCCTCTATATCGGCGGAGCATTGGCGCTGTTCGCGTTCCGGGTCGGGACGGTGCGGCAGGGGGCGTTGTTCGAGCCGGTTAGCCGCGAGGGCGGGCTGGTGCTCAACAACCTGCTGCTGTCGGTCATCCTCGGCATCGTGCTGATCGGGACGCTGTACCCGTTGGTCGCGGAGGCGTTCGGGGTGCAGCTCTCGGTCGGGCCGCCCTTCTTCAACCGCGCCGCCGGGCCGATCGCGTTGCTGCTGGTTGCGGGCATGGCGGTCGGGCCGTTGCTGCGGTGGCGCCGGGATCGGGGCGCGGCGGTGCTGCGCCGGGTCGCGGTGCCGGCCGGGGTGACGCTGGTCGTGCTGATCGCGGCGGTCGCGTTCGTCGACAGCGGGTGGTTGCCGAAGTTCGGGTTGGCGCTGGCCGCCGGGCTGGCGGCCGCCAGCGTCCTGCCGCTGGTCGGGCGGAGCCCGTGGCGGACGCCGCTGCCGATCTGGGGCATGGTCGTCGCGCATCTGGGCATCGCGGTCAGCCTAGCGGGCATGGCGAGCGACAGCGCGTTTACGCAGGAACGGCTGGTCGCCGCTGCGCCGGGCGAACACCACAAGGTCGGACCGTTTGACGTGCGCTTCGATGGGATCAAGCCGGTGGTCGGCGATAACTGGTCGGCGGTGCAGGGGCGGCTGACCGTCACGCGCGGAGCGGGCGGGGCGTTCGTGATGCGGCCCGAACAGCGCTTCTTCGCCAATCCGCCGACCGAAACGAGCGAGGCGGCGCTGGCGACCTATTGGGACGGGCAGCTCTATGCCGTGCTCGGCCGCGACGATGCCGGCGGGCGGCGGCAATTGCGGCTGTGGTGGAAGCCGTTCGTGACGCTGATCTGGGCCGGTGGCGGATTGATTGCTTTGGGCGGGGCGATCGCGCTGGTCGGGCGCGTGCGGCGGCGGCAGGCGCGATGAACCGTCGCCTGCTCTGGCTTCCGCTGCTCGCCTTCGTCGCGATTGCCGGGCTGTTCGCGTGGATGCTGCCGCAGCACAGCGACCGGCAGGTGCGTTCCCGACTGGTCGGCAAGCCGCTGCCCCAGTTCAGCCTGGCCCCGGCCGCTCCGGGCAAGCCGGGATTGACGACCGCGATGTTTCAGGCCGGCAAGCCGCGGCTGTTGAATGTCTTCGGCAGCTGGTGCGTGCCCTGCGCCGCCGAAGCACCGCAGCTGGCGAAGCTGGCACAGGCGGGCGCGACGATCGACGCCATCGCGATCCGCGATACGCCGGCCGATGTTGCGCGGTTCCTGTCGACCAATGGCGATCCCTTTGCGGCGATCGGCGACGATCGCAACAGTTCGGTGCAGTTGGCATTGGGATCGTCCGGCGTTCCGGAAACCTTCGTCATCGACGGACAGGGACGGATCGCGCACCAGCATATCGGGGCGATCCGCGACGAGGATGTGCCGGTCCTGCTCGACAAATTGAAGTCCGCCCGATGAGGGCGCTGTTCGTCCTGGCGCTGCTGATCGCGCCCCCGGCGCTGGCCCAGTCGCGTGTGCCGCCTCCGGCACTGGCCGATACGCAACTGGCCGATCCGGCCCAGGAGCGAGCGGCCAAGGCATTGATGGAAACGCTGCGGTGTCTCGTCTGCCAGGGGCAGTCGATCGCCGACAGCGACGCCGACATGGCCGCCGACATGCGCGCACTGGTCCGGCAGCGGATCGCAGCGGGGGAGCGGCCGGTCGCGGTGCGCGACTGGCTGATCGAACGCTATGGCAACTATGTCAGCTATGACCCGCCGCTGTCGGGTGCGACGGGGCCGCTATGGCTGGCGCCGATCGTGCTGCTGGCGATCGGTGGTCTGCTCGCCCGGCGCAGCTTGAAGGGGCGTCGGCGATGAACGGTTGGCTGATCCTCGCGCTGTTGCTGATTGCCATCTTCGGGCTGCTGGTCATGGCGCGTGTCGCAAAGCCGTTATGGGGCTTTGTTGGCGCCACGCTGATGCTGGGCGCGGCAGGCTATGCGTGGCAGGGGAGCCCGACCCTGGCCGGCGTGCCGCGCGCGGCGGAGCGTAAGTTCGAGGCACCCGATATCGCGGCAGACGATTTGCGCGACGCGATCTGGGGGCGCTTTACCTATGATTACGCCTATGCGGTCGCGGCCGATGGTCTTGCCCGCGCGGGAGCGGCCCAGGCGGCGGTAAATGCGGTGCTGGGCGGGTTGCAGGGTGCCCCGAACAGCGGGCGGTTGTGGACCCGGTTGGGCACGGCGATCCTTGCCCATGACGGCGGGCAGGTACTCTCGCCCGCTGCCCGCACCGCCTTTGCCCGTGGGATCGCAACGGCGCCGGATCACCCCGGCCCCTATTTCTATTACGGCATGGCGTTGATCCAGACGGGCGACCTGCCCGGCGCGAAGCGAGCATGGCTCGCGGCGCTGGCGCGCACGCCGCGCAACGCATCCTATCGCGAGGACCTTGCGATGCGGCTGGTCCTGCTCGACCGGTTGATGGCAATGCGCCCGACCGCCCCGGCCCGATAGAGTCTGATCCACTCACGCGAAAATGTCATTCCCCCGGCCTTCGCCGAGATGACGCCCGTTTCGGAGGAGCTGGATCAGACTCCAGTCCGCCTGCCGTCCGCTCAGGCGCCGCGCCCGGTCTTTGCCTGCAACGCGTCGATCGCCTTGGACGCATCCGCCTTGGTCAGCGAATCGTCGAACGGCTCGCCCGCTTCTTCGCTTAGCGTCTTCAGATAGGACGCCTGGGCGCCGGTCATCGGTTCGTCGCCGGTCGTCCAGTCGTCCGGGTCCTTTTCGGCATTCGAAAAGGGTTCGCTCTTGGGGTTCGGGTGGTCGGTCATCGCAGAATTCCTTTCACCGCCACCAACCCGCGCGTTCCCAGTTCGTTCCGTCAGGTTACGGCGTTGCGGGCATGGTATCTGGGATCGTCCCAGCTGCGATCGTCGAGAATTCGCCGCAGGATATCGACCGCCCGCCACACATCGGCAAAGCCGATATAGAGCGGCGCGAACCCCAGCCGCAGCGCGTCGGGCGCGCGGAAATCGCCGATCACGCCGCGATCGATCAACGCCTGGCAGATTGCATAGGCATGGGGATGGCGGAACGATACATGGCTGCCGCGCCGGGCGGCATCGCGCGGGCTGATGAGCGTCAGCTCCGGGCATCGCGCCTCGACCAGCGCGATGCAGGAGTCGCCGAGCGCGCGGGACTTGGCGATCAGCGCATCCCGGTCGACGCCGTCGAATTGCGCAATTCCCTCTTCTAGCGCGGCAAGCGCGAGGATCGGTGGTGTCCCGCATTGGAAGCGCGAAATGTCGGCGGCCGGGGCGTAATCGTCGCTGAAATCGAACGGTGCGGCATGGCCCAGCCAGCCCGACAAGGGCGATCGCAATGTCGCATGGTGACGCTTTGCGACGTAGAGAAAGGCGGGCGCACCGGGGCCGCCGTTCAGATATTTATAGCCGCAGCCGACCGCCAGGTCGGCGTTGCAGCCCGTGAGGTCGAGCGGCACCGCGCCGACGCTGTGGCTGAGGTCCCACAGCACCAGCGCGCCCCGTGCCTGCGCGGCGGCGGTGATGCCGGCCATGTCGAGCATCGCGCCGCTCTTGTAATGGACATGGGTGAGCATCACGACGGCGACATCGTCGTCGATCGCGTCGACGATGGTGTCGACCGGCACGGTCCTGATCCGCGCATCGCCGACGCTCCACGCGGCGCCATCGGCGATGTAGAGATCGGTCGGGAAGTTGCCGGGTTCGGACAGGATCGTGGCGCGCCCCGGCCGTGCCTTCAACGCCGCCACCAGCAGCTTGTACAGGTTGGCGGAGGTCGAATCGGCGACCACCACCTCGTCCGGTTGTGCGCCGATAAACGGCGCGATCTTCGCCCCGATCCGCCGCGCTGCGCCGATCCAGTCATGCGCGTTCCAGCTGCGGATCAGCCCGTCGCCCCATTGCTGCGTCGCGACCTGCTGCAACCGCGCCGGGGTGGTGCGCGGGAGAGCGCCGAGCGAATTGCCGTCGAGATAGATCACGCCCTCGGGCAGAGCGAAGCGGTCGCGGACGCTGTGCAGCGGATCGGCGGCGTCGCTGGCCCCCGCTTCGATCAGCGTCATCATGCCCACGCCGCCACCCGGCGGACGGTCGATTGCCACGAGAACATGCCGCTCAGCACCTTTGCCAGATCAGGATGCCCGACGCGGGCCTTGCTGCGCGGTCGGTTCATATCGATACTGGTCGCTCAGTGCGCGGAGGGCGGCGGGCCGCCCATGTCGCGGAAGCTGTCGGGCACGTCGGTGCGCGGCTGTCCCGACGGGGTCGGCAGCGGTTCGATCTCCGGCGATTCGGGCGGATCGAACCCGCCCTCCCATTTGGCGATGACGCTGGCGGCGATGGCATTGCCGACGACATTGGTCGCGGTGCGGCCCATGTCGAGGAAATGGTCGATGGCAAGGATCAGCAACAACCCGGCTTCGGGGATGTTGAACATGCCGAGCGTCGCGGCGATGACCACCAGGCTGGCGCGCGGGACACCGGCAATCCCCTTCGACGTGACCATCAGCACCAGCAGCATCAGGAACATCTGTCCCCAGCTGAGGTCGATGCCGTACGCCTGCGCGATGAAGATCGACGCGAAGGTCATGTACATCATCGACCCGTCGAGGTTGAACGAATAGCCGAGCGGCAGCACGAAGCTGGCGATGCGCGGCGGTACGCCGAACCGGTCGAGCGCTTCCAGCGTGCGCGGATAGGCGGCCTCCGACGAGGCGGTCGAAAAGCCGAGCAGGATCGGATCGCGCAGATAGCGCAGCAGCATCTTCACGCGCGGGCCGATGATGGCGAAGGCGATGCCGATCAGCACCGTCCATAGCGTGGCGAGGCCGAGGTAGAAGCTGCCCATGAAATAGGCGAGGTCGCCGATGATCCCCGGTCCCCGTTCGGCCAGCGTCGCCGTCACCGCCGCAAACACCGCGAACGGGGCAAAGCGCATGACGTAATCGGTGACCTGCAACATCACCGCGACCAGCCCTTCGAGCGCGCGGACCAGCGGCTTGCCCTTGTCGCCGACCGCCGTCAGCGCGACGCCGATGAACAGCGAGAAGATGACGATCTGCAAGATCTCGTTCGTCGCCATCGCCTCGATGCCCGAGGCGGGGAAGATATGGCCGACGAACTTCACGAAATCGAATGCCGGCTTGTCGACGCCGGTCGCGGCGGTGACCGGCGGGACGGGCAGGCCCAGACCCACGCCCGGCTGCAACAGATTGACCAGCAACAGCCCGAGCATCAGCGAGATGAAGCTGGCCATCACGAACCAGCCGAACGACCGCAGCCCGACCCGGCCCAGCGACGAACTGTCGCCCATATGCGCGATGCCGACGACCAGCGTCGAGAAGACGAGCGGCGCGATGATCATCTTGATCAGCCGCAGGAACACGGTGGTCACGGCGGACAGATAATAGGCGATATTCTTCAGCGTCGCGGTGCCGGCGCCGCCGCCATCGTCCAGCCCGGCATTCAGCGCCCAGCCGAGCACGAGCCCCGCCACCAGCGCGATGAGAATGAAAGTCGTAAGCCGCTTGGCCATGCGTAGTCCCTGATCGTTTGCACGGGAAAGGACGGGAATGTTTCGTCCGGGTCAACCCCTGTGCGTGTCCTCGCTTGGCAAGTCGCGCGCGCCTGCGTATCGAGCGGACATGACCTCGACCAATGATGTCCGCCGCTCGTTCCTCGACTTTTTCGAGAAGGCGGGCCACGCCCGCGTGCCCTCCGCGCCGCTTGTTCCGCAGAACGATCCGACGCTGATGTTCGTCAATGCGGGCATGGTGCCGTTCAAGAACGTGTTCACCGGCCTCGAGACGCGGCCTTACGTGACGGCGACGTCGTCGCAGAAATGCGTGCGCGCGGGCGGCAAGCATAACGATCTCGACAATGTCGGCTATACCGCGCGGCATCATACCTTCTTCGAAATGCTCGGCAATTTCTCCTTCGGCGATTATTTCAAGGAACAGGCGATCCTGAACGCCTGGACCCTGCTGACCCGCGACTGGGGACTGCCAGCGGAGAAGCTGACCGCGACTGTCTATCATACCGACGACGAAGCGTTCGACCTGTGGAAGAAGATCGCCGGGCTGCCCGATCACAAGATCATCCGCATCCCGACCAAGGACAATTTCTGGGCGATGGGCGACAGCGGCCCGTGCGGTCCGTGCTCGGAAATCTTCTACGATCACGGCGACCACATCCCCGGCGGTCCCCCCGGTTCGCCGGACGAGGATGGCGACCGGTTCGTCGAGATCTGGAACCTGGTGTTCATGCAGTTCGAGCAGGACGCCAACGAGATCGTCGGCGAACTGCCCAAGAAGTCGATCGACACCGGCATGGGCCTCGAACGCATTGCAGCGGTTATGCAGGGCGTGTCGGACAATTACGACACCGATACCTTCAAGGCGCTGATCGCCGCATCCTGCGAACTGACCGGCACCCGCGCCGAAGGGGCGACGCAGGCCAGCCACCGCGTCATCGCCGATCACCTGCGCGCGTCGGGTTTCCTGGTGGCCGATGGCGTGCTGCCGGCGAACGAAGGCCGCGGTTATGTGCTCCGCCGGATCATGCGCCGCGCGATGCGGCACGCGCATCTGCTGGGTGCCAAGGACCCGTTGATGCACCGGCTTGTCGGCTCGCTCGTATCTGAAATGGGCGCGGCCTATCCGGAGCTGGTCCGCGCGCAGCCGCTGATCGAAGCGACGTTGCAGCAGGAAGAAACCCAGTTCCGCCGCACCCTCGACAAGGGGCTGAAGCTGCTCGACGAGGCGACTGCCGATTTCGCCGAAGGCGCGACGCTGGCCGGCGAGACCGCGTTCAAGCTCTACGACACCTATGGCTTCCCCTATGACCTGACCGAGGACGCCCTGCGTGCGCAAGGGTACGGCGTCGACCGTGCCGGATTCGACGCGGCGATGGCCGAACAGAAGCGCGCCGCGCGTGCTGCGTGGAAGGGCTCGGGTGCCAAGGCGTCGGACGATGTCTGGTTCGACGTCCTCGAAACCGCCGGACCGACCGAATTCATCGGCTATTCGGTCGAGGCGGGCGAGGGGCAGGTCGTCGCGATCGTCAAGGACGGCGCGCGGGTCGATTCGGCTGAGGCGGGTGACGAGGTGTTGGTGCTCACCAACCAGACGCCCTTCTATGCCGAAAGCGGCGGGCAGGTCGGCGATGCCGGCACCATGACCACCGATGCCGGGTTCATGGCGACCGTCACCGATACCGCCAAGCAACTCGGCAAGCTCCATGCCCATGTCGCGACGATCGACGCCGGCAGCCTGAAGGTCGGCGACAGCGTCGCGCTGACGATCGACACCGCGCGCCGTGCGCAGATTCGCGCCAACCACTCCGCGACGCACCTGTTGCATGAGGCGTTGCGGGAGCGGCTCGGCACCCATGTCGCGCAGAAGGGATCGATGGTCGCGCCTGAGCGGCTGCGCTTCGACTTCTCGCAACCCTCCCCGATCGCGGCGGACGCGCTGGCGCTGGTCGAGGCCGACGTCAACGCGCAGGTGCGCGGCAACGGTGCGGTCACCACCCGGCTGATGACCCCCGACGATGCGATCGCGATGGGCGCGATGGCGCTGTTCGGCGAGAAATATGGCGACGAGGTCCGCGTCGTGTCGATGGGACAGGATGCGGAAGGCACCTATTCGATCGAGTTATGCGGCGGGACGCACGTCAATGCGCTTGGCGAAATCGGCCTGTTCAAGATCGTGTCCGAAGGCGCGGTGTCCTCGGGCGTCCGCCGCGTCGAGGCGCTGACCGGCGAGGCAGCGCGCCAATGGCTCGGCAATCGCGACGCGAAGCTGCGGGAAGCCGCTGCCGCGCTGAAGGCGACCCCCGACGAAGTGCCCGCCCGCGTGGCGCAGCTCGTCGAGGATCGGCGTCGTCTGGAACGCGAACTGGCCGAGGCGAAGAAGGCGCTGGCCATGGGCGGCGGTGCGGGTGCGGCGCCGGCCGGTCCGGAACAGGTCGGCGACATCGCCTTTCTGGGTCAGGTGATCGACGGGCTCGATGCCAAGGCATTGCGCGGGACGATCGATGAAGCCCGTGCGCGCGTTCCCTCGGGCGTCGTTGCGCTGGTCGCGGTCAATGACGGCCGCGCCTCGGTCGGGGTCGGGGTGTCGAGCGACCTGACCGGCCGGATCAGCGCGGTCGATCTGGTCAAGGCGGCGGTCGCGGCGCTGGGCGGGCAGGGGGGCGGCGGTCGCCCTGACATGGCTCAGGGCGGTGGCCCGGACGGAGCCAAGGGCGACGAAGCGCTGGCGGCGATTCGCGCGCTGCTGACGAACTAATTTCCTCGTCACCCCGGCCTTGAGCCGGGGGCCCGCTTCTCTCGACGTCGGAAGTAGAAGCGGGACCCCGGATCAAGTCCGGGGTGACGTCTGGTTCTGTAATGGCCGTCGTGCCCCGAACGCACGTACGCACGCCAACCTCCTGCCACCGCCGCAGCATCACCCAAAACTCCCGTTCATCCCCGATGCAGCCGCAGGCGTGCAGTGCGGACGATTGCACAGCAATATTGCGTGTGCTAACGGCCCGGCCTTGAACCACTGGGACGCGGTCGACATGACCAAACTCGTTGCCACTTCGGCGCGGTTCCCGCGCCCGTGATATTCTCCCGAGAGGCTTCGTCGGAAGCCGCCGACCTGCCCGACACGGGCGCGACCCATCATGGGCCGCGCCAGTCGCTCGCCAAGCTGTCGCTCGGCGCGCTCGGCATCGTCTATGGCGATATCGGCACTTCGCCGCTCTATGCGATGAAGGAGACCTTCGTCGGCCATCACCGGTTGCCGGTCGACCAGCTCAACATCTTCGGCGTGGTCAGCCTCGTCTTCTGGTCGCTGATGCTGATCGTGACGCTGAAATACGTCTTCATCATCATGCGCGCCGATAACAATGGCGAAGGCGGCAGCCTGGCGCTGCTGGCGCTGATCCAGCGCAAGAGCGGTGGCGGTCGCTGGACCGCCAGCCTCGTCATCCTCGGCGTGCTCGCGACGGCGCTGTTTTTCGGCGACTGCATGATCACGCCCGCCGTGTCGGTGCTGTCGGCGGTCGAGGGGCTGGCGACGGTCAATGCCGGTTTCGACCCGTTCGTGATCCCGATCGCGGTGGTCATCATGATCGGGCTGTTCTGGCTGCAGGCGGTCGGCACGGCCAGCGTCGGGCGGCTGTTCGGGCCGATCATGATCGCCTATTTCGCGACGCTGACGTTCCTCGGCGTCCTTAACATTCTCGAACGACCCGACATTTTCCAGGCGCTGAACCCGATCTGGGCCGTGCGATTCTTCGCGCAGGACGGCATCATGGCGTTCCTTGCGCTCGGGTCGGTGGTGCTGGCCGTGACCGGTGCCGAGGCGCTGTACGCCGATATGGGCCATTTCGGGCGCCGGCCGATCTCGGTTGCGTGGCTGTACGTCGTGTTCCCGGCGTTGATGCTGAACTATCTGGGGCAGGGGGCGCTGCTGCTCCAGAACCCGGATGCGGCGTCCAACCCGTTCTTCTTCATGGCGTCGGAGGATTTCCGCCTTCCGCTCGTCATCCTCGCGACGCTCGCGACGATCATCGCCAGCCAGGCGGTGATCACCGGGGCCTTCTCGGTCGTGCAGCAGGCGGTGCAGTTGGGGCTGATGCCGCGCCTGCGCATCGAACATACCAGCGCCGATGCCGCGGGGCAGATCTACATCCCGGCGGTGAACTGGGCGCTGCTGGTCATGGTCCTGCTGCTGATCTTCGGGTTCCAGGAATCGTCGAACCTGGCCGCAGCCTATGGCATTGCCGTGACGGGCACGATGTTCATCAGCACTTGCATGATCGCGGTGCTGATCAAGCGGGTGTGGAACTGGCCCGTCGCTGCGGTCGCCGCGTTCATGTTCATGTTCCTGTGCATCGACGGCGCCTATTTCGCGTCGAACCTGACCAAGGTGCCCGATGGCGGCTGGTTCCCACTGCTGGTCGGCATCGTCGTCTTCGTCCTGCTGACCACCTGGGCCAAGGGGCGCAAGCTGATGATCGAGCGGATGCGCGAGGCCGCGATGCCGATCAAGGTGTTCATCCAGTCGGCGGCCAGCAGCGCCACCCGCGTGCCCGGCACCGCCGTCTTCATGACGTCGACCCCCGAAGGCGTGCCCCACGCGCTGCTCCACAATCTGAAGCATAACAAGGTGCTGCACGAGCGGGTGATCCTGCTCACCGTGAAGATCGCCGACACGCCCTATGTCGACCCCGAGCTTCGCACGAAGAACGAGGATCTGGGGCAGGGCTTCCACCGCATGATCCTGAAGTTCGGCTTCATGCAGGACCCCGACGTTCCCGGCGCGCTGAAGGCGGTCGGCTGTTGCGGCGGCGACTTCCGGATGATGGACACCAGCTTCTTCCTCGCGCGCCAGACGCTCTTGCCGTCATCGCGGCCGGGCATGATGATCTGGCGCGAAAAGCTGTTCGCGTGGATGCTGCAGAATTCGGAAAGCGCGATGGAGTTCTTCCGCCTGCCGACCAACCGCGTCGTCGAGCTCGGCAGTCAGGTCGAGATTTGACCCCGCCCGACCCCGCCCCGATCATCGTGACCGCCTTGTTCGGGCATGAGGATCAGGCGTGGTTCGACCGGCAGCGGCGCGCCTATTTTCCGCCCGAGCGCAACGTCCTTGCGGCGCATTGCACGATGTTCCACCATCTGGCCCCGGAGCTGGGACCGGAACTGAAGCAACGCCTGAACGCGCTGACGCGCGGCGTGCCGGCGCCGTTTGCCCGGGTCGGCGGCTTGATGAACCTCGGCCGGGGCGTGGCCTATCGCATCGAATCGCCCGATCTCGAATCGGTCCGCGCCGAACTGGCCGATGCGTTCGCATCGATGCTGACGCCGCAGGACCGCGCCGGATGGCGTCCACATGTCACGATTCAGAACAAGGTCGAACCCGCTGCCGCAAAGGCGTTGCTGGCCGAATTGTCCGCCGGATTTACCCCGCACCCGCTGAAAATCGCGGGTTTGGCCAGCTGGTGGTATCGTGGCGGGCCGTGGGAATTATTTTCCCGACACATGTTCGCTTGACCGCAACGATTCGCGTTCGTATAGGGCCGCCCTCCCCGATGGGGATGCGGCGGGGCGAAGTAGCTCAGTTGGTTAGAGCACGGGAATCATAATCCTGGGGTCGGGGGTTCAAATCCCTCCTTCGCTACCACCCGCCAAGGCGTCAGCGCAGCGTCCGCGACGCCGATCTCTCGTATTCTTCATGTTCCGTTCAGCTAGATCGAACTTGCGGCGCGCTCGTTCGTTGTTGGTGGTGATACGAGCAAGAGAGGATAGCCGCCATGCCGATCGTTGCCCCCGCCCGCCCGACGCCCGTTCGCGGTGTTCAGGATCGTCCGCCGCATCTTTCCGGGCTTCTCTCCGGCATGCTGTTGGCCATACCGCTCTGGGCCGTCATCCTGGCGTTCGTCCTGTAAGGCGACTTGCGCGCCACCTGACGTTCCCCATGTTGCGTTCGACCCCGCGACCGGCCTAGACGGGCCGCTCGCATCGAACGGAATATGATCTCATGGCTGTCACGCACCACACTCGCATGCTCGTCCTAGGTTCGGGACCGGCGGGTCTCTCTGCTGCAATTTACGGCGCGCGCGCCGGCATGGAGCCGATCGTGGTGCAGGGCATCCAGCCCGGCGGTCAGTTGATGACCACGACGGACGTCGAGAACTATCCCGGCTTTCGCGACGTCGTGCAGGGGCCGTGGCTGATGGGTGAAATGCAGGCGCAGGCCGAGCATGTCGGTACCCGGATGATGTGGGATACGATCGTCGATGTCGACCTGACCCGACGGCCGTTTCGCCTGACCGGCGATAGCGGCGACGTTTATGAAGGCGAGGTGCTGGTGATCGCCACCGGTGCGCAGGCGCGCTGGCTCGGCCTCGACAGCGAAGAACTGCTCAAGGGCAAGGGCGTGTCGGCCTGCGCGACCTGTGACGGGTTCTTCTACCGAGGCAAGAAGGTGGCGGTGATCGGTGGCGGGAATACTGCGGTCGAGGAAGCGCTGTACCTGACCAACCATAGCGACGATGTGACGATCATCCATCGCCGCGACAGCTTCCGCGCCGAACGCATCCTGCAACAGCGGCTGTTCGCCAGCGACAAGATCAGCGTCCTGTGGAACAAGCAGGTCGAGCGTTTCGTCGGTGGCGGCGATCCGCATGGGCTGGTCGGGATCGAATTGAAGGACACCGTGACCGGCGAACTGTCGATGCTGGACGTCGATGGCGGCTTCGTCGCGATCGGCCACCATCCGGCGACCGAGCTGTTCCGGGGGCATCTCGCGCTCGATGATGATGGCTATATCGCTGTCGAAACCGGTTCGACCCGGACCAGCGTGCCTGGCGTCTTCGCGTGCGGCGACGTGATGGACAAGGTCTATCGCCAGGCGGTGACGGCTGCGGGCACCGGCTGCATGGCGGCGCTGGACGCCGAACGTTTCCTGCAGGCGGCGGAATTTGCGGAGGTGGCCGAAGCCGCCGAATAAGCGAGGCCGGGCGCGTTGCCCGGCCCCGGACTTTACACGCCCGCGTCGGTCAGGTGGGCGAGTTGGTCGGCCGTCAGGTCGATCTGCCACGCACCGACCAGTTCCTCGAGCTGATCGACGCTGGTGGCGCTGGCGATCGGCGCGGTCACGCCTTCCTGTGCTGCCAGCCACGCGAGCGCGATCTGTGCCAGGGTCGCGCCGGTTTCTGCCGCGACGGCATCCATCGCGGCAAGAACGGCGGCGCCTTTCCCGGCCAGCAGCTTGGCCATGCCACCGCCGCGCACACTTTTCGACAGGTCTTCCGTGGAGCGGTACTTGCCGGTGAGGAACCCCGAGGCGAGGCCGTAATAGGGCGCCACGCCGATATTATGCTCGACGCAGAGGTTCTGGAGTTCGCCCTCATATTTGCGGCGGCTCACCAGATTATATTCGGGCTGGAGCGCATGGAAGCGCGGCAGTCCTTCTGACGTCGCAAGGTCGAGTGCCGACTTCAGTCGCATGGCGCGGAAATTGGACGCGCCGAGCACGCGAACCTTTCCGGCATCGACCAGCCGGCCGAACGCCGCCAGATAATCCTCCTGCGGCGTGTCGTCGTCGTCCTGATGTGCGTAATAGAGGTCGATATGATCGGTGCCGAGCCGGTCGAGCGATGCCTCGGCGGCCGCCGCGATCCGGCTGGGCGCCAGTTTTTCGCCCCCTTCTCCGGGAAGCATGCCGACCTTCGTCGCGATCAGGACGAGGTCACGCTTGCCCGACCGGCGCAGCCATTCGCCGATGATGGTCTCGGACTCGCCGCCACGGTGCCCGTCGACCCACGCGGAATAGACGTCGGCGGTATCGATCATCGTGCCGCCCAGGTCGACGAAGGCGTCCAGGATGCGGAAGCTGGAATCGCGGTCGATCGTCCAGCCGAAGACGTTACCACCCAGGATCAGGGGCGGGGTTTGCAGATCGGTGGCGCCCAGCGTTCGGAGCGGAATAGCGGTCATGGTCAGTCCTTCGGATCGGGGGCGATGGCGTTGGCGTCGAGCGCGCCATTGTCTAGCATGGCGGCGGCGTCGTTCAGCGCGGCTGCCTCGTCCTGTGTGACGCCGCCGGGGGCCGAGCGGTCGTCGGACCCGCTGCATCCGGCCGGGAGCAGGGTGGCCAAGGCCAGGGCGAGGATAGGGGCAGGGCGCATCGATAATCTCCAAACAAAAAAGGCCGCGCCCCGTTGCGTCGGGACACGGCCTTGTCTGCTAACCGAAGAGGATCAGCGCTGCATTTCGCGGCCGGCCTGTTCCAGTTCCTGGCCGGCTTCGCGCTGCGCGTTGTCGGCAGCGGCGTCGGCCTTGGCCGCACCGCGTTCAAGCGCGGCACCAGCGCGATCGGTCGCGTTGTCGATCTTCTGGCCAGCGCGGTCGGCGGCGTTCTCGGCGGCGCCGAAGGCACGGTCGCCAGCGGCCTGCACGTCGTCGACGGCTTCGCCCATCGTCGCGTTGACATCGGCGGCAACGGCGTCGGCCGCCTCGCCGGTTTCGTTCTGCGCCTTCTGGCTGCAAGCGCCGATCGAGAATGCGGCGGCGGCGAGCGGCAGCAGAATGAGCTTCTTCATGGCGGTTTCCCTTCCGTTATGACCGGGCGCCAAACGCATCAGCGGCACGGCGGTTGCATCGTCGATTATCCGGGCGGCGCATGGTTTCGCCGATTGACCTGATATAAAGATTTCTTTATATCAATAGTCATGGCACCGGCCCTCGACATATTACGCGCCGCCAGCGACGCGACCCGCTTGCGGGTCATCGGGTTGTTGCGGTCGATGGAATTGTCTGTCGGCGAATTGGCGCAGGTGCTGGAACAGAGCCAGCCGCGGGTCAGCCGCCATATCAAGATCCTGTGCGATGCCGGGCTCACGGTCCGCCGCAAGGAAGGCAGCTGGGTATTCGTCGCGCTGGGGGAGCCGGCGCTTGTCGCGCCGCTGCTGGAGGCGCTCGATGCCTGGGTAGCGGACGATGACGCGTGGCGCGAGATCGATGGCGCCCGACTGGCGGAGGTGCGGGCCGATCGCGCCGCCGCCGCCGCCGCCTGGTTCGAGGCGCATGCCGGCGAATGGGATGCGATCCGTTCGCTGCATGTCGCGGAGGAGCAGGTCGAACGGGCGATGCTGGCGACGCTGGGCTCCGATCCGATCGGCCTGCTGGTCGATATTGGCACCGGTACCGGGCGGATGCTGGAATTGTTCGCTCCGCAGGCGGAGCAGGCGATCGGCATCGACCGGTCGTCGGAGATGCTGCGACTGGCGCGAGCCAAGCTGACCGAGCGCGGACTGGACCATGCCGAATTGCGACAGGCGGACATTCAGGCGCTCCCGCTTGAGGCGGGGGCGGCCGATGCCGCGGTGCTGCATCATGTCCTGCATTTCGTGCAGCATCCCGGTGCGGCGATTGCAGAGGCGGCGCGGGTATTGCGGCCCGGCGGTCGGCTGTTGATCTGCGACTTCGCGCCGCATCAGCGCGAGGAACTGCGGGTTCGCGATGCCCATGCGCGACTGGGCTTCTCCGACGAACAGATGCTGGGCTGGTTCGCGGAAACGGGATTGTCACCGGTGTCGATCCAGACGCTGGGTGGCGGCGAACTGACGGTCAAGCTGTGGATGGCGCGGCGGGCGTACGACGTACAAGAGGTGAAGGCGGCATGACTCCTACCATTTCCGATCTCGAAGAAGCGCGCCGCGCGCTCGATGCGCCGCTGTTCGCCGATCTGGCCGGCGATTGCGCGGTCAGCTTCGAATTCTTCCCGCCCAAGACCGAGAAGATGGAAGCAGCGTTGTGGGAAACGGTGCGCGCGCTGGAGCCGCTCGCCCCCAAGTTCGTCAGCGTCACCTATGGCGCGGGTGGATCGACCCGGGAGCGGACCCATGCTACCGTCGCCCGGATCGCGCGCGAGACGTCGATGCCCGCCGCCGCGCATCTGACTTGTGTCGAGGCGAGCCGCGCCGAGATCGATCAGGTCGCGCAGGAATATTGGGCGGCGGGCGTCCGCCATATCGTCGCGCTGCGCGGCGATCCGCCGACCATGGGGCAGAAGTTCGTCGCCCATCCTGATGGGTATGAGAATGCGGCGGCGCTGGTTGCAGGGCTGCAGAAGCTGCACCCGTTCGAGATTTCGGTCGCGGCCTATCCCGAATGCCACCCGGATTCGGAGCATCAGGCGGCCGATCTGGATAACCTTCGCGCCAAGATCGATGCCGGCGCGACCCGCGCGATCACACAGTTCTTCTTCACGCCCGAGGCGTTCTTCCGCTTCCGTGACGCGGCGGCGGCGGCGGGTATCAACGCCGATCTGGTACCGGGTATCCTGCCGGTGTCGAATGTGGCGCAGGTCCGCAAGTTCGCCGGTCTGTGCGGGGCGTCGATTCCGGCGTGGATGGACCGGCTGTTCGAAGGGCTGGACGATCATCCCGGCGCACGGCAGCTGGTCGCCGCGACGGTGGCCGCCGAAATGTGCCGCAAGCTCTATGCCGGCGGCGTCCGCGACTTCCATTTCTACACGCTCAACCGCGCAGAACTGTCCTACGCCATTTGCCACCTGATGGGGTTGCGGCCGAAGGCGACGCCGGTCGCCGCCGCGGCCTGAACTCACGGTTTGAGGAACACGACATGACCACCGCCCGCGAACGGCTGAACGCCGAAGCCGCCCAGCGCGTCCTCATCACCGATGGCGCGTTCGGTACCGAAATCCAGAACTGGAAGCTGTCCGAGGCGGATTATGCCGGCTCGCTGACGCTCGGCCACGACCAGAAGGGCAACAACGATATCCTGGCGATCACCAAGCCGGAGGTGCCGGAAACGATCACCCGCGCCTATCTGGACGCCGGGTCGGATATCGTGTCGACCAACACCTTCAGCGCGAACCTGATCAGCCAAGCGGATTATGGTGCGGAGGCGCTGGTCGCCGATATCAACATCGAAAGCGCGCGGATCGCTCGCCGGCTGGCCGACGACTATGCCGCGCGAGACGGACGCCCGCGTTTCGTGGCGGGGGCGATCGGGCCGACCAACAAGACGCTCTCGCTATCACCGGACGTCAACGATCCGGGCTATCGCGAGATCGACTTCGACCATTTGAAGGGCGTGTATCGCGACCAGATCGATGCGCTGGTCACCGGCGGCATTGACTTCGTGCTGATCGAGACGGTGTTCGACACGCTGAATGCCAAGGCCGGGGTTCTGGCGGCGATCGAGGCCGGCCAAGCGTTGGGGCGCGACTTGCCGATCATGCTGTCGATGACGCTGACCGACCTGTCGGGCCGCAACCTGTCGGGCCATACGGTCGAGGCGTTCTGGCACGCGATCCGTCATGCGAAGCCGGTGACGATCGGGCTGAACTGTTCGTTCGGCGCGGAACAGCTGCGCCCGCATGTGAAGACGCTCAGCGACATCTGCGACACGCTGATCATGGTCTATCCCAATGCCGGCCTGCCCAACGAACTGGGCGCCTATGACGAAGCGCCGGAGACGACGGCGGCGCTGGTCGGCGACTGGGCGGATCATGGGCAGGTGAACGTATTGGGCGGCTGCTGCGGATCGACGCCGGCGCATATCAAGGCGATGGCCGATCGCGTTCGTGGCGTCGCGCCGCGCAAGGTGCCGGGCGTGCCGGTACAGACGCGGCTTGCCGGGCTGGAACCGTTCACGATGGCGGCGTAGCTGCTAAAAGCCCTCTCCCATTCAGGGGAGAGGGTTGGGAGAGGGGACGTTCACCGCCCTCTCCGCACATTCCCCTCTCCCCGACCCTCTCCCCTGAAGGGGAGAGGGAGAGAAAGCTGACATGACCAACGCCTCGACCAACTTCGTCAATATCGGCGAACGCACCAATGTGACCGGATCGGCCCGCTTCAAGAAGCTGGTGATGGCGGGCGACTATGCCGCCGCGGTCGAGGTCGCGCTGCAGCAGGTCGAGAGCGGGGCGCAGGTCCTCGACGTCAACATGGACGAAGGGTTGCTCGACGCGCACCATGCGATGACGACCTTCCTGAAGCTGATCCAGGCCGAACCGGATATCGCCCGCATCCCGGTGATGGTCGACAGTTCCAAATGGGATGTGATCGAGGCGGGGCTGAAGTGTGTGTCCGGCAAGCCGATCGTCAATTCGATCAGCATGAAGGAGGGCGAGGAGCAGTTCCTGCACCATGCCCGCATCTGCATGAACTATGGCGCGGCGGTCGTGGTGATGGCGTTCGACGAGGTCGGGCAGGCGGATACCAAGGACCGCAAGGTCGAGATTTGCGAGCGTGCCTACAAGCTGCTGACCGGTATCGGCTTTCCGCCCGAGGACATCATCTTCGATCCCAATATCTTCGCGGTGGCGACGGGGATCGAGGAGCATAACAACTACGGCGTCGACTTCATCGAGGCGTGCCGCGAGATCAAGGCGCGCTGCCCGCATTGTCATATCTCGGGCGGGCTATCGAACCTGTCGTTCAGCTTTCGCGGGAACGAGCCGGTGCGGCGGGCGATGCATTCGATCTTCCTGTACCACGCCATCCCGGCGGGGATGGACATGGGGATCGTCAACGCCGGGCAGCTCGACGTGTACGACACGATCGATGCCGAGCTGCGGACGGCGTGCGAGGATGTGATCCTCAACCGCGATCCCGACGCGACCGAGCGGCTGATCGCGCTGGCGGAGAAGTATAAGGGCACCGATGCGGTCGCCGAGAAGGCGGCGGCGGAATGGCGCTCGCTGCCCGTCGTCAAGCGGCTCGAATATGCGCTGGTCAAGGGCATCGACGCGCATGTCGTCGACGATACCGAGGAATGCCGCCAGCAATTCGCCCGGCCGATCGAGGTGATCGAAGGGCCGCTAATGGACGGGATGAACGTCGTTGGGGACCTGTTCGGGTCGGGCAAGATGTTCCTGCCGCAGGTCGTCAAGTCCGCGCGGGTGATGAAGAAGGCGGTCGCGCATCTGCTGCCCTTCATCGAGGCGGCGAAGGAGCCCGGCGCCAAGGGCAAGGGCAAGATCATCATGGCGACCGTCAAGGGCGACGTGCATGATATCGGCAAGAACATCGTCGGCGTCGTCCTGCAGTGCAACGGGTTCGACGTGGTCGACCTTGGCGTCATGGTGCCGTGGACCAAGATTTTAGAGGCCGCGAACGAGAATGACGCCGACATGATCGGCCTGTCGGGCCTGATCACGCCGTCGCTGGACGAGATGGTCACCGTCGCCGAGGAGATGAAGCGCGCGGGCATGACCATGCCGCTGCTGATCGGTGGTGCGACCACGTCCAAGGTCCATACGGCACTGCGCATCTCACCGGCCTATGATGGTCCGATCGTCCATGTTCTCGACGCCAGCCGGGCGGTAGGCGTGGCGACGACCTTGGTGAGCGACACCGCGCGCGATGCCTATGTCGAGCAGATCGCGGCCGACTATGAGGCGGTGCGGATCGCGCGGGCGGGGAAGGGGCAAAGCGACCTCGCTCCGATTGCGGAGGCGCGGGCCAATGGATTTGTGGCGGACTTCGGCCAGAAGCCGGCCGCGCCGAACAAGCCGGGGCGGCATGTGTTCGACGACTGGGACCTGGCGGACCTGCGCGACTATATCGATTGGACGCCGTTTTTCCGCGCGTGGGAGTTGGCGGGCAATTTTCCGGCGATCCTGACCGACGAGGTCGTGGGGGAAAGCGCGACGTCGCTCTATGCCGATGCGCAGGCGATGCTGGACCGGATCATCGCCGAGAAATGGCTTACGGCAAAGGGGGTTGCGGCGCTGTGGCATTGCCGGCGGGACGGCGACGACGTGATCGTCGACGTGCCGGCCGAGCAGCTGGAGCCGGCGATGGAGGCCGGGCGGGTGTCGCCGCTGTCGGGGGTGCCGCACGACTTTGCGACGCCGATGCAGACGACCCACGCCACCCATGCGATCCGCATGCCGTTCCTGCGCCAGCAGGTGAAGAAGCGGGAGGGGCGGGCCAATATGTGCCTGGCGGATTTCGTCGATCCGGCGGGCGACTGGATGGGTGGGTTCGCGGTCGGGATCCACGGGATCGACCCGCATATCGCGCGGTTCAAGGCGGATAACGACGATTATCAGGACATCCTGTTGAAGGCGCTGGCGGACCGACTGGCCGAGGCGTTTGCCGAGCGGCTGCACCATCATGTGCGGACCGAGCTGTGGGGCTATGCGCCGGACGAGCAGCTGACCAACGAGGCGATCATCCGCGAGCAGTATCGCGGGATTCGCCCGGCGCCGGGCTATCCGGCGTGCCCCGACCATAGCCAGAAGCCGATCCTGTTCGACATGCTGGGGGCTGCCCAAGCCACTGGAATCACGCTGACCGACAGCTTTGCCATGCTGCCGACGGCGGCGGTGTCGGGCTTTTATTTCGGGCATCCCGACAGCGCCTATTTCGGGGTGGCGCGGATCGGGCGGGACCAGCTGGAGGACTATGCGACGCGGCGCGGCGTCAGCCTGGAGCAGGCGGAGCGGTGGCTGCGGCCTAATCTCGACTGAGGGCGTCGAGCAGGCGGTCGCGGAGCCAGTCGGCGTCGCCGGGGCGGGCGAAGCTGTGGCTGTCGCTGTCGCGGTGGTGCAGGGCGGTAAGGTGGCGAAGGTGCCACGCATCGAGGAATGCCACGGCGGTGTGGTCGCGGGTGGCGAGCAGGATGTCGGCCGGGCTTCCAGAGGCGAGGGACCGGGCGAAGGTTCGGGCGAGGTCGTTTTGGGTGCGGCGGGACCGGGCAATGGTTGCCAAACCTTGCGCCAGGCGGCGGAAGTTGACGCCGCCGGTCAGCAGCCGGCGCCATTCGGCGGGCGAGGACAGGCGCTGGGCATAGGTCGCGCGGATCGCGGCGGGGGGCGGCAGGTCGCCCGAAGGCTCGACAATCCAGGGGTTTGCGAGGACGAGGCGGTCGATCCCGGCGTCCGCGTGGAACAGCGCCAGCGCGGTCGCGGCGTCGCAATTGCCGAATGCCACCATCCGCGTGACGCCGGTCTGTTCGCGCAAAAAGGCGGCGGCGGCGGCGATGTCGGGGGCGCTGGTGCGGAAGCCTTCATTGCGGCCGGTCGAATCGCCGAGGCCGCGCCGGTCGAAGCGCAGGACCGGATAGCCGGCAGCGGCGATGGCGGCCGCGAGCAGCGCCATGCCGCGATGGGCGCCGATGCGCAGTTCGTTGCCGCCCGAGACGATCAGCAGGCCGGTGGTGCCGGGCGCGGCGTCGAGCGTGCCGGCAAGGGTTTCGCCCAGGCAGGGAAAGGTCACCAGCCGACGCATGCGCGGCTCCATGCGGCGAGGTCGTCGGCAAGCTGTTCGGCCAGCGCGAGGTCGTCGCCCGGCTCGGCGCGGCGCCACAAGGGCGCGGCGTCGATACGCAGGTCGGCGTCCTTCGGATCGGTGCCGAGGCGGACGACGCGACGGGGATGGGTGTCGCAGGGGAGCGCCGTGTCGAGTTCGTCCAGCAGCGCGGTCGCGATGCGATTGCCGGCAATTTCGACCATCGCGGCACTGCGGTCGATCCCGCTGGCGATCCGGCCGAGTTCGCGGACCAGCGCGGTGCCGGACTGGGGCGAGAGGTGCCACCGGCCGGCAAGGTCGGCGTCGCAGTCGAGCAAGGCACCGGCGCGGATCGCCGCACCGACGACCGGGCGGTCGATGGCGGTGACCAGCGCGGTGACGGCGGCGCGCCAGTCGGCGAGGGTCGCAGCTTCGGTGGCAAGCAGGCTGTCGCCCTGTCCCGGCAGGTCGGGCAGGACCGATGCGATACCGCGCGCGGCAAGTTCGCGGAGCAGACGCACCGCGAAGGTGCGGGTGCGGTTCGCCTCTTCGAACGGGGGCAGCAGCATCATTACGAACGGACCGGTATCGGGACCGAAGCGCCACAGCGCCTCATGCCCGCCGGGCCAGTCGTAGCGGTCGATCAAGCGGGAACCTTGGCGCGGGCGAAGGCGACCAGCGAGCCGAAGGTTTCGAGCGTGTCGCCGTCGATATCGTCATCCTCGATCAGGATGCCCAGCCGGTCCTCCATCTCGGTCAGGACGCCGGCGACGGCCATCGAATCGAGTTCGGGGAGCGCGCCGAACAGCGGGGTCGCGTCGTCGAACGCCGCCGCCCGTTCGTCCGACAGGCCGAGCACGTCGCGCAGCACCGCGCGGACCGTTTCCTCGATCGAAGCCGAACCTGTCTGGATCACGTAGTAACTCCCCTGTTTGGTCGCGGGTTTAGGGGTTGTTCGGGGTGCTGCCAAGCGGGGTGTGTTGGTCGCCCGGTGGTGGGTCGGTGACTCTGCCGGGAGCGGGCGCTCGGAGCGGGATTTGTCGTACCCCGGCGGAGGTCGGGGTCCAGTTGGTGCCGCGTATCGAAAGGTCGCTGACGTCCCCCGACGGGGCCCGGGCCTTCGCCGGGGTAAGGAAGGGCGGGAGCGGGGCGCTGCCACCGTATCCCCGCGAAGGCGGGGATCCAGGGTGGTTGGTCGCGGTGTCGGTTTGTTGGGCTCTGGACCCCCGCCTGCGCGGGGGTACGCTGCGTATGAGCCGCGCGGACGAGAATGCGGCGTCTGGACCCCCGCCTTCGCGGGGGTGCGGTTTTCTTCGAGGCGGCGGGGGGCTTCTTTCGCGGAGGCAGAAGAAGCGGGACCCCGGGTCGAGCCCGGGGTGACGTCGCGGTAAGGTGGGTGATCCACCAGAGGCTTCGCCCCCTGTATCTGGCTTTCGATCGGCGCTAGGACGCGGCGATGGATTTCCCTGTTGCCCGGACGATCGATCATCTGCCTGCGCTGGGTGCCGCGCATGCTTCCGCCTTGATCGATCGGGACGGCGTGCTGAGCTTTGCCGCGTTGGAAGCGGCCGTGGCCCGCATGGCGGGGGGATTGGCGGCGTTGCGCCTCGAACCCGGTGCGCGGGTGGCGACGTGGTTGCCGAAGACGCGGGCGGCGTGCCTGATGCCGCTGGCGGCGGCGCGGGCGGGGTTGGTGCATGTGCCGGTCAATCCGGCGCTGAAGCGGGCGCAGGTCGCGCATATCCTGTCGGATAGTGGGGCGGCGGTGCTGGTGACGCAGGCGGCGCGGACGGCGGCGCTGGCGCCGGGCGATGTGCCGGACGGGTGCCGGGTGCTGACCGAGGCGCCGGACGGGGAGCCGGTGGCAGCAGGCGACGGCGATCCCGATGCGCTGGCGGCGATCCTCTATACCTCCGGGTCGACCGGGCGGCCCAAGGGGGTGATGCTGAGCCATGCCAATTTGTGGCTGGGGGCGGTGTCGGTCGCGCGCTACCTGAAGCTGACCCCCGACGACCGGGTGCTGGCGGTGCTGCCGCTGAGCTTCGATTATGGGCAGAACCAGCTGTTTTCGACCTGGATGGCAGGGGGTGCGGTGGTGCCGCTCGATTATCTGACGGCGCGCGACGTGGTGAAGGCGGTCGAGCGGTTCGGGGTGACGACGCTGGCCGGCGTGCCGCCGCTATGGACGCAGCTGCTGGAGGCGGAATGGCCGGCGGAGACGGCGGCGCGGCTCGAGCGGCTGACCAATTCGGGCGGGGCGCTGACGCCGCGCATGGTGCGGGCGTTGCGCGAGCGCTTCGCGGCGGCCGATCTCTATGCGATGTATGGGCTGACCGAGGCGTTTCGGTCGACCTATCTCGACCCCGCGCTGATCGATGCGAACCCGGAGGCGATCGGGTCGGCGATCCCCTTTGCCGAGGTGGCGGTGGTGCGCTGCGACGGCAGTCGGGCGGACGCCGGCGAACCGGGCGAGCTGGTCCATGCCGGGCCGCTGGTGGCGCAGGGATATTGGCGCGATGCCGAGCGGACGGCGGCGCGGTTCCGGCCGGCGCCGGACTGGATGGACAGCGGCGGGATGGCGGTGTGGTCGGGCGATACGGTCGCGGTGGGCGCGGACGGGCTGCTGCGCTTCGTCGGGCGCGATGACGAGATGATGAAGGTGGCGGGCAACCGGATCAGCCCTACGGAAGTGGAGGAAGCGGTGCTGGCGGGCGGGGAAGTGGTGGAGGCGGTCGCGGTCGGCCTGCCCGACGAGCGGCAGGGACAGGCGATCACCGTCGTTGCGCGGGCGCTGGTCGAGGATGCCGAGGCGGGGGTGCGGGCGCGGCTGCGGCGCGAGCTGCCGAGTTTCCAGCAGCCATCGCACTATGTCTGGGTCGAGGGGTTGCCGCGCAATGCGAACGGCAAGCTCGACCGGGTGGCGGTGCGGGCGATTGCCGAGCAGGCGGTGCGGTCGTGAAGCCGGTCGGGCCGATCCCGGCGGGCTTTGCCGGACCGTCGCGGCTGATGGTCGGCGGAGTCGACTTTGCCGAGCTGCTGGAACGCGCCGGGGATACGCCGGCGTTCCTGTATGACGGGGCGGCGCTGGCGGCGCGGGTGGCGCGGTTGCGCGCAGCGCTGCCGGAGGCGGTGCGGGTCCACTATGCGATCAAGGCCAATCCGCACCGCGACGTGCTGGCGGCGATGGCGGGCATGGTCGACGGGCTGGATGTCGCATCGGGCGGCGAACTGGCGATGGCGCTGGCGGTGAAGCCGGCGGCGGCGATCAGTTTTGCGGGGCCGGGCAAGCGCGACGACGAACTGGCGGCGGCGATCACGGCCGGCGCGACGCTGCATGTCGAGTCGGAGGGCGAGGCGGATCGGGCGCTGGCGGTCGGCGACCGGCTGGGGCGCACCCCACGGATTGCCGTGCGGGTGAACCCGGATTTCGAACTGCGCGGGTCTGGGATGCGGATGGGCGGACGCGCGTCGCCCTTCGGCATTGACGCAGCGCGGGTGCCGGCGCTGGTGAAGCGGCTGGTCGCGGTCGGCGCGGACTGGCATGGGTTCCACATCTTTGCCGGATCGCAGACGCTGGACAGCGCGGCGATCAGCGAGGCGCAGGCGGCGACGCTGGCGCTGGCCGAACGGCTGGCGGAAGAAGCGGGCGCGGTGCCGGCGTTCATCAATCTGGGCGGCGGGTTCGGCATTCCCTATTTCGCGGGCGACACCCCGGTCGATGTCGAGGGCGTCGGGCAGGCGCTGGGCGAGGCGCTGGCGCGGCGCAGGGCGGTGCTGGCCGAGACCGGTTTTGCGGTCGAACTGGGGCGATGGCTGGTCGGCGAGGCGGGGGTGTATTGCACGCGGGTCGTCGATGTGAAGGAGAGCGGCGGCGAGACCTTCGTCGTGGTCGATGGCGGGCTGCACCACCAACTGGCGGCGAGCGGCAATTTCGGGACGGTGGTGCGGCGCAATTATCCGGTCGCGGTGGCGGAGCGGATGGACGCCGCGCCGGTGATGACCGCGTCGGTCGTCGGGTGCTTGTGTACGCCGTTGGACCGACTGGCCGACCGGGTGGCTTTGCCCGCGGTGGCGGTCGGCGATACGATCGTGCTGTTCCAGGCGGGGGCCTATGGTGCGACGGCCAGCCCGGCGGCGTTTCTGGGCCACCCGCCGGCGCGCGAACTGTTCGTCGCAAAGGACGGGTAAGCGCGCGGAGTCCCGTTATGGTGCGTGTTGCGGGAATCGGGTCTATACTCAACCCTATCTTTACCCCTTTGGCAGCATAGCAGGGGCAGTCCTGCGCAGTCCGGTTGCGGCTGCGCTCGTTCGGAACGAGGTATGGTAATGCGTCGCAGTCATGGTTTGGGGACGGGTGTGGCGCTGATGGCCCTGCTGGGCGGATGCGCCGGGGGGGCGACGCGCCCCGAGCTGCCGCCCGCGCCGTTCGTGCAGGCGAAGGAAGCGCCGGGCGAGGCCTATGTCATCGGGCCGCTCGACCAGCTGAGCATCTTCGTGTGGCGCAACCCCGAACTGTCGACCAAGGTGCAGGTGCGCCCCGACGGGCGGATCACCACGCCGCTGATCAACGACATGCCCGCCACCGGCAAGACGCCGGCGATGCTGGCCGACGATCTGAAGCTGGCGCTGGGCGAATATGTGAAGGACCCGCTGGTTTCGGTGATCGTCGAGAATTTCTCGGGCACGTTCAGTCAGCAGGTGCGCGTGGTGGGAGCGACCGAGAAGCCGGCATCGCTGCCGTACCGGGCGAACATGACGCTGCTCGACGCGATGATCGCGGTGGGGGGGCTCAACCAATATGCGTCGGGCAACCGGGCGCGGCTGGTGCGGTATGACCGCGCGACGGGCAAGCAGTCGGAATTCGGCTTGCGGATTTCCAGCCTGCTCAAGAACGGCGATGCGAGCGCGAACGTGAAGCTGCAGCCGGGCGACGTCATCATCATCCCCGAGAGCATGTTCTGAGATGGACGGGCTGTACGACGAGCTGAAGCTGATCCTCCACGCGATCTGGCAGCGGCGCTGGATCGCGCTGGCGGTGGCGTGGGTGGTGTGCCTGGGCGGATGGCTGGCGGTGAGCCAGATTCCCAACAGCTATCAGTCGACCGCGCGGGTCATGGTGCAGATGCGGCAGGTGTTGCCCGGTGCCGAGGCGGCGGTCGCTCAGAACGATCAGGCGAAGAATATCGACCGCATCCGCCAGACGCTGACGTCCGCCGTGAACCTCGAAAAGGTGGTGCGGGGCACGTCGCTGAACGAGACGGTCGCCAATGACCGGGACGTGGGCGACCGGATCGCGTCGTTGCAGAATGCGATCAAGCTGACGCAGCAGCAGGACAATCTGTTCGAGATTTCGGCGACGTCGGGCAATCCGAAGGTCGCGCGCGAGGTCGTGCAGAAGATGATCGACATCTTCGTGCAGGACAACCTGGCCAGCGACCGCGACGCGACGGTGCAGTCGCTGCGCTTCCTCGACCAGCAGCTATCGCAGCGGCAGAAGCAGCTGGCCGATGCCGAGGCGCGGCGGCAGGCGTTCCAGGCGCAATATATGGCGATGCTGCCGGGCACCGGGTCGCTCGACGACCGCATGTCGAATGCGCGCAGCGAGCTGGCGCAGATCGACGGCGATCTGGCGGCGGCGCAGTCGAGCCTGAATGCGGCCAATGCGCAGATGGCGGGGACGGCGGCGACGCTGCCGGGGACGGCGGGGACGGCGATGGTCGGGCCGGCGCGGGCGCGGCTGAATGCGATCGAGGGTCAGATCGCCGAGGGGCGCAGCCGCGGCTGGACCGATCAGCATCCCGATATGGTGGCGCTCAATCGCCAGCTGGCTTCTGCGCGAGCGGCGGCGCGGGGCGAGGGTGGCGGCGTCAGCGGCGGCACGGCGGCGTCGCCCAACCCGTTCTACCTGCAACTGCGCGCGACCCAGGCCGACCGGCAGGCGCGGGTGGCCGAGCTGCAGCAGCGCAAGAGCCAGATCGAAAGCCAGCTGAACGGACTGCAGGCGAAGATCGCGGCCGACCCGCAGGCGGCGGCGCAGCAGTCGCAGCTGGACCGCGATATCGCGTCGCTGAAACAACAATATGACGCGCTGTTCCAGGACCGTGAGGAAGTGCGGCTGCGCAGCAGCGTGCAGACCGATACCGATGCGCTGAAGTTCAACGTGATCGATCCCCCGACCCAGCCGAGCAAACCGACCGCACCCAACCGGCCGCTGCTGCTGCTGGGCGTGCTGGTGGTCGGGATCGGCGCGGGCGTCGGCATCGCCTTTGCGCTCAGCCGGGTGAGGACCAGCTTTGCCACCGCACAGAAGCTGGAAAAGATCAGCGGGATGCCGGTGCTGGGGTCGATCGGCGAGGTCGTGACCGATGCGGTCCGGGAGACACGCAAGCGGCGCCTGAAGCTGTTTGCGGGTGGCGCGGGCGCGCTGGTCGCGGCATTCGTGCTGTTGCTGGGGCTGGAATTCGCCCAGCGCGGGCTGGTGGCGTGAGTGGGGATGACAAGGTGAACGACCAATCGCACCGGGCCATGCGCGCATCGTTGCTGGAGCGCGCGGCGGATCGTTGGCAGCTGGGGCCGAAGCCCGAACTGCCGCCGGTCGCCATGCCCGACCTGCCTCCCCCACCGCCGCCGGTCGCGGCGAAGCCTGCCGCGCGCAAGATGCCGCCGGCACGCATCCGTCCGTTCGATCCAGCGCGGATCGATCGCGAACGGCTGGCCGAGGCGGGGATGCTGGTGCCCGGTGGTCCGGTGACGGCGCTGGCCGAGGAATTCCGGCTGGTGAAGCGCCAGCTGCTGACCACCGCCGCCGATATCGAGAAGCGCGACCCGCAGGCGGCGCGCATGGTGCTGGTGTGTTCGGCGCAGCCGGGCGACGGCAAGACCTTCTGTGCGATCAACCTCGCCCTGTCGCTGGCGGCGGAGCGCGATTTGCAGATCCTGCTGGTCGATGCCGATTTCCCGAAGCCCGACATTCTCGACCGGCTGGGCATCGCCGCGAGCGGACAGGGGCTGCTCGACGCGCTGGGCGATCCGGCGATCGATGTCGAGGCGCTGGTGATCCCGACCGACGTGCCGCAGCTGTCGGTGCTGCCGGCGGGCAAGCGGACGAACGCCGATACCGAGTTGCTGCGTAGCGACCATGCGCAGGACGTGCTGGAGCGGCTGCTGAGCGCCGATCCCGACCGGATCGTCATCTTCGATTCGCCCCCCGCGCTCGCCGCGTCGCCGGCCGCGGTGCTGGCGTCGCTGGTCGGGCAGACGGTGCTGGTGGTCCGCGCCGATCGCAGCAGCGAATCGGACCTGCGCGAGGCGGTGGCGCTGCTCGACGGGTGCGACGATATCCAGCTGCTGCTGAACGCGACGACGTACCGGGCGGAAGGGGCGCGGTTCGGCTATTACGGGCAGGATAAGGAATGATGCGCTGGCTCGCCCTGCCGGTCGTGGTCGCAGCGTCGGCAAGCCCGGCGCTGGCGCAGCGGGTCGAGGTGTCGCCCTATATCGAGGCGGGGCAGGTGCTGCTCGCCGATCTGAACGACGGCGATGTGGTGACCTATACCCAGCTGACCGCCGGGGTCGATGCGACGATCACGACGCAGCGGGTGCAGGTCCAGGCCAATTACCAGTATCAGCGGCTGATCGACTGGGGCGACGATTTCGGCAATGGCGACGTCCATTCGGGCCTGGCGCGGGCCAATGTGCAGATTACCCGCTGGCTGAACCTGGAAGGCGGCGCGATCGCCACGCGGGCGCAGGGCGATACGCGCGGCGGCGGGTTCGGACCGCTGGTCAATGCGAGCAACGTCAATACCGCGCAGGTTTATGGCCTCTATGCCGGGCCGAGCGTCAACACGCGCGTCGGCCCGTTCGCGGTCAACGGCACCTATCAATTCGGTTATGTGAAGGCGGAGACGCCGGGCGTGGTCGATCTGGCGCCGGGGCAGCGGCGGCTGGATTATTATGACGAGGCGACCAGCCATCTGGTGATGGGCAGCGCCGGCACCCGCGCGGGCACGCTGCTGCCGATCGGCTTCACCGTGTCGGGGGCGTGGCTGCGTGAGGATGCGGGGCAGCTCGACCAGAAGTTCGAGGGCGCGTACGGCCGGGTCGATGCGGTGCTGCCGATCACGCGGACGCTGGCGGCGGTCGGTGGCGTCGGCTACGAAAAGATCGAGGTGACGCAGCGCGACCCGCTGCTCGATGCGCAGAATATTCCGGTTGTCGATGGCGCAGGGCGGTTCGTGACCGATCCGGCGTCGGCGCCGCGCATCGCCTATGACACCGACGGCATCATCTGGGACGCGGGCGTATTGTGGCGGCCCAGCCCCCGCACCGCGCTGGAGGCGCGGCTGGGGCGGCGCTACGGGTCGATGAGCTACACTGGGTCGCTGCAATGGCAGGTCAGCCCGGCATCGGCATTGCAGGTCGGTGTTTACGACAGCGTGACGACGTTCGGGCGGCAGCTGACCGGATCGCTGTCGCAGCTGCCGATCAACTATATCGGGGGCGAGGACCCGTTCGGTGCGCGTTATGGCGGGTGCGTGTTCGGCGGAGGCGTGACGCCGGAGGGCGCGTCCAATGCCGGCGGATGCCTCACCCCGGTATTCCAGTCGGTCAGCGCGGCGACCTTCCGCGCGCGGGGCATCGATGCGGTCTATTCGATCACGCGCGGTCCGACGCGGCTGGGGCTGGGCGCGGGCTATGCCAGCCGGGCCTATTATATCCCGCCGGTGCCGGGCGCGGTCATCTATCGCACGCGCGACGAGAGCTATTATGTCCAGGGCTTCGGCCAATGGGCGCTCGACAGCCGGTCGTCGGTCAGTGCGGACCTGTATGCGAACTATTTCGCCAGCGGGATCGAAGGCGGGCTGGACGCATGGGGCGGCGGTGCGCAGGGCGGCTATTATCGCAGCTTCGGGCGGGCCTATGGCAGCCTGACCGCCGGGGTGTACGGGTTCGACGTGGAGCGGAGCCAGTCGGACCTGATCGCGCAGGCGTTGCTGGCGGTCGGGTTCCGTTTCTAACGGGCCGCCGCCGCCGTGATCGTATCGTCACCCCGGGTCAAGCCCGGGGTGACGGGGGGATAGGTGGGCGTGCCTTTCGCCGACGTCGTTCGAGCAGTCGTGCACCCCTACCGGCCGGGAACGGAACAGGGTAAATTCGCCGGATTATAAACGAACATTCAACCGATTGGCGGCTACGGTCCCGCCATTGGAGACGATGATGTACGACGATCATTATGGCCTGACCGGTCGCCCGTTCCAGTTGACGCCCGATCCGGCCTTCTGGTTCGACACGGCGACGCACCGCAAGGCGATGGCGTATCTCGGCTACGGGTTGAGCCAGGGCGAAGGCTTCATCGTCATTACCGGCGATCCGGGCACCGGCAAGACGACGCTGCTCGGCCACCTGATGCAGACGATCGATCCGGAGCGGTTGAACGTCATCCGCATCGTCACGACCCAGATCGAGGCGGACGACCTGCTGCGGCTGGTCGCGGCGGGGCTGGATGTCGATCACCATGGATTGACCAAGGCGCAGCTGCTCGAAGCGATCGAGCGGGGCCTGCACAATGTCGCGCGGTCGGGGCGGCGCACGTTGCTGGTGATCGACGAGGCGCAGTCGCTGCCGGTCGGATCGATCGAAGAATTGCGGATGCTGTCGAATTTCCAGGCGGGCGGCTATGCGCTGTTGCAGATCTTCCTGCTGGGCCAGCCGGAGTTCCGCCAGCGGCTGCACGGGTCGGACCGGCTGGAGCAGCTGCGCCAGCGGGTGATCGCGATGCACCATCTGGAGCCGATGGGCGTCGAGGAGGTCGGGCCGTATCTGGAACACCGCCTCGGCATCGTCGGGTGGAATGGTTCGCCCAGTTTCAGCATGGATGCGCTGGCGGCGCTGCACCACTGGTCGGGCGGCGTGCCGCGGCGGTTGAACCAGCTCGCCGGGCGGGTGCTGCTGTACGGCGCGATCGAGGGGATCGAGCGGTTCGGGTCGCTCGACATCGAACAGGTGATCGCGGATCTCGACGGTGACGGGATGGGGACCCATGCGCCCGAATCCGCCGCGCCCGTGCGGGCGGAGGCGGCGCCGGTGGCCGAGGCGACCCCGGTCGTCGATGCCGATCCGTTGCCGATGACCCCGCCACCGCCGCCGATGCCGCCGCGCCCGATCCACCTGTCGGTGGTCGATGTCGCCGGTTGGCCGACGCCGATCGTCGAGGAAGCGCCGGCTGCGGCGGCCCCGGTGGCAGCCCCGGTCGATGCGGCGGATCGCGACGCGCTGGTCGCGCGGATCGCGGCGCTGGAGGAACGGTTGGAGGAACAGGATGCGGCGCTGCGCCGGGTGCTGACCCTGCTGGTCGACTGGGTCGAGGGCGAACAACGCCGTCCCGACCTGTCGTCGATCCGCGCCGCCGGCTGACGCACCCCATGCGCAACGCGATGTCGGTCGATGTCGAGGACTGGTTCCAGGTCGGGGCGTTCGAAACGGTCATCGACCGGGGCGACTGGGACACGCTCGAATGCCGGGTGGAGGCGAATACCGATGCGGTGCTCGACCTGTTCGCCGCCGGCGGGGTGACGGCGACGTTCTTCACGCTCGGCTGGGTCGCGCATCGCTTTCCGGCGCTGATGCAGCGCATCGTGGCCGGCGGGCATGAGCTGGCGAGCCATGGCTGGGATCACAAGCGCGTCTTCACGATGACCGCCGACGAATTCCGGCACGATCTGGCACGGGCGAAGGCGGCGCTGGAGGATGCGGGCGGACAGGCGGTGACCGGATATCGCGCGCCGAGCTTTTCGATCGACCGGCGGACGCCATGGGCGCATGCCGTGCTGGCGGAGGCGGGCTATGCCTATTCGTCGTCGGTCGCGCCGCTGACCCATGACCATTATGGCTGGAAGGATGCGCCGCGCGTGCTGCACCGGCCGGTTGCGGGCAGCGACCTGATCGAATGGCCGATCACACTGGCCAAGGTGCTGGGGCGCGAAGTGTCGGCGGGGGGCGGGTTCTTTCGCCTGTTGCCGAACCGGGTGGTCGAGGATGCGGTGGTGCGGAGCAACCAGGCCGACGCCCATCCGGCGATGTTCTATTTCCATCCCTGGGAGATCGATCCCGGCCAGCCGCGGGTGAAGAACGCGCCGTTGAAGTCGAAGCTGCGGCATTATTCGCGGCTGGGGGCGATGGCGGGCAAGCTCGAACGGTTGATGGCGAACCATGACTGGGGCCGGGCCGACCGGATCGTCGCCGAGCGCGCGGGCGCGCTGTGATCGCGGTACGGCGGGCCGATCTGGCCGATGCGGGCGAGCGCACCCGGATCGAGACGTTCGTGGGTGAGCATCCCGACGGCACGCCGTTCCACCTGCCGGTCTGGGGTGAGGCGACGGCGGCGGGGTGCGGGCAGGATTACCGGATGCTGCTGGCCGAGGATGGCGGGGTGCTCAAGGGCGTCGTGCCGTTGACCCATGTCCGTTCGCCCTTGTTCGGGGCGGCGTTGGTGTCGACCGGGTTCGGGGTCGGCGGCGGGGTGCTGGCGAGCGACCCGGCGGCGGGCGCGGCGCTGGCGGCGGCGGCGGTCGAGATGGCGCGGGAGCTGCGCTGTCCGACGATCGAGATGCGCGGCGGCGTGCCGATCGACGGGGCGGGGTGGACGTGGGACGATAGCCGCTATGTCGGGTTCGTCCGGCCGCTGGCGAACGACGACGATGCCGAATTGCTGGCGATCCCGCGCAAGCAGCGCGCCGATGTGCGCAAGGCGCTGGCCGAGCCGTTCGAGATCGCCATCGGGCGCGACCGGGCGGCGCTGGCGGAGCATTTCCATGTTTATGGGACGTCAGTGCGTAATCTCGGTACGCCGGTGTTTCCGCGGTCGCTGTTCGCGGAGGTTGTGCGGCGGTTCGGGGACGACGCCGATGTGCTGACCGTGCGGCATGGCGGCGTGGCGGTGGCGAGCGTGCTGTCGGTCTATTGGCGGGGCACGGTCTATCCCTATTGGGGTGGCGGTACGGCGGCGGCGCGGGGTCTGCGGGCCAATGAGCGGATGTATTTCGAGCTGATGCGGCATGCGCGGGCCAGGGGCTGCACAGCGTTCGATTTCGGGCGGTCGAAGGTCGGAACCGGGCCGGCGGCGTACAAGAAGAACTGGGGTTTCGTCGGCACGCCGCTGGGCTATCCGACATGGACGGCCGATGGCGAGCGCCCACGCGATGCCAGCCCGCTCAACCCCAAATACCGGCTGAAGATCGCGGCGTGGCAGAAGTTGCCGGTCGCGGTCGCCAATCGCGTCGGGCCGTTCATCGCGAAGGGGCTGGGGTGAGCGACATCCTGTTCCTCGCCCACCGCGTTCCCTATCCCCCCGATCGTGGCGACAAGGTGCGCAGCCATCATGTGCTGCGGCATTTCAGCGGGTTGGGGCGGGTGCATCTGGCGACCTTTGCCGACGATCCGCGCGACATGGGGCATGAGGCGGCGCTGGGGCAGTGGTGTGCGAGCGTGCGGGTGTTGCGGCGGACGAAGGGCAATGCGCTTGCAGCGATTGAGGCGCTGGCGGGCGGGCGGACCGTGTCGGAGGCGGCGTTCGACAGCGCGGCGATGCGGGGCGCGGTGGCGGAGTTGCTGGCCGAGCGGCGCTATGATGCCGTCTATGTCTATTCGGGGCAGATGGCGCAGTATGTGCCGGCGGACGTGCCGTTCGTGATGGATTTCGTCGACATGGATTCGGCCAAGTTCGCGGCTTATGCCGATGATGCGCATGGGCCGATGCGCTGGATGATGCGGCGCGAGGCAAGCAAGCTGGCGGCGTTCGAACGTGACGTGGCGGGGCGGGCGCGGGCGTCGCTGCTGGTGAGCGAGGCGGAGGCCGATCTGTTCCGGCGGATGTCGGGCGCGGAGCGCGTGGTCGCGATCGAGAATGGGATCGACACCGGCTTTTTCGATCCGGCGGGCGTCGTGCCGGTCGAACAGGCGGGGCCGCTGATCGTCTTTACCGGGCAGATGGACTACCGGCCCAATATCGATGCGGTTCGCTGGTTCGCGGGCGAGGTGCTGCCATTGGTGCCGGAGGCGCGCTTTGCGATTGTCGGGCGCAGTCCGACCGCGGCGGTACGGGCGCTAGAGAGCGAGCGGGTGGTCGTGACCGGCGAGGTCGCGGACGTGCGCGAGTGGATTGCCGCTGCCGCCGTGGTCGTCGCGCCGCTGTTGCTGGCGCGGGGTATCCAGAACAAGGTGCTGGAGGCGATGGCGATGGCGCGGCCGGTGGTGGCATCGACCGCCGCCGCCGAAGGGATCGACCATCGGGGGACGATCCGGGTCGCGAGCGATGCGGCCGGGTTTGTACGGGAAATTCGGGAGCTGCTGTCCGACCCCGTCGCAGCCGATGCGGTAGGGCGAGCGGCGCGGGCGCGGACGATCGAGCGCTATGGCTGGGACGCGCGATTGGCACCGCTGGCCGAATTGCTGGGGCTGGCATGAACAGCGTTGCGCTCGACCAGCCGCTGGCGGCGACGGACCCGGCGTGGTGGCGGGCGTTGCTGGCGCTCAGCGGCATCTGGGCGGCGTTGCTGGCGATCTTTCACCGCGACGCGGCCGATATGGCGGATATCTGGTGGAATTCGACCACCTATGGCCATTGCCTGTTCGTCGCTCCGATCATCGGCTGGCTGGTGTGGCAGCGGCGGCGCGAGCTCGCGCAACTGACCCCGCAGGCTTGGTGGCCCGGGCTGACGATCGTTGCGGGCGGCGGGGCGCTCTGGCTGGTCGGGGAAGCGGCGGCGGTGGCGCTGTTCCGGCATGTCGGGCTGGTCGCGATGTTGCAGGGGGCGGTGGTCGCGTTGCTCGGCGCCCGCGTCGCGCGCGGGATCGCCTTCCCGCTGGCCTATATGGTCTTCCTCGTGCCGTTCGGCGATTTCCTAGAGCCGTGGCTGCAAGCGGCGACGGTATCGCTGACGATGCCGCTGCTGCATTTGCTCGGTGTGCCGGCGGCGGTCGACGGGGTGCTCATCACCATCCCCAACGGCTATTTCGAAGTGGCGGAGGCTTGTTCAGGGTCGAAGTTCGTCATCGCCATGGTCGCTTATGGCACGCTGGTCGCCAATGTGTGTTACGTCGCATGGCGGCGACGGATCGCGTTCACGGCGTTGGCGCTGATCGTGCCGGTGCTGGCCAACGGGGTGCGCGCGGCGGGAACGATCTATGCCGCGCATCTGACGTCGGTCGAGGCGGCGACCGGGTTCGACCATATCGTCTATGGCTGGGTGTTCTTCGCGCTGACCATGGCGGGGGTGCTGGCGCTCGGCTGGCGCTGGTTCGACCGCGACCCCGATGCGCCGTGGTTCGACGTGGCGAGCGTGGCTGCGATGCCGATGCGCGCGGCGGACCGGTCGCTGGCGGCAGCGGCGGTGCTGGCGGTCGCGGTCGGCTTTGCGGCATGGGGCTGGATCGTCGACCGGCGGGCGCAGGCGTTGCCGGCGCGGATCGAGTTACCGCAGGTGCCCGGATGGCAGCGGGTGGCGGTCGATGGCGAACCCTGGGTTCCGAATTATCCGGGCGCTGACCATTTCCTGATCGGGCGCTATGGCGATGCGAGGGGCCGCAGCGTCGACATGGTCGTTGCGCTCTATGGCTCGCAGGGCGAAGGACATGAATTGGTAGGGTTCGGAACAGGCGCGATCCGCGAGAATGACCGCTGGGTGCGGATCGCCGACACCGCGCCGATCGCCGGCAGCGCGTCGCTGCGCATGGCCGCGCCCGGCCCGGTCGAGCGCGAGGTCGCGACCTGGTATCGCATCGGATCGATCACGACCGGCAGCGCTGACCGGGTGAAGTGGGAGACGCTGAAGGCGAAGCTGCTCGGCGGCCCGCAACGCGGCGTCGCCGTGCTGCTATCGGCGCGCAAGGATGGGCACGACCCGCGACAGGCGATCGCCGATTTCCTAAAGGCGGCGGGGCCGGTCGACGCGATCGCCGACCGCGCAGCGGGAATGCGCTGAGATGTGCGGAATCGCCGGCCTGTATCATAGCGTGCAGCCAAAGCCGGTCGATCCGGCACGGATCGCAGCGATGACCGATGTTCAGGCGCATCGCGGCCCCGACGGGTCGGGCGTATGGACCGCGCCGGGCGTGGGGCTGGGCCATCGGCGGCTGTCGATCATCGACGTCGCAGGCAGTCCGCAGCCGATGGCGCTGCCGGGCGAACAGGTCGTCATCACCTTCAACGGCGAAATCTATAACTTCGCCGAGCTGCGGGCCGAGTTGCAGGGCAAGGGCGCGGTGTTCCGCACCCAGGGCGATACGGAAGTGTTGCTGCATGCCTGGGCGGCATGGGGGCCGGACATGCTGGCGCGGCTGAACGGGATGTTCGCCTTTGCCATCCATGATGCGGGGCGGCAGGCGCTGTTCATCGCGCGCGACCGGATGGGGGTGAAGCCGTTCCACTATGTCGAGCTGGGCGACGGCGCGGTGGCGTTCGCGTCGGAGTTGAAAGGGCTGCTCGCCCATCCGCTGGTGCGGCGGACGCCCGATGCGGCGGCGATCGAGGATTATATGGCGCTCGGCTATGTGCCCGACGACGCCTGTATCGTGGCCGGTGTGAAGAAGCTGCCCGCGGGGCATTTCCTCCTGATCGAGCGCGGGCGGCGCGTGCCGCAGCCGGTCCGGTGGTGGGACGTCGACTTTTCGAAGCGGGCCAAGGGCAGCGCGCGCGACCTCGAGGCGGAACTGGTCGAGCGGATGCGCGAGGGCGTGCGGTCGCGGATGGTCGCCGATGTGCCGCTCGGCGCGTTCCTGTCGGGCGGGGTCGATTCGTCGGCGGTCGTGGCGCTGATGGCGGAGGCGAGCCGGTCGCCGGTGCAGACCTGCACCATCGGGTTCGAGGAAGCGGGCCATGACGAGCGCGGGCCGGCGGGGCTGGTCGCGGGGCGATTTGCGACCGACCATGCGGTGCGGACGGTGCGGTCGGACGATTTCGGCGTGATCGACACGCTGGTCGCGGCGTTCGACGAGCCTTTTGCCGATGCGTCGGCGCTGGCGACCTATCAGGTATGCGCGCTGGCACGCGAGCGGGTGACGGTCGCGCTGTCGGGTGATGGCGCGGACGAGGCGCTGGCCGGGTACCGCCGGTACAAGTTCCATGCGGCGGAGGAGCGGGTGCGTGCGCTGCTGCCGCCGGGGTTGCGGGAACCGGTGTTCGGGGCGCTGGGCGATGTCTATCCCAAGGCCGACTGGGCACCGCGCCCGTTCCGCGCCAAGACGACGTTGCTGGCGCTCGCGCAGGATGGTGACGAGGCCTATGCGCAGGCGGTGGGGGTGACGACGCCGGCGGTGCGGCACGGGCTGTACGGGCAGGCGATGGCGCGGCAGCTGGGCGGCTATCGCGGGGAAGAGCGCTATGTCGCGGCGATGCGGCAGGCGCCGGGGCGCGATGCACTCGACCGGGCGCAATATGCTGATTTCCGTCACTGGCTACCGGGTGACATCCTGACCAAGGTCGACCGGACCAGCATGGCGGTGGCACTGGAGGCGCGCGAGCCGCTGCTCGACCATCGGCTGATCGAGTTCTGCGCGACATTGCCGGCAAAGCTGCGGTTGCGCGGGGGCGAGGGCAAGTGGCTGATGAAGAAGGCGCTGGAGCCGTGGCTGCCGCGCGAAATCCTGTATCGGCCCAAAATGGGGTTCGTGACCCCGGTCAGCGCGTGGTTCCGGGGGGCGTTGGCGGATGAGGCGGCGGGGCTCGCGCGGTCGCCGGTGTTGGCGACGTGGTTCGAGCCCCATGCGATCGAGCGACTGGCGGCGGAGCATCGGTCGGGTCGAGCGGAGCATGGCCGGACGCTGTGGCAGCTGGTGATGCTGGAGCGTAGTGCGCGACGGTTGTTCGGGTAGTCTCGTTACCGTCACCCCGGGCTTGACCCGGGGCCCGCTTTTTACCGAGCGTGCAAGGAGAAGCGGGACCCCGGATCAAGTCCGGGGTGACGGTAGCGTGGTATTAAACGTGCTGGCCGATCCAGCGGCGGAACAGGTCGGTCCAGACGCGTTGCGGGCTGTCGACCGGCGCATGCAGCGCCCCCCAGCCATGGCCGCCCCGTTCGAACAAATGCGCCTCGACCGGGACCTTGGCCCGGCGGCAGGCGGCGAGCATTTCGAGCGACTGGTCGAGCGGGACGACGGGGTCGTCGACCGAATGGGCGAGGAAGACCGGCGGGGTCTGTGCGGTGACCCGTGCCGGGATGTTGTAATGGCGATAGACCGCCATCGGGCCTTCGGGTCGACCGGAGCCGCGACGGTCCATCGCCGCGATATTGGTGACCGGATAGACGAGGCCGCTGAACGCCGGGCGCGCCGACTGCCGGTCGGCGGCGTCGATGGGGGGATAGACCACGTCGTCATGGGCGATGGTGAGCGATCCGGCGAGATGCCCGCCCGCCGAAAAGCCGCAGATGCCGAGCTTCGCCGGATCGATGCCGTAGCGCGCGGCATTCGCGCGGATCAGGCGCATGGCCCGCTGCGCATCCTGCAGCGGCACGTCCTGCGCATCATCCCAGCCTTCGCCCGGCAGGCGATAGGCGAGCGCGAAGACGGTAATGCCGGCGGGGTTCAGTGCCTTGGCGACGTCGATCCCTTCATTCTCGATCGAGACGAAGCCATAGCCGCCGCCGGGGATGGAGAGGACGGCGGTGCCGTTGGGGCGGGCCGGGCGGAACACGCCGACAACCGGATCGGCCACGCCGCGCAGCCATAGCTCGCGCATCTCGGGCCGTCCGTTCATCGACGGGGCATAGGTCGGCAGGGTCGTGCGGGCACCGGGCGCGCGGGCGGGCCACAGGCGGAAATGTTCGCGTGGGGGCCAGGGGGTGAGGCGTTCACCGCCCGGCGTGAGACGTGCGGCGGGCTGGGCCGCTGCCTTTGCCGCCACCGGTAGTGCGATGGTTGCACCCAAGATGGTCCGCCGGTCGATCATCCGCTCCACTCCCTGTTCGTTGCCGTCAGCCTAACCGCACCATCGACACAGGAAAAGCCGCGCGCCCGCCAAAGCGCTCGACAATCGGCGGCGGGGCGATAGACCTTGGGTGGTCGGCGGGGGCCGGCATGAACAGGGGGAAGTTGCGTGACGCGTTTCGTGGTGGTGAAGGCGGTCGCTCTGGCGGCGGCGGGGTTGCCGGCGCTTGCCTGGGCCAGTGAAACGCCGCTGTATCAATCGGCACCCGCCTGGGTCAGCGCGGCGCCGGCCTTGCCCGCGGGGCCGGTGGATGAACTGCCGCCGCTGGTGCTGCTCGATTTCCAGAAGCGGATCGAGGGCGACAAGCTGACCTCCTATGTCCATCAGCGCACCCGGATCGCGAGTGCCGAGATGCTGTCGCAGGCGGCGACGCTGACGCTGCCCTGGGCGCCGGACAAGGGCGACCTGATCGTTCATGGGCTGACGATCCTGCGTGACGGCCAGACGATCGACCTGCTGGCGAAGGGGCAGAGATTCACCGTGTTGCGGCGCGAACAGGCGCTCGAGCAGCGCGAGCTGACCGGCATCCTGACTGCGACGCTGGCGGTCGAGGGGCTGGAGGTCGGCGATCTGCTCGACCTGCGCTTCTCGGTCACCGGTCGCGATCCGGCGCTGGGGGGCCGGGTACAGGACGTCGTGCCGCTGCCCGCGCTGCCGCTGCGCATCGGGGCCGGGCGGGTGCGCTATCTGTGGTCGAACGACAGCGCGCCGAAATACAAGCTGCTGGCCGATGGCGTGACGGCGACGCCGGTGCGCAAGGGCGACACGACCGAACTGAGCTTCGCGCTGCCGCTCGCCAAGCCCAAGGACATGCCGGAGGACGCGCCGGCGCGCTATCGCCATCCGCCGCTGATCGAGGTGGCGAGCTTTGCCGACTGGACCGATGTGTCGCGGACGTTCGCCCCGCTGTACAAGACCGACGGCCTGATCGCGCCGGGTAGCGCGCTGGCGAACGAGGTCGCGGCGATCGAGAAGGCGGAGGCGACGCCGCTCGGCCGGGCGCAGCGCGCGCTGGAGCTGGTGCAGGGCAAGATCCGCTATCTCGCGGTCGGGATGGATGGTGGCAACTATCTGCCCCAAGCCCCTGCAAAGACGTGGGAAGTCCGCTACGGCGATTGCAAGGCCAAGACGCTGATGCTGCTGGCGATGCTGCACGCGATGGGGATCGAGGCGGAGCCGGTCGTCGCCAATGTCGGGCTGGGCGATGCGGTGCCCGAGCGGTTGCCCAGCGCCGCGGCGTTCAACCACGTGTTCGTCCGGGCAACGATCGGTGGCGAGGTGCTGTGGCTCGACGGGACCGGCAGCAATGCGCGGCTGCCGGACATTCGCGATACGCCCGGCGTCGGTTATGTCCTGCCGATCCGCGCCGCAGGTGCCACGCCGATGCGGATCGAGACGCATCCCAATGCCCGCCCGATCGCCAGCGTGACGATCGACGCCGACGAAAGCGGCGCGGTCGACCTGCCCAGCCCGGTCGAGGTGACGATGGTGACGCATGGCCAGATGGCGGCCCAGCTGCGGGCGGCCAAGAGTCAGGTCGGGCCGAAGGAACAGCATGAGCTGATCTCGACCATCCTGCAACAGGCGGTCGGAGAGGGGCAGTTTGCCGAGGGTACGATCACCCCCGATTCGGCGAGTGGCGATGTCGTGGTTCGGGCGAAGGGGGTGGTCAACACCAGCTGGAGCGTCGAGGACCGGCGGCGCAAGCGGTCGCTCGGCGGTGCGCTGGGCGAGCTCAACTTTACGCCCGACCGTAGCCGCCCCGACTGGAGCAGCATCCCGGTCGCCGCACCGCCGCCTTTCGGCGTGGAACGGCATGTGAAGGTGAAGCTGCCCGATGGCGGGCGCGGCTTCACGCTGGAAGGGGCGCCCGATGCCGATCAGCGGCTCGCAGGCTATGTGGTGAAGCGGACCACGCGCCTGTCGGGCGGGACGATGACCATGGACGAGCGCTTCGATGCGGCGGGCACCGAAGTCCCGGCGGCGCGGATCGCCGTCGAGCGCGATGCGGTGGCGACGGCGAAGGCCAATATCCCGCGCGTCGTCGCGCCGGTCGATACGCCGCGGCGCTGGACGCTGGACGACGCGACGCTGGCGAAGTCGAGCCAGGTGCAGGCGATCCGCGCAATCTTCGGCAAGGCGATCGCCGCTGATCCCGAGGAAATGAGCGGCTATCAGAGTCGGGCGGCGTTCGAGTCCGGCATCGGTAACTACCGGGCCGCGCTGGCCGATCTGGACAAGGTGATCGCCAAGGAGCCATCAGTCGACCTGTATCTCCAGCGGTCTTATGCCCAGTTCAACCTGGGCGATCCGACCAAGGCGCTGGCCGATGCCGAACGGGCGCGCGCGCTGGATCCCGCGGCGAATGGCGCGATCGCGCAGGTGGCGCAGACCCGTGCTGAAACCGGGGATTTGAGGGGTGCCGTCGCGCTGCTCGACGAACGCATAGCGCTGGGTGGTGAGTCGCGGCCGTTTCTCCGGCAGATGAAGGCGAGCGTGTTGGGTGAGTTCGGTAATCCCCAGGAGGCGGTTGCCTTTTACGATACGCTGATCGCCGAGAAGCCGGGGTCGCCGACGCTGCTGAACGGGCGCTGCTGGACCAAGGGCACGCGCAACATCATGCTCGATACCGCGCTGAAGGACTGCACGAAGGCGATCGAGCTGAGCGACGATACGCTGGCCGCGCTCGATAGCCGGGCGTTGGTCTGGTACCGGATGGGCCGCTACCCGGAAGCGCTCGCCGATCTCGATACCGTGCTAGCGGCCAATCCGGACATGGCGGCCAGCCGCTATGTCCGTGCCGCCGTGCTGAAGGCGATGCAGCGCGACGGCGAGGCGGCGGGCGAGCTGGCGCTGGCGCGGCGGATGAACCCGACGATCGACCGGCAATATGCGCGGTACGGGTTCAAGATGTAGGGGGCGAGCGCGTGATCCAGCGATCGCCCTCGTCACCCCGGGTCAAGCCCGGGGTGACGGGTATAGGGCCGACGTCGCGCTCTGCCGCGCTCGTGGAATGACATGCATGTCGGTCGCCTTTGCGGCGCGCAAACAAAAACGGCGAGGGATTGCTCCCTCGCCGTTCTCGATTTCGGCGATTTGCCGACGGATCAGTCGAACATCTTGCCGAAGGCGCGCTTCGCGCGGGTCTTCCACGCGCCGCGATGATACGCGTCCGAGGCGAGGAGCGGCATGACCGATCCGGCTTCGGCAAAGACCATCTGTTCGAGCGCGGTGTCGACCTTGCCCCAGCTGGCCGCTTCCTTGAGCGTCGACGACGAGCAGGCGCCGTCACGCACGTCGGCGACGGTGATCTGCACGGCGTATTTGTGCATCTCGACATCGTCGTGACCGAGGATTTCGGCGCAGACGACGGTGTCCTGGATGAAGTTCTTCGGTACGCCGCCGCCGATCATCAGCAGGCCAGTGGTGCCCGCCTTAATCTTGATGTCGGTCAGTTCGCGGAAGTCGGCGATGGCGTCGAGCACCATGTACGGCTTGCCTTCCTTCGCACGGTCGACCTGGTGCTTGACCAGACCGAAGCCGGCCGAGCTGTCCACGAAGGCCGGGCAGAAGATCGGCACGTCATGCTCATAGGCGAGCTTGACGAGGCTGTTTTCCTTCTTGCCATGCTCCGACAGATACTTGCCCATTTCGCGGATAAAGGCGCGCGACGAATAGGCCTTCGGTTCCAGCGAGTCGGCGATCTTGCCGATCGTGTGGTCGCAATCCTGCAGCTGCTCTTCGTCGATATAGGTGTCGTAGATGCGGTCGATGTAGAGCGAACGCAGCGTGTTGTCGTCGGGGATTTCCAGCGCCTGATAATGCTTGTGGCCCAGCCCTTCGAAGAAATCCATGTCGACAATCGACGCGCCGGTCGCGACGACGCCATCGATCATGTTCGAGCGCAGCAGTTCGGCGTACAGGTCCATGCAGCCGCCGGCCGAGGTGGAGCCTGCGATCACGAGGAAGATCGAGCAGTCCTTGTCCTCCAGCATCTGGTTGTAGATGCGGGTGGCGCGCGCGAGGTCGCGGCTGGTGAAGCTCATCTTGCCCATGGCGTCGATGATCGGGCGGGCGTCGAACTTGGTGATGTCGACATGCTCGACGGTGGTCGAAAGCAGTTCGGCCTTGCGGGTGTCGTTGATCGTCGTGTCGGTCATGATGGTCCCATCATCATCGATAAGCCGTCGTCGTTATGGGGACGCGGAAACCCGGTTTGGCCTCCTGCCCACAAACGCGGGAGGAGCCGATGGCGGTCGCATAGCGGCAAAGCCATGCAAAGCCCACCCCCGGCCCCTCCCGCAAGGTGCGGGTAGGGGGGAGGTGGTTGGTTAGTAGCGGCTGGTTACAGCTTGACGACGTTGTTCGACACGAACGCCGGAACGGGATCGAGTTCGATATACATCGACTCCATCGGTTCGTCGTCGGTCAGCACGGTTTCGCCATTGCCGAAGCCGTTGAACGCGGTGCGCATGGCCGATCCATAGGCGCCGAGCATGCCGATCTCGAAATAATCGCCGCTGCGGGTATCGGCCGGAAGCGGGAACGGACCCTGCATCTGGTCGATATCGTCGCAGGTCGGACCCCAGAAGCTGAAGTCCATATCGCGGGCGTCCGATTCCGGCTGCCGCAGCAGCTGTACCGGATATTTCCAGCCGATATGTGCCGCATCGAACAGCGAGCCATAGGCGCCGTCGTTGATGAACAGTTCGGCTCCCCGGCGATGTTCGACCCGGACGACGACCGACGCATATTCGGCGCACAGCGCGCGGCCGGGTTCGGCCCAGAGTTCGGCCGAATAGCTGATCGGCAGGCTTTCGAACGCGCGGTGGATCGTTTCGAAGAAACGCTCCAGCGGCGGCGGGGTCATGCCCGGATAGCGCGACGGGAAGCCGCCACCGACATCGATCACGTCGACGGTGACGCCCGCTTCGACGATGGCGGCGCGGACGCGCTCCATCGCATTGGCATAGGCGTCGGGCGACATGGTCTGGCTGCCGACATGGAAGCAGATGCCCAGCGCATCGGCGACCTGGCGGGTCGCGATCAGCAGGTCCTTCGCCTCACCCTGCGCCACGCCGAACTTCGATCCGAGCGAGAGCTTGGCATATTCGGACGACACGCGCATCCGGACGCACAGCGTCAGGTCGGTCGCGCCATCGGTGGCGGCGACGATCTTGTGCAGCTCGTCCATGCTGTCGAGCGAGAAGGTGCGCACGCCATGCTCGAAATAGGCTTCGGCAATCGCTTCCGGCGCCTTGATCGGGTGCATGAAGTGGCAGGTCGCGTCCGGCAGCGTCGCCTTCACCAGACGGACCTCGCCGATCGACGCGGTGTCATAGTGGACGATGCCGTTGTCCCACAGGACACCGAGCAGGTCGGGCGACGGATTCGCCTTCACCGCATACATCGAGCGGCCCGGAAACTTCTCGACGAAGAATCGGGCTGCGCGCGCGGCGGCGTGCGGGCGAACGAGCGTGACCGGTTCGACGGGTCGGCGCTCTGCAATGTCGATCCCGCGCTCGAACGAGGAGTCACGGGCGATAAAGGGGGCAGCTAGCCCCAGCGCGCTATGGTGCTTGGCCAATTCAAGGGACCTCCAATTGCCTTTCGGCATACGGTGACAAAAGCTGCCTTGCGGTTGGAAGTCCCATGGGGCAGCGGAGGCGCGATCTATGACCCGCAAACCTTGATGTAAAGTGTCTGTGCGGCAGAAAGTGCATTTTATGACGATTATGCGACAACCCACTCGTGCCGGCGTCCGCGATGCGGCGGCTAAGATCGCGGAAATCCTGCCGCCATCGCCGCTGATGGTGAGGGAAATCAATGGCTTGGCTGTCGCTTTCAAGATGGAGGCGTTACAGCCGGTCGGCTCGTTCAAACTGCGCGGGGCATGGCATCGGTTGACCGCATTATGCGACGAATCGCGCTCGCGCGGCGTCGTTGCCTTCTCATCGGGCAATCATGCGCAGGGCGTCGCCTGGGCGGCGAAGCGGCTTAGCATTGCGGCGACGATCGTGATGCCGGCGGATGCGCCGCAGGCGAAGCTGGCGGCGACGATGGCGCTGGGGGCGGAAGTCGTCCGCTATGACCGGGTGACCGAGAGCCGCGAGAAGATTGCGGCGCATCTGGCCCACGCGCGTGGCGCGACCCTGGTGCCGAGCTTCGACGATGCCTGGGTGATCGAGGGGCAGGGATCGGCCGGGATCGAGGCGGCGGCGCAGATGGCGGCGGCGGGGTTACCGGCGCCCGCGCGGGTCGTCGTGCCGTGTGGCGGTGGCGGGCTGGCGGCCGGGATCGCGCTGGCGCTGCCCGATGCCGAGATGGTGACGGTCGAGCCGGAGGGCTGGGACGATATGCGGCGCAGTCTGGAGGCCGGGTGGATCGAGCCGGTAGGCGAGGCGCCGCCGCCGACCGCCTGCGACGCGCTTCAGACGATGCGGGTGGCGGAGCGGACGTTCGACGTGCTGTCGCGACGCGGGGCGACCGGGGTAGCAGTCAGCGAGGGCGAGATCGCGGAGGCGCAGCGTTGGGCGATGCGGCATCTGCGCACCGTGGTGGAGCCCGGAGGCGCGGTGGCGCTGGCGGCGATCCTGTCGAAGCGGGTGGCGGTGGTACCGGGGACGCTGGTGCTGGTGTCGGGCGGTAATGTCGACGCCGCCGCCTATGCCAAGGTGTTGGCGGCATGACGCAGGGGCCGGCGGGTACGCTGTTGGCAATCCTGATGCTGGTCGCGGTGCTGCTGGCCGTGTTCGGCGTGCGGATGATTGCGCGGGGTGAACGGCGCAATGGGTGGCTGATGCTGGTGTGTGCCTTGGTGATGATCGGGAATGTCGCGATCTGGACCGTCTAGCGCTCAGTTGCTGTTGCTACCTGGCCGGTTGACCCGCTGGCGAAGCGCCTGTCCGCTGGCGCTGGCATTCTCGCCGTCGATCCGTGCCCATTCCGCGCGGGTGTGACAGACCTTGCGCATCATGTTCGATCCCATCGGGATTTCCCGGCGGCAGATCGGCTTTTCCGTTGCCGGAGAGAGGGAAGGTGTAGGGGCGGCTTGCATGGCGGCGGCGAGCAGCAGGGAGGTCAGCATGGTCCGGTCGTCCTGTAACGGAGTGTTGCTGACACCCTATGGTTGTGAATGAATATGGCAAGCAGGATATGGCCACGCGGCGAAGCCGCGTCGTCGGTCGGCGCCTGGTGCGCCGCCGGCCGGGCTCGCCGCCGGGCGCGGATTAGCAACGCCAATCCGCTGCGCCGAGTCTCACTTAATCGGCGAGTTCGGGTCCAGGCGCATGTCCAGATACTTGTCCACGCTGCCCATCAGTTCGGGCATTTCGTTCTGGAAGAAGTGGTTGGCGCCTGGGATCACGTCGTGGTGAATCGTGATGTGGCGCTGCGTGCGCAGCTTGTCGACCAGCTTCTGCGTGGCGGCGGGCGTTACGACCTCGTCCGCGTCGCCCTGGATGATGATACCCGACGACGGGCAGGGCGCGAGGAAGGTGAAGTCGTACATGTTCGCCGGCGGCGCGATCGAGATGAAGCCGCGAATTTCCGGGCGGCGCATCAGCAGCTGCATGCCGATCCATGCCCCGAAGCTGACCCCCGCGATCCACGTCGTCTGCGCTTCCGGGTGGAAGCTTTGCACCCAGTCGAGTGCCGAAGCGGCGTCCGACAGCTCGCCGACGCCGTTGTCGAACGTCCCCTGGCTCTTGCCCACGCCGCGGAAGTTGAAGCGCAGCGTCGCGAAGCCGCGGCGCTGGAACGTCTTGTAGAGTTCCTGCACGATGCGGTTGTTCATCGTCCCGCCCGACGAGGGGTGCGGGTGCAGGATCATCGCAACGGGCGCACGTGGACGCGGTGCCGGGGCGAAACGCCCTTCCAGTCGACCTTCGGGACCGGGGAAGATGACTTCTGGCATGGGACGTCCTGTTGTGATGGAGGCGCAGCGATGGCGCGAAGATGGTTCGCGGCTATATAGGCGCAGACAATCGGAACGGAAGTGTTTTGACGACTCGCATCTATCTCGACCATGCCGCGACCACGCCGATGCGGTCCGAAGCCATCGCCGCCGTTGCGGACGGCATGGCGCGCTGGGCCAATCCGTCGAGCCCCCATGCCGAGGGGCGCGCGGCGAGGCGGGCGCTGGAGGATGCGCGGGCGCGGATCGCGAAGGCGCTGGGCTGGGAGGGAGAGGTTATCCTGACCAGCGGGGCGAGCGAGGCGCTCGCGATCGCGCTGAAAGGTCATGATGCGGTCGCTGCCAGCGTCGAGCATGATGCGGTGCTGCGCGTGGTCGGAAGCGACCGGATCAGTGTCGGCGGTGATGGGCTGGTCGATCCCGCGCAGGTGCCGCCGGGTCGGCGCTTGGCGGTGCAGTCCGCCAATAGCGAAACCGGTGTGCTCCAACCGCTCGCGGACGTGGCGGCGAAGGCGGACGTGCTCGTTGCGGATTGTTCGCAAAGTGCGGGCAAGCTGCCGCTGCCACCCGCCGACCTGATCGTGGTGTCGGCGCACAAGCTGGGCGGGCCGCCGGGGATCGGCGCGCTGCTGGTGCGGGACTTTGCGTTGCTGACCCCGACCGGAGGGCAGGAGCAGGGCTATCGCGGCGGTACGGAGAATGTGCCGGGTGCGCTGGGCTTTGCCGCCGCGCTGGAGGCGCCGCACGAGTGGTTCGAGCGCACGGCGATACTGCGCCATACCCTCGACGATGTGGTGCGGGAGCATGGGGGCGAGGTCATTGCCGATGCTTCGCCGCGCATCCCGACCATCGCCGCCTATCGAATGCCGGGGCGATCGGCGGGGGCGCAACTGATGCGGCTCGATTCCGCCGGGTTTGCCGTGTCCGCGGGAAGCGCCTGTTCGTCGGGGACGCTCAAGACCAGCCATGTCCTGACCGCCATGGGGATCGACGCCAAGGCGGCGAGCGAGGTCATCCGGGTCAGTTTCGGCTGGACGACGACGGCGCACGATGTCGAGCACTTCGCGGCGGCGTGGAGGGCGTTGGCGTGACGTACCTCGATTATCAGGCGACGACGCCGCTCGCACCCGAGGCGTTCGAGGCGATGGTGCCGTGGCTGCGCGACCACCATGCCAACCCCCATTCGCCGCATCGTGAGGGGCGGCGCGCCAGGGCGGCGGTGGAGGTCGCGCGGGGGCAGGTGGCGGCGGCGCTGGGTGTGACGGGTGGACGGTTGTTCTTCACGAGCGGCGCGACCGAGGCGGCGAACTGGGCGATCACCGGCACCTTTGCGCGCGTCGGGGCCGAGCGGCCGAAGGTGGTGACGATTTCCACCGAGCATGCCTGCGTGCTCGATACCGTAGCGGCGCTGGGGGCGGAGGTCGTCGTGCTGCCGGTCGGGCGGGACGGGCTAGTCGATCGCGACGCCGCCGTCGCTGCGATCGACGGGCGAACCGCGATTGTCGCGGCGATGCTGGTCAACAACGAGATCGGCGTGGTGCAGCCGGTCGCTTGGCTGCGCGAACTGGCACGCGCGGCCGGGGCAGTCATGTTTTGCGACGCGGTGCAGGGATTGGGGCGGGTCGACGTGCCGGTTGATGCCTGCGACCTGATCGCGGTGTCGGGGCACAAGGTCTATGGCCCAACGGGCGTCGGCGGGTTGTGGGTGCGCGACGGCATGGAGCCGGCGGCGATCCTGCATGGCGGCGGGCAGGAGGGCGGCTTGCGGTCGGGTACGCTTAGCCCCGCGCTGTGCGTCGGGTTCGGAGTCGCGGCGACGTTGCTGTCGGAGGAGGACCGGGTGCAGGCCGAACGGTTGTGGCGCGTCGCTCGCACGATCCTGTCGGCGCCGGACTGGGGGTTGAACGGCAGCGAGGCGTCGCGCTGGCACGGCAATCTGAACGTGCGGATGGACGGGCTGGACGTCGCGCGATTGATGAGCGAATGCCGCGATATCGCCTTCTCGGCGGGGTCGGCCTGCTCAAGCGGGTCGGGGCGGAGCAGCCATGTGCTGCGCGCGCTGGGCCTTACCGAACGCGAGGCGCGGTCGTCGATCCGGATCGGGTTCGGGCGCTATACGCAGGAGGAGGATTTGGTGCGGGCATTGCAGGCGATCGACCGAGCCGCGCGGGGGCAGCGATGATCGTTCGGTTCGTCCGTACCGATGGCCGGGTCGAGGAAGCGCGCGGGGCAGCGGGCGACCGGCTGCTCGATCTGGCGCAGGCCTATGACCTGCCGTTGGAGGGCACGTGCGGCGGGCAAATGGCGTGTTCGACCTGCCATGTGATCGTCGATCCGGTGGACTTTGCGCGGCTGCCGGCGGCAAGCGAGGAGGAGGAGGATATGCTCGATTTCGCCGAAGGGGCGGTCGCGACCAGTCGGCTGGCGTGTCAGATCGTGCTCGACGAATCGCTGGGCGAGTTGACCGTGCGCGTGCCGGCGGCAGCGCGCGATGCACGGCGGTAACGCTCGACGAGCAGCACGGTGACCGCACCGGCGGTGTAGGCGACGAAATCCTGCGGGTCGAATCCGCTGCCCAGGATGATCCGCGCCCAGCGATTGCCTGACAGGCCGAGTTGGTCGAGCAGGCGGAAATATTGCGCGAACTCGATGACGAAGGCGATCAGCAGCGCCAGCGTGGTGGCAGGGACGACGCGCAGGCGCGTGACCGTGCGCAGCCCGGCATAGACCAGCACCACCGCCAGCGCATCGCCGACATAGGGGCGGATGATCGCGTCGCGGACGAACAGCGCGATGGCGATTTCGGTCAGCAGCAGGGCCAGCGTCAGCGCGGCATAGCGTGTGTCGAAGCGCATCATCTCTCCCCGAACCCGCCCGCACCATGGCGTGCGACGGATGGCGATGCAACCGCTTGCCCCGACACGCCGCGACCGCCTAAAGACCCGCGATGACCGTGAACGTCGATATGGGGACGGACCCGGCGGGCAAGACCGTTCCCCTTGATCTGGAAGAATTACTGGCCACCCGGCTGCTGGTGCAGGGCAATTCGGGGTCGGGAAAGTCGCACCTGTTGCGCCGGCTGCTCGAACGCAGCGCCGGCCATGTGCAGCAGGTGGTGATCGATCCCGAAGGTGATTTCGTGACGCTGGCCGGCGCCTACGGCCATGTCGTGATCGAGGCGGCGGACCATAGCGAGCGCGAGGTCGCCAAATTCGCGACGCGCGCGCGGGAACATCGGGCGTCGGTGGTGCTGAGCCTCGAAGGCCTCGAGGCCGAAGGGCAGATGAAGTGCGCCGCCGCGTTCCTGAACGCGCTGTTCGATGCGCCGCGCGAGCATTGGTATCCGGCGCTGGTCGTGGTCGACGAGGCGCAGTTGTTCGCGCCGGCGGGCGGCGGCGAGGTGGTTGAGGAGGTGCGACGCGCGTCGCTGTCGGCGATGACCAACCTGATGTGTCGCGGGCGCAAGCGCGGCCTGGCCGGTGTGATCGCGACGCAGCGTCTGGCGAAGCTTGCCAAGAACGTTGCAGCCGAAGCGTCGAACTTCCTGATGGGGCGGACCTTCCTCGACATCGACATGGCGCGTGCCGCCGACCTGCTGGGCATGGAGCGGCGGCAGGCCGAAGCGATTCGTGACCTGCAGCGCGGCCATTTCCTCGCGCTCGGGCCGGCGGTGTCGCGGCGGCCGTTGTCGATCAAGATCGGGCCGGTGCAGACCTCGGCGCGCAGCGGCAGCCCCAAGCTGACCCCGCTGCCGACCGCACCGGTGGCGGACATCAAGAACCTGTTGCTGGCCCCGGTCGAGGCGATGTTGCCACTGGGACCGCCGATCCGCCATGTCGCGCCGCCCGAGGCGGTGGAGGCGGCGATTGCCGCTCCTCCCCGGCCCAGCGTCGCGCCCGACCTGCCCGAACGCAGCGCGGACGAGACCGACGGTATCGTCGCAGACGTGCTGCGCGCGCTGGTGGAGGACGAGGGCGATCAGCAGCGCGCGGCGGCGGTGCTGTATCAGGATTTCGACGTGCGCTGCCGCATGGTTGGCCTGCCGCGACCGCCGCTCGACCTGCCCGCTTTCACGCGGCGGCTGGCCTGTGCGCGCGCCGGGATTTATGACGCACCGGACGAGGAATGGGCGCAGGCGCTGGCGATCGCGGACGTGCTGCCCGACGACATGCTCGGCGCGTTCATGCTGATTGCGCGGGCGGCGCGGGAAGGGCGGCCGTGCCCGAGCGAAGCGGAGATCGCGCGGACCTATGGCACCAGCTCGCTCGGCCGGGTGAAGCGGATGCTGGCCTATATCGAGGGGCGCGACCTGATGGTGTGCCGGATCGATCTGGCGGGGAAACGCTCGATCGCGCTGCCGCATCTGGGGTGGACGACGGAGGCGGCGGAGGCGGCGTAGTCGAGACGAAACGTCACCCCAGCGCAGGCTGGGGTCTCCCGCGGTTCCTGTCCCGCGTTATCACCGGGAGATCCCAGCCTGCGCTGGGATGACGTTTGGAGCGAGAGGGATGGTCCGGTCCTAGCGTTGCCCGTACCGGTCCTTCAGCAATCGCCACGCCGCGCGTAGGCCATATGCTTCACCGCCGTTGGCCCGGCCCGGTTTGGCGGCGGCGCGCCAGGCGAAGGTGTCGAGATGCGCCCAAGCCGTGCCGGGCGTGACGAAGCGCCGCAGAAACAGCGCGGCGGTTACCGCGCCGGCCATGCCGCCGTCGGGTGCGTTGACCATGTCGGCGATGTCGGACTTGAGCAGGTCGTCATAGGCGTCCCAGAGCGGCATCTGCCACAGCGGGTCGGCTTCGGCGGTGCCGGCGGCGATCAGGTCGGCGGCTAGCGCTTCGTCATTGACGAAGGTCGCGGGCAGGTCCGGCCCCAGCGCGACGCGCGCCGCGCCGGTCAGCGTCGCGAAGTCGATCAGCAGTTCGGGTGCTCCCTCGCACGCACGGGTCAGCGCGTCGCCGAGGATGAGGCGCCCCTCCGCATCGGTATTGGTATTCTCGACCGTCAGCCCCTTGCGGCTGTTCAGCACGTCGCCGGGGCGGAAGGCGTCGCCCGAGACGCTGTTCTCGACCGCCGGAATGAGCAGGTGGAGCCGGACAGGCAGGTGGGTTTCCATCACCAGTCCGGCCAGCGCCAGCGCGTGTGCCGCGCCGCCCATGTCCTTCTTCATCAGCCGCATGCCGGACGATGGCTTGATGTCGAGGCCTCCGCTGTCGAAGCATACGCCCTTGCCGACCAGCGCGACCTTCGGGTGGGCCGGGTTGCCCCAGGTGAGTTCGATCAGGCGCGGTTCGCGGCCCTTTGCGGCGGCCTTTCCGACCGCGTGGATCATCGGATAGCCGGTTTCGAGGTCGCGACCGGCGGTGATCGTGACGGTAGCGCCATGCGCTTCGCCGAGCGCTTTCGCCTCGGCAGCGAGTTCGGCCGGGCCGAGATCGGCGGCGGCGGTGTTGACCAGATCGCGGACGCGGGCGGTCGCCGCCGCCTGTCGCAGCGCTTCGTCGATTTGCGCCGGATCGCGCGACAGCAGGATGCGGGGGGCGTCATCCTCCGCCTTCCTGTACCGGGTGAAGCGATATTGGGCGGTGGCCCAGCCGAGCTTCGCCGCGCCGGGCGTGCCGCTGGCGAGCCGGTAGTGGTCGGGGGGAAGCTGGGCGGGAAGGTGCGCGAGGCACCAGGGGGTGAGCGTCGTGGTATCGGCGACGATGGTGACGACCGACCAGTCGTCGGGCTGTTCGCCGGGCAGGGTGGCGGTCTTGCCGGGTTTCGGGGTCAGGCGCTGGGCAGCGACGGCGGCGCGGATGCGGGGCGGTTGTGCGCCACGCCAGGTGTCGAAGCCGGCGGGGTCGATCAGGTGAATGGTGCGGGCTTCCTGCCCCCGGTCGGCGGTGATCGTCGGTGTCATGGGTGGGATGTAGGACCGACCCATGGATCAGCGCAATCCTCCCCGGCACGGGGAGGGATCAGCTCGCAACGCTACGGTTCCGTGCGCGGACACGCCCCTCCACCAGCCTGCGGCTGGTCCCCCTCCCCGCGAAGCGGGGAGGATCTCAGGTCAGCGGTACGCCGTACAGGTCGTGTTCGTCGGCGTCCTCGACCTCGACCTTGATGATATCGCCCTGGGCCAGATGGCCGGCGTCGCGCAGGAACACCTCGCCGTCAATGCCGGGTGCATCGGCGGTGCTGCGACCGGTGGCGCCGCCCTCTTCGCCGACCTCGTCGATGATGACGTCTATCGTGCGGCCGATCTTGGCGGCGAGCTTGGCGGCCGAGATCGCGGCGGTCTTTTCCATGATCCGGGCGTAGCGCTCTTCCTTGACCTCTTCCGGCACCGGATCGGGCAGCGCGTTGGCGGCGGCGCCCTCGACGGGCTCGAAGCGGAAAGCGCCGACGCGGTCGAGCTGCGCTTCGTCCAGCCAGTCGAGAAGGTACTGGAAATCGGCCTCGGTCTCGCCGGGGAAGCCGACGACGAACGACGAACGGATTGCGATGTCCGGACAGACCTCACGCCAGCCGCGCAGGCGCTCCAGCACCTTGGCATCGTTGGCCGGGCGCTTCATTGCCTTCAGCACCGACGGCGAGGCGTGCTGGAAAGGAATGTCGAGATAGGGGAGCACCAGTCCTTCGGCCATCAGCGGGATCACGCTGTCGACGTGGGGGTAGGGATAGACATAGTGCAGCCGGACCCAAGGCGCGATCCGGCCCAGTTCGCGGGCGAGGTCGGTCATGTGCGGCACGACCTCGCGCCCCTTCCACGCACGCGGTTCGCGGCGGATGTCGATGCCGTAGGCCGAGGTGTCCTGGCTGATGACCAGCAGTTCCTTCGTGCCGGCGGCGACGAGCTTTTCCGCCTCGCGCAGAATCGCGTCGGGGCGGCGGCTGACCAGATCGCCGCGGATCGACGGGATGATGCAGAAGGAACAGCGGTGGTTGCAGCCCTCCGAGATCTTCAGATAGCTGTAGTGGCGCGGCGTCAGCTTCAGCCCGCTTTCGGGGACCAGATCGACGAAGGGAGACGGGATTGGTGGCGCGGCCTCGTGGACGGCGTCGACGACCTGCTCATATTGATGCGCGCCGGTGACGGCCAGCACCTGCGGGAAGCGGGCGCGGATCGTCTCCGCCTCCTGCCCCATGCAGCCGGTGACGATGACGCGGCCATTTTCGGCGATCGCCTCACCGATCGCTTCGAGCGACTCTTCCTTGGCGGAATCGAGGAAGCCGCAGGTGTTGACGAGCACGACGTCGGCGCCGGCATAGTCGGGCGACATCTGATAGCCGTCGCTGCGCAGCTTGGTCAGGATGCGTTCGCTGTCGACCAGGTTCTTGGGACAGCCGAGCGAAACCATCCCGACACGGGGGGGCGAAGGAAGACGAGTTGCCATGATCGCCGCGTCACATAGCGATTTCGGCGAAAAATGATAGGGGCAGCGGAACCTATTGCCGGAACAGGAAGAACGCGCCCCCGGCGATCAGCGTGAAGCCGATCATGTGATTGACCGTAATCTTCTGTCCGAGATAGGCGACCGAGAAGATCGCGAAGACGGTCAGGGTGATGACCTCCTGCATCCCCTTCAACTGCGCCGCCGAATAGACCTGCGACCCGATGCGGTTGGCGGGCACGGCGAGGCAATATTCGAAAAAGGCGATGCCCCAGCTGACGACGATCACGAAGAACAGGGGCGCCCCCTTGTGCTTCAGATGGCCGTACCAGGCGAAGGTCATGAAGATGTTCGACGCGATCAGCAGCAGGATCGGCCAGAGACGGGCAGCATCGGGCATTATCGGGTCACCACTTCGACGATCGTGTCGCCGGGTTGCAGGTTGCGGGCTTCGGGGCTGTCGAACCGGATCTTCCCACCTTGCCGGTAGATGCGCAGGCCGAGGCCGGTGGTGATCGCGGACAGCGGCTGCCCGACTTCGTGCGGAGCGACGGGGCGTTCGGACAGGGCGACCGCGCCGTCGATCGAGGCGAGGTCGAGCATGTAGTCGGCGATATGCGGGCCGCGGCAGGATCCGGCGAGCAGCAGGCCGGCAAAGCTGACCGGGTTGATGACGGTCGTCGCGCCGGCGGCCCGGGCAGGAGATTCATTGTCCTCCGCCTTCACAATGACGCTGATCGTCAGGTCGGGGGCGAGGTGGCGGGCGGTGAGCGTCACGAGGATCGACGTGTCGTCGCGGCCGGTCGCGACGATCAGCGCCCGTGCCTTTGCCACGCAGACGTCGTTCAGCGTCGCGTCGCGGGTGGCATCGGCCTGCAGCACGATGCAGCCGATCTTTTGCGCTTCATCGAGATGCGATTGTACCGGATCGATCACGACGATGCGGCGGGCGTCCTCGCCCCGGGCAATCAGTTCATCGACCGCTTCGGAACCGGTTTTGCCGAAGCCGGCGACGACGATGTGTCCGGAAAGTTTTTCCTGCAACAGCGCCATGCGCCAACGCTCCCAACTGCGCCGAAAGACGAACTGATAGGTCGTGCCGATGAACAGCAGCACGACGAACACCCGGATCGGCGAAACGATCAACGCATCGAAAAGTCGCGCGCGTTCGGTGACCGGTGCGATGTCGCCATAGCCGGTCGTCGTGATCGAGATCATCGTGAAATAGATGACGTCGATGAAGCTGACCGACCCGTCGTAATTGTCGCGCAGCCCCGCGCGGTCGAACCAGTGGACGCCGATGGCGATCCCGACCAGCGCCAGCACCGCGACGACCCGCCACAGGATCGAGGCCCAGACCGGCAGCGACGACGACTGGCGCAGGATCGCGCGCCGGCCGGGCGCTCTCACCGGCGCGGCAACCGGGTGAGCGGATCGACCGGGGTGCGGCCCGAACGCATCTCGAAATGGACCATCGGCCGGTCGGCAAAGCCCGAATCGCCGGACAGGGCGATCTTCTGCCCCTTCTTCACCGCCTGCCCGCGCTGGACGAGCAACTGGCTGGCATGGCCGTAGACGGTGGTCAGCCCGCCGCCGTGGCGGACGATGACCACGCCGCCCAGCCCCGGCACGCCGGTCCCCACATAGGCGACGGTGCCGTCCGCCGCTGCGCCGATGGGGGTGTCCAGCGGCACCGCGATCTTGATGCCGTCATTGCGCTCCCCGCTGGCGCCGGCGCCGAATCGCTTGAACAGCCGGCCATCGACCGGCCAGGCGAAGGTGCCGGGCGTCGTGGTCGGCGCGGCGATGGCGGCGGTCGAGGGCAGGACGCGTTTGGGCGAGGTCACCGCGACCACTGGCTTTTCGTTCGGCTTGATTGCCGGTTCGCCGCCGGTGAGGATGTCGTCGATGTCGAGCCGGAACGCGGCGGCGCGTTCGGCGGCGGAGCGCGGCAAGGCATCGCCGGGAATCAGGATGCGCTGTCCGGTACGCAGGATATAGGGTTCGGTCAGGGCATTGGCGGTGACGATCCGCGACCAGTCGACGCCGTAAGCGCGGGCGATGGCGATGCCGGTCTCGCCCTCATGCACGGTATGATAGCGGCCGTCGGGAATGGTCAGGCGCTGTCCGGCGCGGATGGTGAAGGGTGCGGGCAGGTTGTTGGCGCGGGCGATCGCTTCCGATCCGGCGCCGGTCGCGTTGGCGATACCGCGCAGCGTATCGCCGGGCCGGACGACGTAGCTGCTTTCGGCGATGCTGTGGGCATTGGCGACGACGCGACGTGCCTCCCAGGCCGGCGGCGGGGAGGGAAGTGCGGTGACGCCGTCGCCTTCCGGCTTGGTCGCAGGCGGGGTGCCGGGCGCGGCGACCGGCGGCGCCTGTGGCAGGGCCGGGGCAGGATCGTAGCCGGGCGAGGCAGGGATGCACCCGCTGGCCAGGCCCATGACAATCAGCGCCGCCGCGCTCCGCGTTCCGACCTTCATCGCCAACCCCTTGCCCGTCATCCCCGACGCGACCTTAACCATGGCCGCCGCAGCGGGAAAGCCGTCAGCGTGCGGGCGCCAGAACGTCCTGCCCGACATAGCGGCGCAGCACGTCGGGCACGACGACCGATCCGTCGGCCTGCTGGTAGTTCTCCAGCACCGCGACCAGCGTCCGCCCGACCGCAAGGCCCGAACCGTTGAGGGTATGGACGAAGCGGGTCGCCTTCTCCCCCTCCGGGCGATAGCGTGCGTTCATGCGGCGCGCCTGGAAGTCGGTGCAGGTCGAGCAGCTCGAAATTTCGCGATAGCGCTGCTGGCCGGGCAGCCAGACTTCGAGGTCGTAGGTGCGTGCGGCCGAGAAGCCCATGTCGCCGGTGCACAGCTTCATGCGGCGGAACGGAAGGACGAGACGGTTGAGGATATCCTCGGCCGCCTGGGTCATGCGTTCATGTTCCGCGTCCGACTGCTCCGGCGTGGTGATCGATACCATTTCCGCCTTTTCGAACTGGTGCTGGCGGATGAAGCCGCGCGTGTCGCGTCCCGCGGCACCAGCTTCCGAACGGAAGCACATGGTCAGCGCGGTGAAGCGCAGCGGCAGCTCGCGCTCGGCGAGGATGTCGCCTGCGACGATATTGGTCAGCGACACTTCGGCGGTCGGGATCAGCCAATGTTCTTCCGTCGTCCGGAACAGGTCCTCGGCGAATTTGGGCAGCTGTCCTGTGCCATAGAGCGCGTCGCTACGCACCAGCACCGGCGGCACGACCTCCTCATAGCCATGGATGCCGGTCAGCGTGTCGAGCATGAACTGGCCGAGCGCACGGTGCAGCTTGGCTGCCGCGCCGCGCACCAGCGTGAAGCGCGCGCCCGACAGCTTGACCCCGGTTTCGAAATCGAGGCCGATGGCCGGGCCGATCGCGTCATGCTCGGCAGGATCGAAGCCGAAGGCAGTCGGATCGCCTACGGTCTTTTCGACGACGTTATCGTCCTCGTCCGCGCCCTGGGGCACATCGGCGAGCGGCAGGTTGGGGACGATCGAGAGAACGCCGCGCAGTTCGCTGGCGAGCGACGCCTCCTCCAGCTCGGCCGCGAGCATCCGATCCTTCAGCGTGGCGACTTCGGCCATCAGCATTGCGGCAGTGTCCTCGTCCCGCTTCGCCTTGGCTGCCCCGATCGCCTTCGATGCTTCGTTGCGGCGCGCCTGAGCGGTCTGGATCTCGGTCTGAAGCGCGCGGCGGCGCTCGTCGAGCGCCACGATCTCGGCCGATCGCGGGTCGAGACCCCGGCGGGCAAGGGCGGCGTCGAAGGCGGCGGGATCGTCGCGGATCAGGCGGATATCGTGCATGGCGGGGCTATGGCGAGGCCAGCCGAGCCATGCAAGCCGCAACCGCCCCGCCCATCGGCGCGTTCATTCGCCCGGACAGCCATAAGGAGATGGACGATGCGGATACCCCATGACGCCTGCATATTGGTCGCGGACGGGCGCAAGATGCTGTTCTTTCGCAACGAAGGCGATGCGGACATGCCGAACCTGATCGTCGAGGATCAGAAGCTGCAGGCCAATCCCGCCGACCGCCACCAGAAGACCGATGCGGCGGGTCAGGCGTCGTCGACCACCGGCGGCACGATGGGGGAGGTCGATTTCCATCAGCAGGCCGAGGACCGGTTCGCGGCGGAAGCGGCCGAGCTGCTGCGCAAGCGTGCGCTGGCGAACGAGTTCGAATCGCTGATCATCGTCGCCCCGCCCAAGACGCTGGGCGAGATGCGCAAACATTATCACAAGGCGGTCAGCGACAAGCTGGCCGGCGAACTCGACAAGGACCTGACCGGCCATCCGGTCGACCAGATCGAGAAGCTGCTCGCCAACGCCTGATGCCGAAAGGCCGGAACGGAAAACGGGCCGCGCGGGGGTTCCACGCGGCCCGTTTTGTCGTGCAATCGACCGGGATCAGGCGGCGTCGCTGGCCACCTTGCGCGCGAACCGCTTGCGCAGGACCAGCGCCGCGGCGGCGCCACCGAATAGCAGCAGCATCGGCGGGGCCGGCACCGGCGTCGGGGGCTTGTCCGGCGGCGGGGGCGGCGGATAGCCGTTGGAGGACGACGAGGTGGACGAGCTGGTCGCCGAGGATGTCGAGGCGGACGATGCCGACGACGTGCTGGTGGATACGTTGCCGCTCGACGAGGTGGAGGTCGACGTCGAGACGTTGCCGCTCGAGGAGGTCGAGGTCGACACGTTCCCGCTCGACGAGGTGGACGTCGACACATTGCCGCTCGACGACGACGAGACATTGCCGCTGGACGAGCTGGACACGTTTCCGCTGCTGCCGCCCGACGCGGACGACGTGCTGCTGGTGCTCGACACGCCGCCGGTGCTGGTCGATGACCCACCGGCCGAGGTCGAGGTGGAGCCGCTCGTGCTGGAGGTCGACGATACGACGATCCCGCTCGACCCGCCCGAACCGCCGCCGCCGAAGAAGCCGCCCGCGAAGAAGCCGCCGCCGATCCCGCCGCCGCCGGTGCCGCCGACCAGTACCGGGCCGGGGGCGAAGCCGCCGCCCTGCATGACCGGCATGTCGGGGCTGGCAAAGGCGGGGGGCAGCGGCACGGGATCGGCTTGGCTGGCGACGGTCACGACGGTCGGTGCGCACACGGTCTTGGTCCGGGTGACGATGCGCTTCACGACTCGCTTGGGGGCCGGGCGCGCCGCGACTCGCTTCGTGATGACGCGTTTGGTGATGGCGCGCTTCGTGATCTCACGATGTTGCGACGATTCGGCGACGTGCACCGCGCCGCCGCCGATGACGGCACCGCCACAGGCACATGCGCATAATTTCGCCAATGCCATCTTTACCGACATGCAGCACCACTCTTCCCAAAGAACCCCGACTACGTGCCCGAGAGCATCGCGCGGGTCCGTCCTGCATCACCAAGGCGAAAGAAACCGTAAAGTTCAAGCCAATGTGACCTATTCCCGCGGTCATATTTCTGAAATGCGCGCTACGCCAGCACTTCGCTACGGTTAACGTACCGTAAAGGGACGACGAGTCACACCGGTACGATACGGACCCGTCGGCGATGCGACGGGAACAATGTCCCATGTTCCGCAACGCTTGTGGAGCCGCCCCCCGCTCGATATAGGCGCGCGGGACAAGAGAGGGCGACCCCGCGGGCTTCGTAGAGGGACGCCCCTGGGTGGAGAATGGGGATGGCCACGGTTTTGAGCGACACGAAACAACCTCTCGACATGCCACCGCCGCCGGCGAACGACGATGGCACCGGATATCGTCCCCATGCGGACGAACCGTTCATGAACCCCCGTCAGCAGGCCTATTTCCGGGCCAAACTGCTGGCATGGAAGGACGCAATCCACCGCGAGGCGCAGGACACGCTGGCGCATCTGCAGAACGAATCGCTGCGCGAGGCCGACCTGACCGACCGCGCATCGAGCGAGACCGACTTTTCGATCGAACTGCGCACCCGTGATCGCCAGCGCAAGCTGATCGCCAAGATCGAGGCGGCGCTGCGCCGGATCGACGATGGCGAATATGGCTATTGCGAAGTCACCGGGGAGCCGATCGCGCTGGGCCGGCTGGAAGCCCGCCCCATCGCGACGATGACGGTCGAGGCGCAGAGCCGCCACGAACGCCAGGAAAAGGTATCGCGCGAGGATTGAGCGCACGACAAGGCGCGGGGCCGGCAGGGCCCCGCGCAGGTCGTCGCGTTACAGCGCCGTCATCTCCTGCTTCACCATCAGCTTGCGCTTCTTCAGCGAGGACAGCAGCGCCTGGTCGGGGGAAGGACGCTGCGTTTCGGCGGCGATCTGACGATCGAGCGTCGCATGTTTCGCTTCGAGGGCGGTGAGGTGGGCAGACTGCATCGTTGCATCCTCCTGCTTGGCTGTTGGGGGAATGAATAGAACACAGCCGCCGACGATTGTCGCCATGCCGCGAGCGGCTTTTTCGACATGGCGTGCGAAAATGACCGACGGGCCGTTGCCAGCGGCCAAGCGCCAAGCGAGAGTGGACCGCGATGGACGAATCGGACCTTGAACAGCGTCTGGGGCTGCTGCGGATCGAGCATCGCGACCTCGACGATGCGATCGCGGCGCTGGGCATGGCGGCGCAGGTCGACCAGTTGCAAATCGCCCGGCTGAAGCGGCGTAAGCTGCGCCTGCGCGACGAGATCGCGGCGATCGAGGACCAGCTGATCCCCGACATCATCGCCTGAACCGCCCGGTTGGTTCGTTCAGGGACGGTCGCGCGTCATCGGGCGCTTGTCGTCCGGCGGCAGGGCGTGGCATCCAGCGGATCATGGGACCAGCCGGACACGGGGCGGACGTTCAACGCCGACTGATCGATTCGCTGTACGTCGAAGCCATGCTGCTGGCCGACGAGGCGCGATCCTATTTCAACGATGCCGGACAGGCGGAACGCGCGCTGCTCGACCCGATGGCGCGGGTGGTGCTGTCGTGCGAATCGCTCAAGATCACGACGCGGCTGATGCACGTCATCGCGTGGCTGCTGACCCAGCGCGCGATCGATGCGGGCGAGATGGCGCCGGACCTGGCCGAGGATCCGCTGCGCGCGCTGGCCACGTCGCCGGTGACCGAGGACGAGGTGCTGGAGACGATGCCGGCGGGGACGCAGGTGCTGATCCGCGCCAGCCTCGACCTGTATCGCCGGGCGGAACGGATCGAGCGGTCGAAGACCAGCCCGCCGCCGGCCAGCCCGGCGCGGGCGATGTTCGAACGGCTGGCGATGCAGCTATAGCGCCAGCCGGGTGCGGGCGGCGCGATATTCCTCCGCCATGCGCGCGATACGGTCGGCGGCGGGCAGGACGGCATCGACCGCACCGATGCCCTGGCCCGCGCCCCAGATGTCCTTCCAAGCCTTTGCGCCGGACCCGAAATTCATCTTCGAGGCGTCGCTGTCGGGCAGGGCGTCGGGATCGAGGCCGGCGGCGACGATCGAGGCGCGAAGATAATTGCCGTGCACCCCGGTGAAGAGGTTGCTGTAGACGATATCGTCCGCCCGGCCGTCGACCACCGCCTGCTTGTAGGCGGCGACGGCATTGGCTTCGGCGGTGGCGATGAAGGGGGAGCCGACATAGGCGAGGTCGGCGCCCGCCGCTTGGGCCGCGAGCACCGCGCCGCCATTGGCGATCGCGCCCGACAGCGCCAGCGGGCCGTCGAACCACTGGCGAACCTCCTGCGTGAAGGCGAAGGGGTTCAGGCGGCCGGCATGGCCGCCGGCGCCGGTGCAGACGAGGATCAGGCCATCGGCGCCCTTTTCCACCGCCTTGTGGGCGAAGCGGTCGTCGATGACGTCGTGCAGCGTGATCCCGCCCCAGCCCTGGACGGCGGTGTTCAGGTCCTCGCGCGCGCCGAGCGAGGTGATGACGATCGGCACCTTCCATTTGGCGCAGGTCGTCAGGTCCGCCTCCAGCCGGTCGTTGGAGCGGTGGACGATCTGGTTGACCGCGAAGGGCGCGGCGGGGCGGTCCGGGTTGGCGCGGTCGTGGGCGGCCAGTTCCTCTGTAATGCGGTGGAGCCATTCGTCGAGCTGCGCCTGCGGCCGGGCGTTCAGCGCCGGGAAGGAGCCGACGATCCCGGCCTTGCACTGGGCGATGACCAGATCGGGGCCGGAGATGATGAACAGCGGCGACCCGATGACCGGGATCGTCAGCCTGTCGAAGAGAGAAGGAAGCGCCATATGAGTTTCATAGCGCAACCGTAATCACTGTCCAGCGGCGAAAGTTGGCGAAGGTTACGGTACGTCGAAGTTTATAACGACCAGATTTCGTTGTTCTGCAATGACTTGCAGGGCAACTTCGGCGTGGAAGTCGACACTTGTGGTTCAATCGGTGCGTCGAGCGGTGCCGGGCAATGTCAAAGAGCCGGAACAGCATGCATGTTTCGGCCAAGTAGGAAAGTCAGCCGGTCACGACCTGATAGAGCAGCACCAAGTTGAGCACGATCACCGCCGCGCAGATGACCCATGCGGCCAGCGCCAGTACCGGGCGGTTGGCGAAGTCGCCCATCTTGCCCCGGTCGCCGGTGAAGCGGACCAGCGGATAGACGGCGAAGGGCAGCTGGAGGCTCAGCACGACCTGGCTGGCGATCAGCAGCTGCGCCGTGCCGCTTTCGCCATAGAGGCTGGCGACGATGACGGCGGGGACGATCGCGATCAGCCGGGTGACGATCCGGCGGATCCACGCCGGCAGGCGGATGTTGAGGAACCCTTCCATCACGATCTGTCCGGCGAGCGTCCCGGTGATGGTCGAGTTCTGGCCCGAGGCGAGCAGCGCGACCGCGAACAGGATGCTGGCGGCACCGGCACCCAGCATCGGGGTCAGCAGCTGATAGGCGTCCTGGATTTCGGCGACGTCGGTGCGGCCCGCGGTGTGGAAGGTCGCAGCGGCGAGGATCAGGATCGATCCGTTGATGAACAGCGCGAGCATCAGCGCGACCGAGCTGTCGATCGTCGCCAACTTCACCGCCTCACGCCGACCCTCCGGCGTCCGATCGAAGCTGCGCGTCTGCACGATCGAGGAGTGCAGATAGAGGTTGTGCGGCATCACGGTCGCGCCGAGAATGCCGATCGCGATGTAGAGCATCGCCGGATTGGTCACGATCTCGGTTCGCGGGATCAGCCCCTCGGCGATCGCGGCGAGCGAGGGTTGCGCGAGGAACAGTTCCACCGCGAAGCAGCCGGCGATGATGATGAGCAGCGCGACGATGAACGCTTCCAGCTTGCGAAAGCCATATTGCTGGAGCAGCAGGATCAGCATCACGTCGACGGCGGTGATGCACACGCCCCAGACGAGCGGGATACCGAAGAGCAGTTGCAGCGCGATGGCGGTGCCGATGACCTCCGCAAGGTCGCAGGCGATGATCGCCAGCTCGCACAGCACCCACAGGACCCAGCGGATCGGCGAGGGATAATATTCGCGACACGCCTGGGCGAGGTCGAGGCCGGTGACGATGCCGAGCTTGGCCGACAGCGATTGCAGCACCATCGCCATGATGTTCGACAGCAGGATGACCGACAACAGCGTATAGCCGAACGCCGAACCGCCGGCGATGTCGGTCGCCCAGTTGCCCGGGTCCATATAGCCGACCGCGACGAGATAGCCGGGGCCGGCAAAGGCACCGAGCTTGCGCCAGAACTGCCCGGCGCCGGCTGGAACCGGCACGGTGCGAAACGAGCCGGGCAGGCTGGGGCGCCGCTCGGGAGCGTCTGCGCTGGTCGGAGGGGCCATGCGATACGCTCCCGAAATCAGACGTTAGACGGCGTTGCTGGTCTTCAGCGCGCCATTGACCCCCGCCGGGAAGAAGCCGCCGGCCGAGACCGAGGCGCGGGTCAGGTAATGGATGTTGAGCACCTGCGCCGGCAGGCGGCTGAAGGTCAGCGCGCTGCCGTCGGTCGGCACGATGTTCGACGCGTTGTTGACCGGCTTCACCCCCTGATCGGTGTCGTTGGCACCTTCGAGGTCGTCGCGGGCCTTCGACAGGGCTTCGGTCGCATCGAGGATCGCCGGGGTGGCGATGCCCTTGCGATACAGCGCAGCGCGGATCAGGCCGGCATGATAGGCCTTGGCCGAGACCATGCCCGCAATCGCGTCGATGAACGCCGCGCCGGTCACGCCGGCGGTGATGCCGCGATAGGCGGTGACGGCGACGTCGGCGAACACGAACGCGCCGAGCATGACCTGTTCGTCGGTGGCATAGACGTCATAGGTCGCCGCCGTGCCGGTGATGAGCCCCGCCGTCCGGGCAAGGTTCGAGAAAGCGCTGGTCGCGGTGACGCCGAGGTCGATCGCCGGCTGGGCGATGACCGGGGTCCCGATCGTGCGGCGCAGCAGCGCGACCTGTGCCCGGGTGTCGGCGGCGATTTCGCGCGCGAACTGGCCGAGGACGGGATCGGCGAACACGCGCTGGCGCCCGCCGCTGGCGGCCCCGGCGGTGCCGGCTCCGGTCAGCAGGTCGGCGGACAGGCCGGCGCCGGTCGTGACGACGCTGAAATACTGCGCCTCGAGATAGGCGAGGTTCAGCGCGAAGTTCAGCACATCGGCATCGGTCAGCGGCGTCGAGGACGGCGTCGGCGTGGGCGACGTCGTTGCAGTCGGCGTGGGGGTGGGCGTCGGGGCCGGGTTGCTGTTGTTCCCGCCACAGGCAGCGAGCAGCGACGCGCCGGCCATGACGGCCGACACGCTGCCCGCGCTGCGCAGGAAGTCGCGGCGATCGGCGCGGCGGCTATCGTTGGTGTCGAGCACCGACAGGATCGATTCGTTGGTCATCTGGGTCGCTCCCGAAAGGCTCAGTTCGCCGCGCTGGACTTGATGGCGCCGTTGACACCGGCGGGGAAGAAGCCGCCCGTCGTGACGGCGTTCCGGTTCAGATAGGCGATGTTGAGCACCTGTCCGGTGGTGCGGCCATAGGGGAGGCCGTTGGTGGAATCGAACGGCATGATGTTCGACTGGTCCTCGATCGGGCGCACGCCCTGATCGATGTCGCTGGCGCCGTCGAGATCGTCGCGCGCCTTCGAGATCGCTTCGGTCGAATCGATCAGCGTCGGGGTGGTCAGCCCGCGCATGTACAGTGCCGAGCGGATCATCGCCGCGTGATAGGATTCGGCGGCGAGGATGCCCGACGCCGCCTGACGGATCAGCGCGTTGGCGATGCCGCCCATCGCGCCGCGATAGGCGGTGACGCCGACATCCTCGAACAGGAAGGCGGCGAGCAGGAAATTGTCGTCATTCTCATAGGGATCGAACGTCGCGCCCTGACCGATCAGGCCGGCGGCACGCGCGGCGTTCGAAAAGGCGCTGGTCGCGGTCGCGCTGATGTCGATGTTCGGCATCGCGATTGCCCCGGTGCCCAGCGCGTTGCGCAGGAATTCGACGTGCGCCACTTCGTCCTGTGCGATTTCGCGGGCATAGTTGGCGACGATCGGGTCGCTCAGATTGGCCTTCTTGCCGCCGGTCACGGTCCCGGCGGTGCCGGTGCCGGTCAGCAGCGTGGCAGCCAGGCCGGTGCCGTTGGCGGCGAACGCATAGAATTGCGCTTCGAGATATTCGAGGTTCAGCGCGAAGTTCAGCACGTCGAGGTCGGTGAAACCGCTGCTGTTCGTTGCGGTCGGCGTCGGGGTCGGCGTCGGCGTGCCGCTGGGCGTCGGGGTGGGCGAGTTGTCGTCGTTGCCGCCGCACGAGGTCAGCGCGAGGCCGGTGCCGACCGCCGCCACCGCGCCAAAGGCACGGAAGAAGTCCCGGCGTTCCTCGCGTCGGCGCACCCGCGCGTCGAGGGCTGCAACCATCTGTGTCTCGTCGGTCATCTACCGGTTCCCTTAAACCCTGGCGGCCCCGTTCCGTGGATGACGGAACGACCCGGACCTCTCCTTCGATGATATGCGGGTCAGGCCGACCGACATATCGCTGTAGCGTGCTGTATTGGCTGTCGTGCCGCGATGCTACCCCCCAGCGACCGGCGGAGGCGCGATCGATTCCCGCAGGATCAGGCGGTGTTCGTGGGCGATGGTCGCCGGGACCGGCGTGCCGGACAGCTGATCGAGCAGCAACGACGTCGCGCTGACCGCCATGTCGAACACCGGCTGGCGCATGGTGGTGATGCGCGGCCAGGTGATGCGGGCGATTTCCGAATCATCGAACCCGACGATCGACAGGTCGCGCGGCACGTCGATGCCCAGTTCGCGCGCGGCCATCAGCGCGCCGACCGCCATGTCGTCGTTCTGGGCAAGGATCGCGGTCGGCCGGTCGGGCCGGTCGAGCAGGGTCCGCGCGGCGGCAAAGCCCGAATCGAAGGTGAACAGGCCGTCGATGACCCGCGTCGGATCGATCCGAGCGCCGGCGGCGGCGAAGGCGTCGGCATAGCCGGTCATGCGCGCGCTGCTGGCGGCATGGGTCGGATCGCCCTTGATGATGCCGATGCGGCGATGGCCCTGCGCCAGGACGGCGCCGGCGACTTCGGCCGCGGCGACCACGTCGTCGACGACGACGCCCGGCACGATATCGTCGAACTGGGTCGGCGAGATGCGGGCGAACGGCATCCCGATCCCGACCAGTTCGTCGAGGATGCGGCGGCTGTCGGATGCCGGCGGGGCGAGCACCACGCCGTCGATCGCGGCCGAGCGCAGCAGACCGACGACCTCATCCGCATGGTCGTTGACCGAACGCACCGGCAGCACGACCAGCCGGTAGCGTTCGCCGCGCAACCGGTCGAGCACGCCCATCTGCAGGTCGACGCCATAGCTGGGCGAGGGATTTTCATAGACCAGCCCGATCAGGTAGGAGCGTTGCCGCGCCAGCCCCTGCGCCATGATGTTGGGGTGATAGTCGAGCACGCGCACCGCTTCGCGCACCCGGTCGCGCACCGCATCGGTGACGTGCGGTTCGCCGTTCAGCACGCGGGACACGGTTTTCGTCGATACCGCCGCATGGCGCGCGACATCGACGATGGTGATGCGCCGGGACGGGCGCGATCGCGGGGATTTCATGGGCGCCATCTTCCTCCACGCCGCCGCGCGCATGTCAACCTTCGCAGGTGCGAAGATGACGCGATCTTCATGTGCCGCCCATCCGCCGGACGCCCGGCATGGCGCAGGGTGGCGGCGAAGGAGGTGGCGATGGACGCGATCGGGCGCAGGTCGGGAATGCCGGTACGCGGGATCGCGCTGAGCGGTCTGGTCGCCCTTGCCCTGGTCGGACCCAGCGTCCTTGCCAGCGGGCGGAGCGCAGTGACGGCCGGCGGCGCGACGCTGTCCGTTACCCAGGCGCCGGACGGGTTGATCGTCACCAGCCTGGAGACTGGTGGCGCCTCTGCACAAGCGGGGCTGCGCGTCGGCGATGTGATCGACCGGGTCGACGGATCGGGCGCGCCGACGCCGGACATGCTGCTGCGTGCGGAGGGCGACGGCGTCGCGCGCCTGCATGTCGCGGCAAGGGGTGACGGCGTGGGCCGCACGCTGATATGGCGGCGACCAACGGAGGGCCAAGGTGAAGATCCTGATCGTCGAGGACGATGAACAAACCGCCAGCTATATCGCCAAGGGGCTGACCGAGGCCGGGTTCAACGTCGATCGCGCCACCAACGGGCGCGACGGGCTGTTCCATGCCATTGACGGCGGCTACGACTGTATCGTCATGGACCGGATGCTGCCGCAGATGGACGGCATGGCGGCGGTCGCGGCGATGCGGGCCGCCGGGGTCGCTACGCCGGTGCTGATCCTGTCGGCCATGGGATCGCCCGACGACCGGGTCGCCGGGCTGACCCAGGGGGCCGACGACTATCTGACCAAGCCGTTCGTGTTCGCCGAACTGCTCGCCCGCGTCCGGCTGCTGACCCGGCGGCAACAGGCGGGCGGGCCGGCGGTCGAGACGAAGCTCGTCTGCGACGATCTGGAGATGGATCTGCTTGCCCGGCGGGTGCGGCGGGGGACGCGGGTCATCGACCTGCAACCGCGCGAGTTCCGGCTGCTCGAATATCTGCTGCGCCATGCCGGGCAGGTGGTGACCCGCACCATGTTGCTGGAGGGCGTGTGGGACTATCATTTCGATCCGGGCAGCAACGTGACCGACGTGCATATCAGCCGGCTGCGGCGCAAGATCGACGAGGGTGAGGAACGCCGGCTGCTGCATACGGTGCGCGGGTCGGGCTATAAGCTGGGAGCCGACGCCTGATCCGGTGGAGCCGGTCGGCGACGCTGCGCTTTGCCGCGCTGGTGTTCGCGTTGCAGATTGCCGGGTCGGCGGTCGTGCTGTTGACGGTCCGGTCGATTACCGAAAAGCAGCTGACCGCCAATGCCACCGACGAGGCGGGGCGATTGCGCGCGACGCTGCTGGACGGATGGGCGTCGGGCGGGGTCGACCGGCTGGTGCGCGTCGCCGAGGCGCGGCTGGACCGGAGCGACCGGCCGCAATCGGTCGTGCTGGTGATCGGGCGCGACGGGCGGGTGCTGGCGGGCAATGTGGCGGCATGGCCCCCGAATGTCGTGATCGGACCGCCATCGACCATCGAAATCTTTCGCGTGGCGCGCAGCCAGCCGGAGGCGATGCGGGTGATCGGCACCGTCCTGCCCGATGGGACGCGGCTGCTGACCGGCCATGTGATCGAGGGCGAGCTGGCGTTCGTCGGCGCGATGGAGGCGGCGATGGTCGCGGCGATGGTCGTCGCGCTGCTGCTGGCCGCCCTGGCCGGATGGGCGGCGGCGCGGCTGATCGCGGCGCGGCTCGGGCGGACGGCACAGACGGTGGCGGCGGTGACGGCGGGCGATCTGGCGCAGCGGGTCGCGCTGGACGGGGGCAACGACGCGTTCGAGGCGCTGGGCCGGTCGGTCAATGCGATGCTCGACCGGATCGCGATGCTGGTCGGCGAGCTGAAGCTGGCGACCGATGGGCTGGCGCATGACCTGCGCTCCCCGCTGACCCGGCTGCGCGCGACGCTGGAACGCGCGCTGGCGGCGGCGGAGAGCGAGGAGGGGCGGGTCGCGGTGCTGCGGGCGATGGATGAGGGCGACCGGTTGCTCGGGATGCTCGACACCGCGCTGCGCATCACGCGGGCGGAGGCGGGCATCGGGCGGGAGGCGTTCCAGCCGGTCGACCTGTCCGCGCTGGTCGCCGATGTCGCCGACATGTTCGAACCGCTGGCCGAGGACCGCGGGCTGGCGATCCGCGTCGTGGATGGCGGCGGTGTGACCGTTCCCGCCAATCGCGAAATGATCGGACAGGCGGTGGCAAATATGGTCGATAACGCATTGAAATATGGCGCTGGTGTTATCCGGGTCGGCGTCGAGCAGGCGGAGGGCAGCGTGGCGATCATCGTTGCCGACGATGGTCCGGGTATCCCACCCGACCGGCGCGACGATGCGCTGCGGCGCTTCGGGCGACTGGATGCGGCGCGGACCGAAAGCGGGGCGGGCCTGGGCCTGTCGTTGGTTGCGGCGGTCGCGCATCTGCATGGCGGCACGCTGGAGCTGGGCGACAATGCGCCGGGGCTGGTCGCGCGGATGACGATCGCCGTGTAGGGTCAGGCGAGGCGGTGCGGGGTCGGGTCGCCGCGTTCGGCGACCAGTTGTCGATGGGCGATGGTCAGGCAGTCGCGATAGGACGCGGTCACGGAGTCGATTTCGGTGCCGGCAAGTTGCGTGACATGGGCGAGGGCGGCGTCTTCCGCCATGGTGGCCACCAGCGAGGCAGCGACGGTTTCGTCGAGGCCGAGGCGTGACAGCAGCATGCGGGTGGCCCGGACCCGCATGCGAAATTCGAAGTCGAGCAGGCGCGCGGTTTCATGCTCCGCCTTCTTGCGCATCGCCCGGCCCAGATCGAATACCATGAGCTATCAGCTAGGATGCCGGGAGGACTCGGGCAAGGTGGCGGTCGATGCTCCAAGGGGCTGCCTTTGCCGTGCCGTATTTCGCGGGAACATTCCTTGACCGGAAGGAGACGGGCGATGTGGGCGTTGCTTCTGTTGATGCAGGCGGGCACCGAACCGCCCGCGCGGATCGACCTGACGCCGCTGTCGCCCGAACCGAAATGCGGCAAGGCGGAAGACGACGGCGAGATCGTCGTGTGCGGCGAGCGCGACAGCCGCCGCTATCGCCTGAATGCCCCGCCCGCTGCGGCGGAAGAGCCGATGCGGGCGGAAGTGCGGATTGGTGACGCCAAGGCCGCGGTCGAGGGTGAGAGCGCGGCGCTGGGCAGCGGGATCACGATCCCACGACTGATGGTGCGGCTGAAGATTCCCTTCTGACCTCACGCCGCCTCCACCCGGCCGCTGCGCTCCAGCTTTCCCCATCCGACCACGAACCCGCCGATCGCCGAGGCGATGGCGCGCAGCACGACCCAGTACATGATCTGCCGGTACACCAGCCGCTGCGCGACGAGCAGATGGGCGGGATAGCGCGTCTTGTTGCCGTCGAGCCGATAGGCGATCCAGCCGCAGAAGACGTCGATCGCGGTGAAGCACAGCCAGTACAGGCCCATCTGCCCGACATCGCCGCTGGTCTGTGCCCAGCCATGCTGCGCGACGCGGACGGCCGTGCCGACGATCGACAGGATCAGCGCGAGGTCGATCAGCGGCGAGATGGCGGCGAAGAAGATCTGGAACAGCCATGCCTGGGGCAGGCCGATCCGGGCGAGGCCAGCGGGCTTGCCGGTCAGCAGCACGCGGCGATGCTTCCACAGGCATTGCAGCGTGCCGAACGCCCAGCGATAGCGCTGCTTGGCGAGCGCCTTGAAGCTCTCGGGCGCTTCGGTCCACGCGACGGCGCGCGGGTCGTAGGTGACGCGCCAGCCGGCGCGCTGGATGGCGATGGTCAGGTCCTGATCCTCGGCCAGCGTGTCCTCCGGATAGCCGCCGACCGCATCCAGTGCCGCGCGCCGCCAGGCACCGACCGCGCCGGGCACCACCGTCATCGCATCGAACCCGGCGAGTGCGCGGCGTTCGAGATTCTGCGCGGTGATATATTCGACCGCCTGCCAGCGGGTGACGAGGTTCACCCGGTTGCCGACCCGCGCATCGCCCGCGACCGCCCCCAGCTTCGGATCGGCGAACCAGCGCGCCAGCCGGGCGATGGTCGTCGGTTCGAACTGGGTATCGGCGTCCAATGCGATGATCACCTCGCCCTCCGCCTGCAACAGCGCGCGGTTCAGCGCCGCCGCCTTGCCGCCATTGGCGAGCGTCAGCAGCGTGACGCGCGGATCGCGGGCGAAGCGGTCGCGCACGACGGCGCTGGTGGCGTCCTTCGACCCGTCATCGGCGACGATCACCTGCAGCCCCGGATAGTCGCTGGCCAGCACCCGCGCGACCGAATCGGCGATTACCCGCTCCTCATTATATGCCGGGATGATGACCGAGACGCTGGGATGATAGTCGGGCGGGGTCGGGCGCGTCCGCCGCGACTGGAACCATGCCAGCGCCGCCATCAGCACCGCGCGCGCCATGCCGAGACCGATGGCGAGGTAGAACAGCCAGGCGAGGCCGACCGCAATCGCCGCCAGCACGATGAAGATGGCGACATCGGTGCGGACCGCCGCGAGGTCGCGTCCGGTCACCGCCGGCATCGCGACGGCGCGCGGCACGCCGACCAGCTGCGATGCGGTGACGAAGTGATAGCCCTTCGCCTTCAGGATCGCGATGATTTGCGGCAGGGCATCGACCGTCTGCTGCCGGTCGCCGCCGCCATCGTGCAGCAGCACGACGTTGCGCGAACTGTCGGCGCTGGCGTCCTCGACCTGCTCCACCACCTGCCGCACGATCGCGTCGGTGCCCGGCCGCTGCCAGTCGTTGGGATCGACGTGCAGCCCGACGACGGTGTAGCCGAGGTCCTGCGCCAGCAGCGCGGGTGCGATTTCGTCCATCGTCGTCGGTTCGGCATCGCCGAAATAAGGCGCGCGGAACAGCGTGGTCGACCGGCCGGTATAGGCCTGAATCAGCCGCTGGGTGGCATTCAGCTCCAGCTTGGTCGTGCGTTCGCCGGTCGTGGCGAGGTTGGGGTGGGTGTAGCTGTGGTTGCCGATCTCGTCGCCATCGGCCACGATCCGCTGCAACAGCGCCGGATGTTCGAGCGCGTTTTCGCCGACGACGAAGAAGGTGGCGGGCACCCCGGCCTTTTCCAGCGCGTCGAGGATCGGCGGCGTCCACGTAGCGTCGGGGCCGTCGTCGAAGGTCAGCGCGATCGCCTTCGGATCGGCGCTGCCGGTGCGCTGCACGACATAGGGGGTAGGGAGCGCGGTGTAGCGTTCGTCGGCGATCATGCCGTCGCGGTCGAATTGCAGCAGGCGGTGGCCATCCGTCGGGCGGCTGGTGATGCGCAGCACTTCGCCCGATCCCTCGACATCGACATTGACCGCGCTTCGCAGGCGGCCGAGCCGCGGCACGCGCCCGGCGGTGCGGAAGGCGGCGAAATCGTTCCAGATGCCGGCATCCTCGCTGCCCAGTCGCCACAGCGCGACATCGTCCAGCCCCAACCGACGCAGCGCCGCCAGTTCGTTCCAGCTGGTCGCGGCGTCGAGCATCCACAGCTGATGGCGGCTGCCGCGTTCGTCGTCATAGGTGAAGCCGGCATTGCCGCTCGACCGGTCGAAGCCGACCGGGGCCGATGAGTCGTGCGCGGCGAGCCAGGCTTCCTCGATCGAGAGCGCATCGGCGCCGCCATCGTGCCAGTCATAGGCATAGCTGCCGAGCGCCACGACCAGCTTGTCGCGACCGACCTGGCGAATGGCCTGTTCGACCTGATCGACGAACCAGGGTTGCGACGCGATGGGGCCGGGGGTGCCGCTTTCCCAATGTTCGTCATAGGCCATCAGGATCACCCGGTCGGTGGCGCGGGCGATATCGGCCAGTCGCCATTCGGGATCGCCCGCCGGCGCGGTGACGGCGAGGATCGCGCCCTTGGGCAGGGCGGCGTGGAGCTGCGCGAGGAAGGCGGGATAGCGGGCGACCGCTGCGGCGGGCAGGCTTTCATAGTCCATGACCAGACCGGCGGCGTGATGCGCCTGCGCATAGCCGGCCAGCTGCGCCACCAAAGCCGCGCGGGCCTGCGGATCGGCCAGCATCTTTGCGGCCCCTGCGCCGTCCCAGTTTTCGTCGGTCAGGTTCTGCACCATCGGCAGCACCTTCGGCGCGTGGCGCGTGGCGGCCATGAGCTGTGTCAGGCGTGGATCGTCGATCGCATGGACCTGCTGCCCGACGACGGTGACGAAGGCCGGCACGACCCAGTCGAGGCCGGTCATGTGCCGCTGGAGCGACGACAGCCCGCCGGCGGTGTCGGGGACGTAGAAGCCGATGGTCAGCGGCGATCCCGGCGTCGGCGCGCTGGTGCGGGGCAGCCAGCGGCGATGGTTCGCCAACCCGTCGTTGCGCGGCGCGAAGGCTTCGCCATGCCGCCGCGCGAAGGGCAGGGGCATGCCGAGCGTGCGCGGCGTCAGTACGAGTGTCGTCGCAAAGGCGATCGCCGCCAGCACGACCGCCAGGATCAGCAGCGCGACCCCGCGCCTCGCCCAGATGCCGCGCCGGCCGGTGGGATCGAAGAAGATGGGCTTGCTCACGTGGCGGCGACCTCAATAACGACTGTGCCGGCCGCGTTACGGGATCGGGCCGCGCCGGGCGGTGAGCGCCACATGAATTTTTGGTCACGCGGGCAGGACGGCGCGTGATGCCGCTTTGCAACAGGTTGCGCATTCCGGATTATTGATGATCGATACGACCCGGCATGAATTGACAGCCCCCCGACAAAGCATAGGATGCCGCAATCACGGCGTTTTCCGGGCCGTTCGAAGTATAGGGGGATTTACATGGTACAGCGTCGATCGGCGGCTTTCCGCCGGATGGCTCGTTGCGCGTTGCTGACATCGGTGATGCCGTTCGCCGTGCAGGCACAGGCGCAGGAGCGTCCGACGGAGTCCGTCCATGCACCGCATGCCGGCACGATCTCCGCCGCACCGGTGAGCGTTGCTCCGATCGGCAGCGCGCCGGTCAGTGTCGCTCCGCTGGGCATTGCGCCGGGTGGTGTGATGCCGGGCGGGTCGTCGGTCGACGAGCCGCAGGTCGTCATCAACCCGCCGGGCACGCCCACGACGGCACGCGACCCGAACGACATCACCGGCGTCGGGCAGATGTTCATCAATCAGGGCGGCGGCAGCCTGAGCCTGTGCACCGGCACGCTGGTCAACCCGCGCATGGTGATCCTGGCGGCGCACTGCATGAACACCAGTCCGGCCAGCGCCTATGGCACCGAAACCGGCAACAAGCAGATGGCGTTCGGTTTCAAGGCCGATAACCTGCAGGGCGTGCGCGACTGGCTGTTCGGTAATCCCACGACCGGCGTGACCGCGTTCCGGTCGACCCCCGCCAATGCGATGTTCAACGTCAATCAGGTGTCGTACCTGACCGACTCGCTGAAGCCCGAAAATCGCGGCTTCCTGCAGGCCGACGTCGCCATTGCGACGCTCGACACGCCGGCGGTCGGTATCCCGGCATGGGCGCTGCTGTTCTCGGCACTGCCCGCGCCGTCGTCGATCAACAACGCCACCGGCACCGGCTATCATGTCGTCATCACCGGTTATGGCCGCAACGGTACCGGGCTGAACGGCGATACCGGCGGGATCGATTATCGTCGTCGCGTGGCGGAAAATTATCTCGGCGCGCTGACCTCGCTCAGCGATGTCGACCTGTTCCTCTATGGCGACACGGCGCGGACGCTGAACCAGAACCTGTACATGACCGACCTCGACGATCCGCGTCGCGGCACGGCGTCGGCCAGCCGGTTCGACTTCAACCTGTTCAAGGACAATGCGCTTCCGAACGAAGGCATCACCGCCGGCGGCGATTCGGGTGGTCCGCTGATCCTCGACAAGACGTATAGCAAGCCGGTCGTGCTGGGCGTACTCTCGGGCGGCACGCGCTATTATGCCGCGCAGCCGTCGTCGTCCTACGGCACGACGTCCTTCTATCAGCCGCTCTATCTCTATTGGGACTATATCGTCGCCTCGAACCCCTACCGCTATGTCAGCGCGAAGGCGGGCGATGCGAAGTGGACCGACGCGACCCATTGGCAGACCGAGCTCGACCCGAGCTATCAGGTGATCCAGAACGGCAAGCTGGTGAACGGCGTGCCGACCACCGCGGGCCAGGGTGAGGCCGGATCGGGCGGCGATTTCGGGCAGCTGTGCTTCGAAAGCGCGTCGAGCTCGATCTGCAAGGATTTGGCGACCGGCATCTATTACCAGAACGGCGTGGCGGTCGCGCAGGACCCGGTCGACCGCGGTCCCGCCGCGGTGGCGCGTGCCGCCGCGACTTTGGCCAACGGCCTGCCGGGTGCGACCAACTTCGTCCCCAACAACACGAACCCGGTAAAGGCGTCGGGCATCGTCGGACGCTATTTCGACGTGACGCTCGGCGCGGCGGGTACCACGACGCTCGATACCAGCGTCACCATCGACCGCCTGTCGATCGCCAACAGCCAGGCGCGGTTGAACGTCACCAGCACCGGCTCGCTCACCAGCCTGATCGAGATCAACCAGCTGAACGGCCAGACCATCGTCGACGGCCGCGTGGCGACCGGCGGGGATTATTTCCTGCTGGGCGGGTTGCTCAGCGGTTCGGGCCGGGTCGATTCGCGCTTCCTAACGAGTGTCAGCGGCACGATCGCGCCGGGCACGATCGGGACGATCGGCACGCTGACCATCGGCGGCAACCTGATCCTGGCGTCGGGCACGCAGCTGGCGATCGACATCGGCAACAATGGCGCGTCGGACAGGATCGCACTGGTCCGCAACGGCACCACCGACGGGCTGGCTAGCATCGGCGGATCGGTGCTGTTCAATCCGGTGGCGGGCAGCACGATCCGCTATAACGACAGCTACACGATCCTGACCGCCGCCGGCGAAATCCGTGGCCGCTTTGCCCAGCCGGGGGCGCTTAGCGCGATCCTGCGGCCGGTGCTGAGCTACACCGCCAACAGCGTGACCGCGCGGATCGATGCCGGCAGCTATGCGAGCGTCGTCGCGCAGACGCCGATCCAGACCGCCTATGCCCAACTGCTCGACCAGAACCGCAGCAACTATGCGGCGGTGGCGGGCGCTTACGGCATTCTCGACCTGCAGAGCCAGGCCGGGATCCAGGCGTCGCTGGAGGGTCTTGCCCCGCGTAGCGAGACGACCAAGCGCGCGATCGGCACGGTGGCGATGGACAATGTCGCCCGCTTCTATCGCGAACGGCTGGCGGCGATCGATCCGGCGCAGCCGCTGGGTGGCACGCTGGCGGTGATGGGGCGGCCGAGCGATGTGGTGGTGGGGGCAGTGATGGCCCCGACCATGGGCGTCGCGGCACAGACCGATGCGTCGGTCACCTCGATCCGCGAGGGCGTGCTGCCCGACGATGCCAGTGCGTTCCTCGCGGGCGGCTATATCCGCGGCAGTTCGCCGGGGATGCCGGGCACGAACCCGGCATCGGGTCGCGACGAGTTCGACGGCTTCTACATCGCGGGCGGCGTCGAAAAGGCGCTGTCGGATACCGCCGTGCTCGGCTTCGGCCTGTCGTACAGCGATGTCGACGGGCAGCAGCGCTTTGGCCAGCAGGCGCGCGGCGAGCTGATCCAGGGGACGCTGTACGGCAAGGTGCAGGCGCCGATGGGCGTCACCGTCGATGCGCAGTTCGGTGCGGGCGTCTATCAGGCGCGCACCAGCCGTAACGTGACGCTGGGCACCACGCCCTTCACGCTGCGCGCCCGCGACAATGCGCTGGCGCTGTCGGCGGAAGTCGGCGCGGGCTATCTGTTCGGCACCGACCAGCTGCACATCGGCCCGCGCGTTGCGGTTCGTGCCAGCCAGCTGGGCTTCACCCCGACGGTCGAAACCGGCGGCGGTCCGGCGCTGCGCTACGATGCAGACAACTACACCAGCCTCCAAGGCCGCGCCGGTGCGGTGCTCGACGGAGCGTTCGGCGGCTTCCGTCCGTTCGCCTCGGCCTATTATGTCCGGGAGTTCGAGGATCGCGCGGCGTTCTTCACCGCGAACTTCGCGAACGGCATCGGGCCGAGCGTGGCGTTCGCGCTGCCCAGCCGCGACGATGAATGGGGTGAGATCGGCGGCGGCTTCGCGTTCGGCAGCGACAAGGTCGAATTCTCGGTCGCGGCCGACACGACGATCGAACGCGACATCCGCAACCAGTCGTATCGCGGTACGGTGAAGGTGCGCTTCTGATGGGTAGCAGCCGGCGCGTGTGAGCGCGCCGGTCGTTTGCGTGAACGGAGAGAAGGCGGCGGTCCAGGTGGTCTGCCGCCTTCTTGTTTGCGCGCGGTAGGGTGCTGGGCGAACGGGATCGGGAGCGGGCCACCAGATCGCTTCACCACCGCGGAGGTGATCGGCGGTCCCGACTTGTGGCGATCGGCGAGGAAGCGGGACCCCGGGTCAAGCCCAGGGTGACGACGATATGGCGTCTTCGATCAGGAACAGCGCCGCAACGGGTGAATGCCACTGCGTCGAGCGCAGGATCGGCCGAAACGCGCCAGGCGTTCTGCTACGATGGGGAGGACCCTTCCGGCCGGTCTGGGGAGAATGGTGGACGCACTTGGGCTCGAACCAAGGACCCGCTGATTAAGAGTCAGCTGCTCTACCAACTGAGCTATGCGTCCATTCGCTGGACAGGTGGTGGACGCACTTGGGCTCGAACCAAGGACCCGCTGATTAAGAGTCAGCTGCTCTACCAACTGAGCTATGCGTCCGTCGCCTGGGCGATGGGGCGGGCCGGGCTGGCCGATCCGCCGTTGGAGCGGCGCCTTTAGCGAACCTTTGGCCCCACGCAAACCCTATTTTTCAGATTTCCGAAAAATAGCGTCAGAACCGGACGCGATCACGATTCTCCCGGTCGATCGCCATCAGGATGCCGATGCAGCCGAGCACCGTCATCTGGGCCGATCCGCCATAGCTGACCAGCGGCAGGGGGATGCCGACGACCGGAGCCAGCCCCATGACCATGCCGAGATTGATCGCGACATAGAAGAAGATCGTCGTAGCGAGCCCGCCCGCGACCAGCTTCGAGAAACGCCCCTCCGCGCGGACGCCGACGCCGACGCCCCAGCGCACCAGCAGGATGAAGGCGGTGATGAGCAGCACGCCGCCGACCAGCCCCCATTCCTCCGCCATGGTCGCGAACACGAAGTCGGTATGCCCCTCGGGCAGATAGTCGAGATGGCTCTGCGTGCCGTTCAGGAACCCCTTGCCAAAGATGCCGCCCGACCCGATCGCGATCTTCGACTGGCTGATATGATAGCCGGTGCCGAGCGGGTCGCTTTCGGGGTTGAGGAAGATCAGCACGCGGTTCTTCTGATATTCGTGCAGCAGGAAGTTGAAGGCGAGCGGCGCGGCGATGGCGACGCCCAGCGCACCGCCGACGAACAGTCGAAGCGGCAGGCCGGCGAGGAACATCACCGTCAGGCCGCCTGCGGTAATCATCAGCGCGGTGCCGAGGTCGGGCTGAAGCATGACCAGCACGACCGGGATTCCCAGCATCGCCGCCGCCGGCCACACCGCACCGAAGCGACGTATCTCACCCGCCGGCAACAGGTCGTAGAAGCGTGCCAGAGCCAGCACGATGGCGGGCTTCATGAATTCCGATGGCTGTACCCGGATGAAGCCGAGGTCGAGCCAGCGCTGCGACCCGCCCTTCACCGCGCCGACCAGTTCGACCAGCACCAGCATCACGGTGATGACGGCATAGGCGGGCAGGGCGATCCCCTGCCAGAAGCTCATGCGGATGCGGGAAATGCCGATGGCCGCCAACAGGAAGATGGCGAAGGCCAGCCCCTGTCGCGACGCCCAGGGCTGTACGCTGCCGCCAGCCGCCGAGAAGAGGACGACCAGCCCGAACCCGCCGATCGCCAGCAACAGGAACAGGACGCGCCACGGCAGCTTCGCCAATGGTGCCGGAACGAAGCCCAGCCCGTGCGAGGTCGTCTGGTTGATGCGCTTCATTCGGTCCGTTCAGTCACGTTGGATTGGGCCACCGCGGTGTCGGGGGCGCTCTGGTTGGCGGCGGTGTCGACGACGTTGGTCGTCGCGCCCTCGACATCGGCCGGTGTCGCGGGAACGGTGGTGACCGGTGCGGTCTGTTCGGCCTCGAACGCCTTCCACTGTGCCGCCATCCGGGTCTGGACGTCGCCGCCCCATTCGCGCTCCAGCGGTTCGAGCCGGGCCATCGCCTTGTCACGGTCGAACAGCCATGAGAGAATGTCGCTGGCGATCGGCGCGGCGGTATAGATATGGCCGGAATGCTCCAGCACGACCGATACGGCGTAGCGCGGCGCGGCGGCGGGGGCGTAGCCGATGAACAGCGAGTGGTCGCGCATCCGGAACGGGATCGCGCTATCACCCAGCACACCGGTGCGACGCTCCGCCATGGTAATGCGACGCACCTGCGCGGTGCCGGTCTTGCCGGCCAGCTGGATGCCCTCCGGCAGCCCCTGAAAGCGCGATCGGCCGGCGGTGCCGCCGCCATTGACCACCGCCCAGGTCGCTCGGTGCACCGTCGCCAGCATTTCCGGATCGATCCCCATCGAGGGCGCCGGCTTATGGGCGGTATCGAGCAGCAGGCGCGGCACGACCTCGCGCCCCTGCGCCAGTCGCGCAGCCATCACCGCCAGCTGCAGCGGGTTGCTCAGGACATAGCCTTGCCCGATCGACGCGTTGACCGAGTCGGCGACGGTCCATTTCTGCTTATATTTCCGCAGCTTCCACGCGCTGTCTGGCACGGTGCCATAACGTTGCGACTGGAACGGAAGCTCGAATTTCTGCCCCAGTCCCATCTGTCGCACGGTGGTCGCGAACGCGTCGTAGCCCAGTTCGCGGGCCATGGTGTAGAAATAGATATCGCAACTCTGTGCTACCGCCCCGATCAGGTCGAGCGGGCCATGGCCACCACGCTTGTGGCAGTGGAAGCGGCCGGTGCCGACCTGCAACACGCCCGAACAGGTGACGCGGCGGTGAGGATCGACGCCGGCCTTCATGATGGCAAGGCCGTGCATCGGCTTGACCGTCGATCCGGGCGGATACAGCCCCTGCAGCGTCTTGTTCATCAGCGGGATATGGTCGTCGCCCGACAGCATCTTCCATTCGAGCCGGCCGATCCCGTCCGAAAAACTGTTGGGGTCGTAGGCGGGCATCGACACCATCGCCAGCACGTCGCCGGTAACCGCGTCCATCACCACCGCCGAGCCGGAGTTCGGCCCCAGCCGGCGGGCGGCATATTCCTGTAGCCCGAGATCGATGGTCAGGCGGACATTCTTACCCTGCTTGTCGGGCCGCGTGTCGAGTTCGCGCACGATCTGGCCGCGCGCCGTCACCTCGACGCGCTTGGCGCCCGCCGTCCCGCGAAGCTGCGATTCCAGCGTCTTTTCAAGGCCATCCTTGCCGAGTTTGAAACCCGGTGTGACCATCAACGGGTCGCGGGTTTCCTTGAACTGTTCGGCGGTCGCAGCGCCGACATAGCCGGTGATATGCGCGACCGCGGCGCCCGGTGGATAGCTGCGCGAAAAACCGCGGGTAGGCTGGACGCCGGGGAGTTCGGGCAGGCGGACGCTGACCGCCGCGAAGCGTTCCCAGTCGAGATTCTCGGCGACCTGGACCGGGGTGAAGTTGCCGGCGCGCTTCAGGTCGGTCTGGATGCGGGCCATGTCCTCCGGCGTCAGTGCCAGCAACTGCCGCAGTTCGCCGAGCACCCGGTCGCGATCCTCCAGCCGGTCGGGGATCAGGTCGACCCGGAAATCGGTGCGATTGTTGGCGATCGGCGCGCCGTGGCGATCGATGATCCACCCACGGCGGGGCGGGATCATGGTCAGGTTGACGCGGTTGCTTTCGGCGAGGAGGTTATAGCGCTCGTTCTCGGCGACCGACAGCCATGCCATCCGCCCCGCCAGCACGACGCCCACCGCCACCTGCGCCCCGCCCAGCACCATCGCGCGCCTGGAAAAGCTGAAAGCCTGTGCGGCCTCGGTGACGATCCTGCTCATTCATCCTCGCTACCACCAAGTGCGGTACATAGCCTTGTGGCGGCCGGGAACAACGCTATCGATACGACGATCTGAAACAAAAGCACGGTATCGACCTGCGCCGACAGCCGGGTGGCAAAAGCTCGGCCGGCGACGAGGCAGAGGGCGATCGACCCGCCGGCGAGCAGCCAGTCCTGCCAGAAATCGCGGGTAACGAGACGGGTATCGACCAGATCGAGCATCAACGAGCAAAGCTGCCACAACAGCACCGCACTGCCCAGCGGCTGGCCGCTCACCAGGTCGTCGAACAGGCCGAGCGGTGCTGCCGCCCAGACGGGCAGCGCGCCCGGTCGAAGCAGCCGCCAGCCGAGGAACATCAACAGGCCGAAGGGCGGCAGGAACGGCACGGTGGCGACGACCGGCAACAGCGTGACGAGCGAACCGGCGAGGATGCTCGCGACCGCCTTGCGCGTGAGCACGCGTTCGGCGCGACCGTCGTCGGGGCCGAGCAGCTTCATTCGGCGGCGGGCGTCGGGGTCGGCGTGGCGCTAGGGGTCGGGCGGGGAACCGGTGCGGGCAGGAACGCGCGCTCGACCAGTGCGAAATCCAGCCCGTCGGGTTCGGCGAACACACGGGCGGGTGCCACATCGCGCTGGCTGCGCGAGACGCGGGCGACCGGCACGCCCGGCGGATAGATGCCGCCGGTGCCCGAGGTGACGAAGACATCGCCGGCGAGCAGCGGCGCGTTGACGACGCCGGCGGTGCGGACCTCGACCATGCCGTTGCCGACGCCGGCGACGATCGCCGACAGTCCGTCGCGCGTGCGACGCACCGGCACGATGCTTTCGGGATCGATGATCAGCAGCACGCTGGCGGTGTTGGGGCTGGTTTCGACGATGCGCCCGATCAGGCCGTTGGGTCCGCGCACCGGCTGTCCGCGCATCACGCCCTGTCGCGACCCCGCGTTAAGCGTCGCGAAGCGGCGGGTGCTGCTGGCCGAACTGTTGACCAGACGGGCGGTAATCACCGGAGCGGCCGACCGGTCGCGCAAGGCGAGGAGCGTGCGCAGCCGGGCGTTTTCGCGGTTCAGCAGCCGCGCCTGCATCAGGTAGCGGCGGGTCGCCTCCTCCCGCGCGCGCAGACGGCGGTTCTCCGACACCGCGCCGAAATAGTCGCCGATCCCTGCGGGCACCGATGCCACTCCGTCCCACACCCAGTCGGCGCCTGAGGAAATCGGGGTCGTCGCCTCCCGCATCGCCCCGCGCAGCGCGGAGAAGGCGCGGGGATCGATGATCGAGATCAGCAGCAGGACCGCCCCGACGAGCGCGCCGCTTGCCGCCAGCACGTACCCGGCGAACACCGTATATTGCGCCCGCCGCGAAAAGCCCGGACGGTGGTTGCGTGGCGGCGCCATGCCCCCCAATCCCTATGTCAGACGGCGAGCAGGACGCCCTTGTAGATCGGATCCTCCAGCGCGCGACCGGTGCCGAGCGCGACGCAGGTCAGCGGGTCTTCGGCGACCGTCACCGGCAGGCCGGTTTCGTCGCGGAGCACTTCGTCGATACCCTGCAGCAGCGCGCCGCCGCCGGTCAGCACGATACCCTGGTCGACGATGTCTGCGGCCAGTTCGGGGGCGGTGTTTTCCAGCGCGATGCGGACGCCCTCGACGATCGCGGCGACCGGTTCGGACAGCGCCTCGGCGATCTGGCCCTGGTTGATCTGGATTTCCTTCGGCACCCCGTTCACGAGGTCGCGACCCTTGACGTAGATCAGCGTGCCGATGCCGTCGGCCGGCGGCTTTGCCGTGCCGACTTCCTGCTTGATGCGCTCGGCCGTGGCTTCGCCGATCAGCAGGTTGTGGTTGCGGCGGACATAGCTGACGATCGCTTCGTCCATCTTGTCGCCGCCGACCCGGACCGAGGTCGAATAGGCGAGGCCGCGCAGCGACAGGACGGCGACTTCGGTCGTGCCGCCGCCGATGTCGACGACCATCGACCCGATCGGTTCGGTCACCGGCATGTCGGCACCGATCGCGGCCGCCATCGGTTCCTCGATCAGCCAGACCTGCGATGCGCCGGCGTTCGAGGCTGCGTCACGGATCGCGCGGCGTTCGACGCTGGTCGAGCCCGAGGGCACGCAGATCACGATCTGCGGCCAGCGGATGAAGCGGCGCTGGCCATGCACCTTCTGGATGAAGTGCTTGATCATCTGTTCGGCGACGTCGAGGTCGGCGATGACGCCGTCGCGCATCGGGCGGATCGCCTCAATCGAGCCGGGGGTCTTGCCCATCATCAGCTTGGCGTCGTCGCCGACCGCCTTCACCCGCTTGACCCCGTTCAGCGTCTCGACCGCCACTACCGACGGTTCGTTCAGCACGACACCGCGACCCCGCAGGTACACCACCGTATTGGCGGTGCCGAGGTCGATCGCCATATCATG